>NZ_VXKH01000010.1 GCF_008693065.1 Corynebacterium tuscaniense | reverse complement strand
AGTAGCCCTGAAACTCAACAATCGACCGCGAAAGACCCTGGACTACGACACCCCAGCAGAACGCATGGCCGAACTACTAGGATTGACCGGAACCTAGGAAACGTTGCAACGAACGCTAGAATCCGCCAGTTCGAAAGGCCCAGTGCTGGTGGGTAGTCTGGTGTGCATGGCTAAGGACAAAAACGAACGCGCCCTTGAGGCAGCCGCGAAGAAGGAACAGCGCACCGCTAAGCGCGCCAAGCGGAAGCAGACCCGCTCGCAGGTGTGGCAGGCCTTTAATATGCAGCGCAAGCGGGACAAGATGCTCATCCCGATCATGCTGCTGGCTATTGTTGGCGTAGCCCTCGCGTTCTTCCTCATTGGTCTGCTGTTCAATGGCCAGTGGTTCATGCTGGTTCCGGGCATCGGCTTTGGCTTCTTGCTAGCTATGTTTTTGTTCACCCGTCGCCTTGAGAACTCCATGTATGAGGAGATCGGCGATACCCCGGGTGCTGCCGGCTGGACGCTGGAGAATATGCGCAACTCCATGGGCATTGTGTGGCTGACCAAGACAGCTGTGGCTGCTAACACGAACATGGATACGGTCCACCGCGTGGTGGGCAACCCAGGCGTGGTCCTCGTGGGCGAGGGCGACCCGAAGCGCCTAAAGCCACTCATGGACAAAGAGCGTAAGCGTGTTGACCGCCTGCTCGCTGGTGTGCCGATCCATGAGGTGTACGTCGGTTCCGGCGAAGGCCAAGTGCCTCCGCAGAAACTACAGCGCCACCTGCTCAAGCTGCCGAAGAACTACCAGAAGAATGACGTGTACGCCTTCAACGCCAAGCTGGATGCCATGGACAATGTCCGCGGTGGTCAGCGCGCAGGATTGCCGAAGGGCCCCATGCCACACCAGGCGCAGAACATGTCTGGTATGAACCGCCGAATGCGCCGCATGCAGCAGCGTTAAGGTTAATAGCGCGCAGGCATCACAGCGGGACGCCGCCTGGCCTAGATCGAGGAATCTGTGAGCGAGAACCAACACTCAGATATGGCCGCGGAGGCTACTGCTGCCCTGCGTTATGGGACGCTTCTTTTATCCGCGGGCTCCTCCGGTTACCGGGTCATTCGCGCGGTCAAACGCTGCGCGCGCTCCCTGGGGTTTTCTGATGCCGATGTGCTTGTCGGTTTCAACACCATCAGCTGCACCTTCCACAAGGGAAATGAATTCCGCACGGTCGTGGCAAATGTGCCGCTGCCTGGAGTTAATGCCTCGCGGATTGAGGCTTTAGAGTCCGGCTCACACGGATTCCTGCAGGAGTATCACACCGCCGAAGAGATCGATGAATACCTCGACCAGATCGAGAGTATCCCCTCACCGCGCTGGGGAATTGTCACCAGCATGATCGCGGCAGGACTTGCGTGCGCGGGATTCGCAGTGCTCAATCAATTCGGCTACGAGATGGCTCTGTTTGTTTTCTTCGCTGTTCTTGCCGGTAAATTTGTGCGAATCAAGCTTCACGACGAAAGGTTTAACGTCCTCGGCATCACCGCCGTATCCGCACTCACCGCGACTGGGATGTTCTTCCTCATGGTCCGCATCTTCCCCACCTCAAGTGATCTTTCGCCTGGCTTTATCGCCTCAGTGCTCTTCCTTATTCCGGGCTTTCCCTTGTTCTCAGCATTCGTGGATTTGTCGCGCTTCGACTTCACCTCCGGCATTCCACGACTCGTCTTCGCCGCAGAAGTCATCACGGTGATCATGCTCACCGTGACTGTTGTGACCATGCTTTCTGGAACACCGGAGGCATCGGCGCAGACCATCATCGTCGACTGGGAGTATTTCCTTTCTGGTGCGGTAGCCAGTTTTGTCTCAGTCGGTGGTTTCGCGCTGATCTTCAATTCGTCGAAACGCATGGCACTCATCGCGGCAAGCGTGGGTATGTTGGCCAACCTAGGTCGACTTGCGCTACTTACCGTCGGCGCGCGTGGCTTCCTTGCTGCTTTCCTTGCAGCGCTGTTCATCGGCCTGGTGGGGAGCTTGGCTTGCCGTGCTGCCCGAATCCCACGTGTCAGCGTGACTATTCCGGCATCAGTGGTGATGATCCCGGGGCCGGCAATTTACGCCTCCGTATACAATTTCGCACTCGGTGAGACAGCACTGGCGCTGACAAAGATGACAGATGTGGTTCTTGTGGTCCTCTACATCGGTGGTGGGCTCGCCATTGCCCGCATGATTACGGACAAAACCTGGGCATTCGAGCACCACATTGACTTCAACAAGGAACTTGGCGGAACACCTCATCCCCACTAAGGAGCTCATTATTAGCTCATAATCACCGTTGTGCCCGTGGCACGGTCGTGCATACCGCGTCCATTCTCATCCACGATCGCAGCGGGGAACACAAAACCGGTGAGGATGGTGCGCAGAGCGGCGCGCCAAAGGCCGACGGTGTTCCCCGGCTCGTCGATACGCGCGACACCCATGCCCAGGATTGCCATTCCTGGCGTGCGGGCAAACAACCAACCGGTGATGATGCCCAGCACCACCCACAGCAAATAGGTCAACGTCGCTGTTCCGCCGAAAGTGTGGGTGTACGTGACAATGAATGCGGCAAGCCCCCAACAAATAAACCAATCAATGAGGACACCAATGGCGCGACGCATCACACTTGCCTGCGCACCAGGTCCTAATTCTGGGAGGCCCAAGTTTTGGCCTGGCCAGTCCTGTGGCGCATACGGGTGGGCAGCATCGCGAGCATTATTCGGCATGAACTCACGATAGTGCACTTTTTACTGAGCTCGAAAGCGCTTGAAGCGAAACGGGCCAGAATCCATGTACGATCGATGAGAGCACACGATCTGTATTCAAGGAGTATCCACCCGTGGCCTTCGACAACATCCAAGACACCATGAAGTACATCAAGGATGAGGAGGTCGAGTTTGTAGACGTTCGCTTCACGGACGTCCCTGGAACCGAGCATCACTTCTCCATTCCTGCATCCATGTTTGATGAAGATGTCGTAGAAGAAGGCTTGGCGTTCGACGGATCGTCGATTCGCGGCTTTACGACGATTGAGGAATCCGACATGATCCTCATGCCGGACCTGGCCACCGCCCAAATTGATCCTTTCCGTAAGGCGAAGACCCTCAATGTGAAGTTCTTCGTCAACGACCCCTTCACCCATGAGGCCTTCTCCCGCGACCCGCGCAATGTAGCCCGCAAGGCTGAGGAGTACCTGGAGTCAACCGGTATCGCCGACACCTGCTTCTTCGGCGCTGAAGCTGAGTTTTATCTCTTTGATTCTGTGCGTTACTCCTCTGAGCCACACCGCGGTTTCTACGAGGTAGATTCCATCGAAGGCTGGTGGAACCGCGACCGTGAGACCGAGCTGGACGGCTCCCCCAACCTGGGCTACAAGACTCGTATGAAGGGCGGCTACTTCCCTGTTCCGCCGTACGACAAGACTCTGGATGTGCGCGATGACATGGCACTGAATCTGGCTGAAGCTGGTTTCGAAATCGAGCGTTTCCACCACGAGGTCGGCTCGGGCGGCCAGCAGGAAATCAACTACAAGTTCAACACCCTCCTGCACGCCGCAGATGATCTGCAGACCTTCAAGTACATCGTCAAAAACACCGCGCAGAAGTGGGGCAAGACCGTCACCTTCATGCCGAAGCCACTTGCCGGTGAGGCCGGGTCTGGTATGCACGCCCACCAGTCCCTGTGGAAGGACGGCGAGCCACTGTTCTATGACGAATCCGGCTACGGCGGCCTGTCTGACATCGCCCGCTGGTACATCGGTGGCATCCTGCACCACGCCGGCGCTGTGCTCGCGTTCACCAACCCGACGCTGAACTCCTACCACCGTCTGGTTCCAGGCTTCGAGGCCCCGATCAACCTGGTCTACTCCCAGCGCAACCGCTCCGCCGCGATCCGCATCCCGATCACGGGCTCCAACCCGAAGGCAAAGCGCATCGAGTTCCGCGCACCGGACCCAAGCGGCAACCCCTACCTCGGCTTCGCTGCCATGATGATGGCTGGCCTGGATGGTGTGAAAAACCGCATCGAGCCGCACGAGCCGGTGGACAAGGACCTCTACGAGCTCCCTCCGGAGGAAGCAAAGTCCATCCCACAGGCACCGACCTCTCTCGAGGCCTCCCTTGCTGCACTGGAAGAAAACTACGAGTTCCTCACCGAAGGCGACGTGTTCACCGAGGACCTCATCCAGACCTACATCAAGCTGAAGCACGACCGCGAGATTGCGCCGTCCCGCCTCGGCCCGACACCGCTGGAGTATGAGCTGTACTTCGACGTTTAAACTCACCTCGCAGCAGCCAGCTCATCATCAATGCTCACTGGTGCCGCCGCGCGAATGCCGATCGCGCCCATGAGCACTGCACTGGCCACGAGCGCGATGAGGATCTCCCGCCATTGCCCCGTCGCGCCGTACGCTACCCCGACCACGACTGGCCCCGTCCCTGCGAGCAGATACCCGTACGGTTGCACGAAGCCGGACAGTTTCGCTGTGACCACATGGGAGCGGCTACGTGCCGGGATGAGGGCGATGGCGGTGGGGAAACAGAACCCGCCTAGCCCCAAAAGGAAAGCCCATAGGAGGGGAAGCTGGTCGCCGCTCAGTAACAGCCCCAGGTATCCGGCTGCGGTGGCGGTAGCGAAAATCACCACGAACGGGGTGAGCGTGCGTGCGCGTGCGATGAGCATGGGCATGACCAATCCCCCGACCACGTTGAGGCCACCGACCAAAGCCAGCGCGATCGTGCCGGTTGCCGCGGATAAGCCATTGTCGCGGTAGATCTGCGGCAGCCAGCCCATTTGCACGTATGCGTTCATCGACTGCAAGCCGAAAAACAGCAGCAGGAACAGCGCCGTCGGCGAGCGCCACATGGAAACGTTGAGGGGCGCGTCATTTTCGGCGGTAGCTTCATCGATGCGGGGCGCGTCATTGCCAAGTTTGCCGACGACCACCAGCCACACCACCACCTGCACCACCGCGGGAACAGCCCACACGGCCAACGCCCACTGCCAAGCACCGTCGCCGGTGAACACCAACGCACTCAACGGGCCAACGGCACCGGATAGACCGAGTAGGGCACCGTAGGCCGTCATCAGCGCCACCATGTGCCGCCCACCATGCTGTTTGATCCACGCTGGGAGCAGCACGTTAGCCACCGCAATACCCGCGACGACGAAGCCGGTGAGCACGATGAATACCGCCATCGCCCCCACCCAAGGACGCACCGCTAAGCCAAGGAACGTGAGCACGGTGCCAAGCGCGATAGTCCGCGTCAGACCCAAACGCATAGCTACAGGCACCGCACCCAAGCCCATCAGAGCGAACAAGAATCCCGGCATCGCTGTAATCAGGCCTGCCTGCGACGCCCCAGCCCCGAACGCAGCGAGAGTTTCCTCCAGCACCGGGCCTACCGACGAAATACCTGCGCGCAAGTTGATCGCCACCGCGACGACAGCGGCGAAAAGAAGCGGGGCCGACAGCTGTACTGCCTTGCCAGGACCTTTCCGGGTGGGGCGCTGAGAGGTTGATGCCATTCGACCATTAGGCACCCGGGTTCAGGGTCACGTCAACTCGTCTGAAGACGAGTGGCAAACCAGTTAAGTAAAAGTAGGATCGACGGGCATGTATATCAACGCGTATTCAACAGTCCGCGATGAAATCCCGGGCCCCTACTCGCACCAGCGCGGTTTAAATGATCCAGAGATGGCCGGCCACCTGAACGGGTTCTCCGCATTCATGTGGGAGCGCGGACAACAGGAGATGACAGCTAGCCTCTTCGGGCTGATCCGACACATCGGGAACACGAAGCGACAGTACGTCTTCGAGCGCGAAAACCTGCATGGCCTCGAGGACTGGGCAGAGCAGACTAATTCAGTGTTCCTGATGCCGGACGGCACGGTGGTCAATGTGTACGGCGAGGACATCGTTGCGGGTGGCGCCGTTCCGTATCATCCAGCGGCCAGGGCGCGGGCGTCGCGTGTGCGCGCGGAGATCACGCAGGACACCGGGGTGACGCTGCCCGCGCACTATCCTCCGGTACGCAGCGAATTCGAGGCAGTGTTGCGTGAGCCACGGGAGGTCGTGCAACGGTTTATGTCACTGGTGGCAGTCTCCGAGGTAGCTGGGTTTTTCTGTGCCGAGTCGGAGCCACCGCTGGCAGAGATTCGCGCGGTGCTGCCCGGCGCGTTCGAAACACTGACACCCACAGAGCAGCGTTTCATCGAGCTCATCGAGTCTGGTGTGACGCCTCACACCCCCTCCCCTGGCGGCGACGAAGCACGGCACCTAGCATTTCAGCTGGCATGGCAAGTACTCGCAGCGCAAATGCTCGCGCACGCTCTGGGCATCCAGGAGCTTCCTGAAGGCGAGATCCGCGTTGATGCAACGTCACTGGCCCAGTGGGTCGCAGACAGGGGCGAAGCTGCCATCCACGAGCAGGCGACGGCGCTCATCAGCCTGCCGAAGCTGTGCGACAAGTACGAATTCGTCCATGCGATGCGGTGGACCGCCGTCGACCAGGAGGTGAACCCGGAGCGCCCAGCTCTTATCGACGAGCCAACCGCCGGCACACTACTTGAGTGGCATCGCGCACTTTCGTGGCTTTTTCATCCGAATTCGGACTGGGAGGATGTTGATTTGTCGACGTAAATGGGCAACAGTTGAGCGCGGTTTCATTGGCTTTATAGCCATCCTCCTTGTCTCAACACGTGTTTAACGTGCTGCGGTGCTACGGTATTCCAGAGCTTTACCCCCGATTAGGCATACACAGCGAAAGGCGACCATGACGTATCCGAATTCACCTCAGCCGAACCACGGTGCACCCCAGCCGTCTTCGTACAACTGGGATGCGCAGGTTCCAGCGCAAGCGCAGCCGCAGCAACAACAACCACAACAGCCGTTTTATCCGCCTGCGGGGCAGCCACAGCAACAGAAGTTGGCGCTTCCTGCATGGCCGACGTGGGTGTATACGGGCCTGTTCATTCTGACGCTGATCAGTAGCTTCCTGCCCTACATCGCAGCAAAGATCACTGGTTCAAGTTTTGCTCAGTCCCTGACTGAGGACGTGCCGTTCCTTGATGAATTTTTCGGTGAGAGCTCCGAGACACTCGACAGTTTTGGTTCGATGACGTCCACAGTCAACTGGTGGGGCGCTCTCAAGCTGCGGGGCGACGGCTTTGGTTCGTTCGCGGAGGCCTTCGAGGAGGAAGTCACCGCTGAGGTTGATAGTGAATACGAGACCATGAAGTTGGTGCTCATGCTTATCACTTTGAGCGTGCTCGGATTCTTGGTTGGCGCTGTGGTGATGGGTGTTCTGCGTAAGGTCAGGATCGCCGCTGTTTTGGGCCTTGTTGCTGGCGTAATCCAGTTCTTGGCGGTCCTCCTTGGGGCAGCATCTCGCTTCTCTGTCGTTGCTGACCCTGAATTCGCCAACATGGCCGAAACGTCCTTCGGCGCTGGTTTCTGGCTCTGGGCCATCCTCTGCTTGGTTGCTGTGGCCTTCAGCATTTACGTTTTAGTTGCGTTTAAGAAGCCGAAAAATGCTTTCGTGCCTCAGCCAGCTCAACCGCAGCAGCCGGGGTGACCGAACACCTACTAGTAGGTGCTAGAGCAACCGGGCGTTGATATCCACCGCATAACCCGCCACTGTGGCTTTTGAACCGAACTGCCACATGGCGGGTTTTTGCTTGCCGACGAATCCCGGCCATGCCTCCAACCCCGGAAAAATATCACCGGGAATTCCCGCCTGATCGTGGCCGTAGCTGGCCACCCACACGGCACCGAATTCACGAGTATCCGCCCCGAACAGCCGCCACCGCCAATAGCGGGGGTAAGTGTATACGCCCGCCACGTCGATGCCAGCTGATTGGAAGAGATCGCGTGCTTCACGGATGTGATCAAGGTGTAAACCCGCCGGTGTTTCACAGTCCAACCAGATCGGGCGCGCCCACGGACTTCCGGCACCACCCATCACATCCACGGCCGCCGCGGCTTGCTCGGCGATGGATGTCCCCTCCTTTGGGTTGCGGAGGTAGTGGTAGGCCTCGGCGGGGAGGGTGGCGGCCACGGCGTCGTCGATATGCGAGCGATACGTGCGGTCACGATAGGTGCCGTCCGTCGTGCGCACGATGGCAAATTCCATGCCCTCGGCGGCAGCGCGCACGAGACTGATACCGTCTTGATGCTCGCTGACGTCGATGCCGAAGCAGACGGTCATGAGCGCTTGGCAAAGCCCATGCGCGGCGTGAAATTAGCAGGGTGTTTACGTTGTGCAATCGCATCAGCGATGACTAAGCGCCACTTCGGATCAGTCACCGGCATGTGGGCGATGGAAAACCAGCCGACGTCGCTCGATTCATCATCGGCCACGAAGGGCACTGCGGACGGGTCGGTGGCCTCCAGACGAATAGCCACAGACATGTATGAGGCATTATCGCCGTTGACGTGAACGATCGGCCCAATTGCGCCCACCCCCAGCAAGGCAGCCGGTGTCACGTCCAGGCCGGTTTCTTCGCGCACCTCGCGCACCGCGGCATCGTGGGGTTCCTCCCCCGGGTCGCAGATCCCCGTGACAGGTGTCCACGCGCCGTTATCCGCACTCTGAACCAGCAGTGCCTCGGGCACAGCCCACGGGGAATCATCGGTTGAATCTCGCAACACAACGGCGGATACCGCCGGGATCCACATCAGATCCGTCCCAATCTTCTTCCGGGTTTCCACGATGAACTCAGGGATAGGCATGGGCCGAGTCTACGTGGCCACGCGCGCCTGGACGAAAGCAGTACACGCAACGGGGAGGAAACCTACCTTCATTCACGTGTTCCAGATAATCTTGCTTTACCGTTTCCAGCAACGGAGAAGAAACTATGCCTCATCCCAACAAGCACGATCGGCCCCAGCCGGACGTCCTCAACACCAAAGCACCTATACGGGCCGCCTTCATGCTCCTGTGCTTTCTTCTGAGCCTTCTCACCAGCTTTCTAGAATGCATCTTCGTCTACATCGTCTATGTGGACCTCAAAACCACAACAATCGGGTGGAACTGGTGGGGTGTAACTACGCAGGAAGGTGCGTTCCAGCAAGCGCTGGACCAAGGTGAGTTAGCACAGTACATCGCTGGTAACGGCCTCATGCTCTTGGGCACAGCTGCGCTACTCATCTGCTACCTCGTCGCCGCTGTCTCGTTCTTTCGCGCGGACCACAAACGCGGAACCACGTTCAGCGTTGTTGGATCGAGTATCCAAACATTGCTTGTGCTGAGCATCTTCTATCAATCGATGTTTAGTTACGGCACCGGGACCTCAGTCGGTTGGGATATTTGGGTCATCATCGCGGGCGTTGCGCTGGCCTTCAGCGTGAACAATCTGATTCGGTACCGCAAAACCCGTGCGGCGCCGGCAGGTGCGGTGTAGTTACCAGGTTTGTTCCTCGAATTGGGCATCAGGGACAACGCGATTAATCACACCCATGACCTGCTCATAATTGGCATAGGACATGAGTCTCGTGTTGGAATCAGGCAAGTCGCATGATTCTTCAGCCCGCTCCGCGTCCGTACCGGAGACAACACCGACAATAGTGGCACGGCCGTTGATTTCATGAAACACGGGGCCACCAGAATCACCGGGTGAGGCACACAGGTGGCCAATATCACCGTAGGTTTCGCGCTCCCCTTCCGTTTCAGTGCGGATAAGTTGCACACGGCCACTATCTTCAAAGACACCGCAGGTGTATCCAGTAGTTCCGCCGGTTTTACAGATCGGGTCCTCGCGCACCAAAGCGCCACCGTAAATTGCTGTAGGGATCGGGGCACCCACGAGATCCATGTAGCGGTTTGGATCTGTGATCTCAATGATGCCTACATCAACGCCATCATTGCCTTCACTGTAAAGGCCGGAATAGATGAAGCGGCCGGCCTCGACCGCGTAATCTGCTACTGTTTCGGCCGTGGTTGGCCATACAAGATCATTTTCCCGGCCACAGTGTCCAGCTGTCACTGCGAAATTCCGGCCGTCTGCAGCACTGAAACTGAATGCGACCGTACAGGCTTGTGCCGTGAAAGATTCCCCAGCTTGGGGGTAATGGTCCGTGGATTGGATCTTTGTGCCCGGTGCCCACAGTGCGAAGGAGGGCACTTTAATCACCGTTTCCCCTGCCGAATCAGCCGGTGGCGCCCCAGGGGTTTGTACGCCTTCGCGTTCTTGGCGCTCTTCCACGGTGAGGGTCGGGTACTGCGATGTAGTCACACCGAGATAAGCCACGGCTGCCACAACAAAGCTGACTATGACCACCATGGCCACCCAGAAAACGGAGACACCGCCCCTTTTGGGTTGGTACTCATCATCGGACAGCGGATACTGCTCCGGCGGGAACTGTGAATGCATGAAAGAGGAGTTTAGGACTCAGAAGAATCCGTGGTTGCTTCATCCTCGTCCTTCAGATCGTTCTGGATCTTCAGGTCGCGGATGAATTTCTCCGGATCGAACTCAACGTAGTGCTCGGGTCCAGCAAATTGTTCCTGTGCCATGGTCGCTCCTTATTTACCTGTGCCACCGTTGTCGACGATGCTGGCAATGTACACCTTGACAGCCTCAGCGTCGTTGGGCATATCTACCACGTGCCTGTCGGCCTCCATGATGCCAGTGAATCGCTCCGGTACCTCTGGTTTCTGACCAGTGGCTTCAACGATGGTCTCGGAGAATTTCACTGGCAAGGCGGTTTCCAGGACCACGATCGGGGTGTCCACCTGGTCCTTCAGACCACGGGCAACGAAGATGCCGTCAGCGGTGTGTGGGTCGATGAGGGTGGACTGGTTGGCGTGGGTATCACGGATCGTCGATATGCGATCAGCGTGCGTGGAACGACCGGACAGGAAGCCGTACTTCCCACGAATCTCCTCCATGATCTGCCCCTCGAGTTCAAAACCACCGGCCTTGACCTGGACGCCGAAGAGGTCCTTGGTCTTCGTGGCGTCACGCTCCAACACATCAAAGATGAAGCGCTCAAAGTTGGACGCGCGCGAAATATCCATCGACGGCGAGGACGTTGCCTGCGTTTCCGCAGAGGAACGCGGGCGGTACTGCCCAGAGATGAAAAACTCATGGAGCACATCATTCTCATTGGTGGCCACGATGAGTTTGTCGATGGGTAAGCCCATCTGCTTCGCAATATGTCCCGCACAGATGTCTCCGAAGTTGCCAGTGGGCACGCAGAAAGATACCTGCTGTGGCTGCTGCCCTGAAGCAGGAGGTGATGTGAGCTTGATGTAGGACGAAATGTAGTAAATGATCTGTGCCAGCAAACGCGCCCAATTGATGGAGTTCACAGCGCCAATGTGGTGCTTGGACTTGAATGCCGCGTCGGCGTTGACCTCCTTGACTACGTCCTGGCAGTCGTCGAAAACGCCGTCGAGCGCAATATTGAAAATGTTGGGCTCATTCAGTCCGAACATCTGGGCCTGCTGGAACGGGGTCATACGGCCAGCTGGGGTGAGCATAAACACATTGATGTTGTCCCGGCCACGCATGGCGTACTCCGCGGACGAGCCGGTATCGCCGGAGGTAGCACCCAAGATATTCAGGGTTTCCTCCCGGCGCGCCAGCTCAAACTCAAAGAGCTCACCCAGCAGCTGCATGGCCATGTCCTTGAACGCAGCCGTGGGACCTTCGGACAGGTGCGCGAGATAAATGCCGTCCTCGAGTGCAGTGACTGGGACGATTTCTTCGGTGCTAAAAACCGGGGTGCGGTAAGCAGCGGCGGTGAGCTGCTCCACCTTTGCTGGTGGGATGTCACTAACAAAGAGCTTGACCACCTCAGCAGCAAGTGCTGGGTAACCACCGTCGGCGAGGACTGCGCGCCACTCGGTCAGTTTCTCTTCTGTAATGCGCGGGTACGCAACCGGCACATAAAGCCCGCCGTCGGGGGCTAGTCCGGACAGCAGGATGTCGGTGAAGCGGTGCGGGGTCTTTGTCGTATCACGCGTTGAGATGTAATCCACCCCTAGGAGTCTAGCGCGCCTGGATCACACCTTCCCCCACTCCGCCCCCGAGGTAGCGATGCTCAGTCGTACTCAAAGGAGGGCTGCTCACCCCAGAACACTTCCTCCACCACACGATGAGCGCGACGCGTCACTTTCAGGTAATGGTCGAGGAACGCTTGCGCATCATGCGGGTCATAGCCGGCAGCGCCAGCGACCTGGTTGAGCTGAGCACCCGGACCCGGTAACTGATCAGTGCGTTTCCCGGTAACCAAGACCAATGCGTTGCGTGCTGCTGTGGCCAGCAGCCACGCCTCCGTGAGCATGCGTGCCTGAGCAGAATCAATGATGCCGGAGGCAGCATCGGTGACCAGGAAGTCCAGTATCTCCAGCGTAGATGTGTTGTGAAGTTCCGGGTAGGTGTTAGCGTGCATCATGGTGAGCAGCTGCACCGTCCACTCAATATCCGTCAACGCGCCACGCCCGAGCTTGGTGTGGGTTGCCCGGTCCGCATTGCGTGGCAGGCGTTCATTGTCCACGCGGGCCTTCATGCGGCGGATCTCACGAATGTCTGATTCGCTGGCACCCCCGTCCGGGTAGCGGAACGGATCGATGCTGTGCAGAAATTCTTCCCCCACCGCCACGTCACCTGCAATGTAGGTGGCGCGCAGCAAGGCTTGGCGCTCCCACACCTCACCCCACTCTTGGTAGTAGCGTTTGTACGACGCAATCGTGCGCACCACCGGACCAGAACGACCTTCCGGCCGCAGCCCCAGATCAACTTCCAAACGCGGATCACCGGATGGTTTGGATAGTCGCTTCCGCAGTTGATCAATGATCTTGGTGGCCCAGGCCAGCGCTTCCACTTCATCTTCGCCTTCAGCAGGCTCCGCAACAATCATCACATCAGCGTCTGAGCCGTAGCCCAGCTCCGCGCCACCAAGACGCCCCATGCCAATAACAGCGATGCGGGCCAGCGGTTCTTCCACCCCGCGTTCCAGCAGGTCCGCACGAACTTCTGCCCGCAGGCCTGCTTCAAGTACGGCGTTCCACACCCAGGACAGCTGGTCACACACCTCGCGCACGTCCATCATGCCCAGCAGGTCAGCGGACGCAATGCGGGCGAGCTCCGCGCGGCGCAGGGAGCGCGCAACACTGACCGCTTTATCCGGATCTGCATGGCGTTTCGACGCCGCGATCAGGGCCTTGTACACGCGGTCCGTTTCCGGGTCGAGCAGCTTCGGCTGGGTTGCACCGTCACCGAGCTGCTTCACCACATCGGGCGCGGAAATAATCAGGTTCGCGGCATACGGGGAGGTACCCAGGATGTGCATGAGGCGTTCGCCGACCACACCTTCGTCCCGAAGCATGCGCAAGAACCACGAGCGATCCTGCGCGGCATCAGACAGCTTGCGGTAGTTGAGCAAACCAGCATCCGGGTCCGCGGTTTCCCCCAGCCACACCAGCAGCGTGGGCAACAAAATCGCCTGCAGCTTCGCCTTGCGGGAATTGCCTTTAACCAGCGCGGACAGGTGCTGGTAGGCGCGAGTGGGATGCGTGTACCCCAGCGCTTTGAGTTGTTCAATTGCCGCATCTTTGCTTAGCGACGCCTCCCCAACACTCATCCCCGCAATCGAATTCAACAGCGGACGGTAGAACAACCGCGAGTGCAGGTCTGAGATCTTCTTGCGCTCCGCCTTCAGGCGGGCGTCCATCTCATTCACCGCGGACGACGTCGGCGAGGAAATGAAGCCAGAGGTCAAGGCAAGCCACCGTCGATTCGCTGCATCATCGTCCTCCGGCAGCGTGTGCGTGCGCCGGAAGCGGTGCAGTTGGAGGCGGTGTTCCAGCAGCCGCAAGAACTCGTACGCCTCGATGAGGTGTACTGCGTCTTCGCGGCCAATATATCCGCCGAGGGAGAGTGCCTTTATGGACTCGATGGTGTTCTTGGTGCGCAAAGTGGCGTCGATACGCCCATGCACGAGCTGCAGCAGCTGCACCGCGAATTCCACATCACGCAATCCACCCTGGCCGAGCTTAAGCTCACGGGCGCGCATATCCGCCGGCACATTCGACAGCACGCGGCGCCGCATTGCCTGCACGTCCTCAACAAAAGAATCACGCTGGGAGGATTCCCACACCATCGGCTTCAGCTTTTCCCGGTAGGCCTGCCCCAGCTCCATGTCACCCGTCATCGGACGGGCTTTGAGCAGCGCCTGGAACTCCCACGTTTCCGCCCAGCGCTTGTAGTACTTCTCATGGGATTCCAGCGTGCGCACCAGCGCGCCGGATTTACCCTCCGGCCGCAGGTTCGGGTCCACGTCGAAGAAAGCAGCAGTGCCTATCGACGCAAACTCGCTAGCAATCTTCGTCGCCAGCGCATCCGCCGGCTCCGCAACGAAAATGACGTCCACGTCAGAGATATAGTTCAGCTCCCGCGCACCGCACTTACCCATGGCGATCACGGCCAGCTTCCCATTCATCGGCTCATCCCCGCACACCGAACGCACCGCCACAGCAAGCGCTGCGGTCAATGCCGCATCCGCGATAGTGGTGAGCAGCTCCGTCACGTCGCTGTAGCTCAACACCGGCTGATCAGCGCCGTATCCTTTGAAGGCGGAGTACGTTCCAGCGAGATCTGCCGCTGCAACACGCATGACCAGCGTGCGGTATGTACTCTTCAGAGTCTTCTTTGCCTCTGTCCCTGTGATGGCTGCGCGGTACGTACCCGGCTGGTCCAGGTCCTCCGTTGCCGTGGGGTCTCCCGGTTCCGGCTTTGCATCAACCGAGCCCAGCATGATCTGGAAGATCTCACTGGCGCTGGGCAGTGGCTCCGCCAGCAACTTCCACTCCTCCGGGTGCGCCACCAAGTGGTCCCCCAGGGCAGTAGAGCCGCCCAGCAGGGCAAAGAGGCGGACGCGCAGCACCTCATCGCCGATAAGCGCTTGGCGCAGTTCCTCATACTTGTCCCCCAACGCCTCCGCCAAACGGAAAGCCGTGTTCAGCGTGATATCCGGGTTGCCGGACCCGCCGAGGGTGTACAGCACATCATCATCGCTCCAGCCCAATCGCTCCAGATCATCTGCAGCAGTCTTACCGGTCAACGCCAACTGTGCCGGCGACGGAGACTTCTTGCGTGCCATGTGCTCCCGCCTTAAAGGTTGAGGTTGTTAGCCAGTTCCCACGGGGTGATCTGATCCTCGTAGGCATGCCACTCATCCCACTTAGAGCGCAGGAAGAACTCAAAGACCTGCTCCCCCAGTACCTCCGCCATGAACTCGGACTTCTCCAACGCGCGCAGCGCCTCATCCAGGGAACCCGGCAGATCCTTGTAGCCCATTGCCCGACGCTCCCGTCGGGTGAGAGCGAACACGTCATCCACCGCGGGCTCACCCAATTCAAGGCCCTGCTCAATGCCATCGAGCCCAGCCGCGAAAATCGCAGCGAAAGCCAAGTACGGGTTGGCGGCGGAGTCGATGGTGCGGACCTCGATCCGTCGAGAAGCACTCTTGTGCAGGCGATATGTGGGCACCCGCACCATCGCGGAACGGTTAGACACACCCCACGTTGCCGCGGTCGGCGCCTCCGACCCGAACTGGAGGCGCTTGTACGAGTTCACCCACTGATTTGTCACCGCGGAGATCTCATTCGCATGCGCGATCACGCCCGCGATGAACTGGCGCGCCGTAGTGGACAGCGAATACTCATCATCCGGATCATGGAACGCATTCTCCTCACCCTCAAAGAGCGAGAAGTGCGTATGCATCGCCGAACCATTGTGCTCACGGAAAGGCTTAGGCATGAACGTAGCCAGAATGCCGTTCGCCTCCGCCACCGTCTTCACCACATACCGGAACGTGATGATGTTATCCGCCATAGTCAACGCATCCGTGTGCCGCAGATCAATCTCCTGCTGGCCCGGCGAGCCCTCATGGTGAGAGAACTCCGTGGCAATGCCCATGTACTCAAGGGCGGAAATTGCGTGCCTACGGAAGCGTGGCGCCGCATTCTGCTTCGCCTGGTCAAAATACCCACCATCATCCACCGGCCGAGGATCCTCCCCACCAGTCAGCGCAAAGAACTCAATCTCCGGGCTGGCCACGCACTCAAAGCCTGCTTCTGCTGCTTTGTTGAGTTGGCGGCGCAGCACCTGCCGCGGATCGGCATACAACGGCTTTCCATCCGGCATGGAAATATCGCAGAACATCCGCGCCGTCTGCAACCCATCCTCCGCATCAAACGGCAACGGTTGGAACGTTGAAGGGTCCGGCAGCAGCAACGTGTCCGACTCGGAAACACGCGAGAACCCTTCAATGGAAGAACCATCAAAGCCAACACCCTCATCAAACGCCGTTTCCAATTCCGCCGGCGACATCATCACCGTCTTCAACGCCCCGAACAAATCAGTGAACCACAAACGGATGAAACGGATATCCCGCTCCTCAACCTCGCGCAGGACGTTTTCTTGTTGGCTGTTCATGCCTACCCAATGTAGTGACAGCGTGGCCAGAAGTGTGCATGTTCACCGCTTTTGCATCCGTTACCGTATCCTGTGCGGACCAACGGCAACTGGGGTTCGGAAGTTTTTTCGGTTTGGCGGGAACCGGGCTGTTTGTGCTGGATCTGTGGCTTCTTCGCGTGTTCTGGTGCGTGGTTCGGTGCGCGTGGCTTGTGGATAGTTTTGTGTTATCCACAGGCCGTTTTGGCGGTTTGCTGCGCGTTTGCGGGTTTCGGTTTAGCGTTGCCGGCATGAATCCTTTTGCGGCACTCGTGGCGGGGCTGACGAACCCGATTGATACCTTGGAGCATTTCGATGCCCAGGTCCTCAACGCAGTTGGCTGCAACCCTACTCGTGTTCGCGAATGGGCAAAGCTCCACACGGTCTACTACGGGAAAACGAGGTTCACCCGCAAACAAGCAGACGCTGTAGCTGTGGCACGCTCCACGCAGAAGTCCTTGGATCAGCTTGTCCTTATCGAAACCCGCCTTGCCGGGATCGACGACCCCGGCAACAAATGGGAGCTACGGCTTGCTCTGCTTTCCGTTAAGGGGGATTACAAGACGCTTCAGCGCCGTTCAAAAGACATTGTGCCAGAGGTGGACAAGCCTGCCCCGGAGCCAACAGTGGGGTTTGGGCGTTCGCGTGAAAAGTCCCGCCCTATGAACGTCATGGGCTCAGAGCAAGATATGGCAGCTATTGAGTACGCGCTTCGTCAAAGAGTCACTGGTGAAGGTCCTGCCGGCCCACAGATGTATGAGGCATTAATGAGCATTCTGGGTCTTCGTCCTGATGCTGAAGGCGAAGGGGATGCTGCCCCATCGCGGATTGCCCCTGCCATCCCCCGACCACTGATCCTCATCCCGTTAGACGAGCACATCAACATCATCGGCGGTGACGGCGACGACACGGTACTGGGGCTGACTGATGGCACGACGATCACCGGTGCGCAATACCTGACGCACCATCACGGGGCCGAGTTGGAGGTGGCGTTGTTCCACCCGCAGGAAGGCCCGGTGAACCTGTATGACACACAACGGTTCGCTAACCAGAAGCAACGTGACCTGGCGCGTGCCACGATGCCGACGTGTCCAGTGCCGGATTGCCGGCATGCTGCCGATAACTGTCAAGTCCACCACATCCGTGCCTGGTCGAAAGGTGGGCACACCAATATGGATAACCTGGCGATGCTGTGCCGCTATCACAACCGCACCAACGATGACGACCCGGAACACGCCTACCGGGGCAGGGTGGAAAACATCCGCGGCACACCAACCTGGCGATCACCCCGGGGGTACTTGGTGGCTAATACTGTCCACCCCTACGGGGCGATGACACTGCTCTACGGAAGATAAGCGAGACACCTCACACCTCATGTCGAAAGCCAGCAACAGCTGGTCTTTCGGCATGCCCAAAAACAGGCTGTGTGGTTCGGTTTGACAATAGTGATCACCGCGAGGCAAAACCCCAGGACACTGATCGTGATTCAAGGCGATAGTCAAACCGGATCGTCCAACCAGCCCATCACCACACAAGGCCCCGGCAACCACAAACGCCTCACCGGGCAATTCAGCACGATGGGACAGACCAGCTCCCCCGCATCACGGCGTTCAGAGACATTTTCTCCCCCTTAACCCTGCCCTGTGAGGGAGTAAACTGTGAGGTGAGTCCCGCACCGTGAGGTTCTGCGGTGTCTGGCGCGATCGTGCCCCTATCCACCGTCAGCAAAAGAAGGATGCACATTCCTATGAGCTCCGAAATCTTCCTTGAAGTCGAGTCCAAGTTTGCCGTCGATGACACCACGGCTGTGCCTGATCTTATGCAGTTGACTGCGGCTGAGTCCCTCGCCGATCCGGTT
Source organism: Corynebacterium tuscaniense (assembly GCF_008693065.1). Taxonomy (GTDB): domain Bacteria; phylum Actinomycetota; class Actinomycetes; order Mycobacteriales; family Mycobacteriaceae; genus Corynebacterium; species Corynebacterium tuscaniense. The sequence continues at coordinate 24,166 of NZ_VXKH01000010.1, read as the reverse complement.
GAGCGAAATCTGTCGGCAATCTACTACGACACTCCTGATTTGCGTTTGACCCTCGCGAAGATCACGCTGCGCCGACGCACCGGCGGCAATGATGATGGCTGGCATATCAAGCTCCCTGGCGATATCGGCCGGACTGAACTTCACGCACCACTGGGTGATGCGACTACCCCGCCGGAAGAGCTTCTCGAGGCAGTTCGCGCGATCGTGCGGAATGAGGCGTTCGCGCCCATCGCGCGGGTGGATAACACCCGTACGGAGACTCTCATTCTTGGTGCGGACGGAGAGGTGATCGCCGAGTTTTGTGATGACCGTGTCACCGCCCAGTCCTTCCTGCCCGGTGGTCAAGAGAAGTCCTGGCGCGAGTGGGAGGTGGAACTGAGTCCCGCCGTGCATGAACGGTTGGACGGCGCAGCCCTTCTCCACGAAGCCACGTCTTTACTGTTGAACCAGGGGGCACGCGTCGCCGAGTCCCCGTCCAAGCTCACCACCGCCTTGGGCGATTCGGTGAACCAAGCGCCTCTGCCACCGCACATGGATACCACCGCACTGGAGCAGTTCGCGTCGGATTCACCTGTCCACGTTGTCATGGACGCTCTGCGCACCCAGCGCAACAAGCTGGTGGTCAACGACCCGAAGGTGCGCGCTGATGAGCCTGATTCTGTCCACCAGATGCGCGTGGCCACCCGTGAATTGCGCAGCCTCCTTGCCACCTTCGAAGGGATCCTCAACGCCGATCAGGTTCATCCGCTCGAAGCTGAACTCAAACTCCTTGCTGACCTGTTGGGTGTTGCACGCGATGCTGAGGTTGTGGAGGATCGCCTGGTTACTCAGCTTGATGCCGATACCTCCGGCATGATCGACGACATCGCTGCCACACGCATCCGCGATACCATGCGCCGCAAGTATGAGCGTGCCCATAAGCGCATTGTGAAAGCCCTCAGCTCCCCGCGCTACCTGCAGCTTCTCGACGACTTGGATGCCACCCTTGCTTCCCCACCTCTCACGGCGGGCATTGTCCACGAGGCTGAAGGCACAGAGGAAGCTGCTGTGGCACCCGCCGACATCCTCTTTGAGCATCTCTCCGAGGCCTACTCGAAGGTGCTTACCCGCTTTGAGCAGGCTGAGCAGCTTCAAGCCGGCGCAGGTAAGGAACCGCTGACGTGGCAGGATCGCGCCGACGCCCTTCACGATGTGCGCAAGGCCGTGAAGAAGTTGCGTTACTGCGCTGTCGCCGCGGAAGCCTCTGAGCTGGACACGAAGAAGCTCATCAAGGCCTGCGCGAAGGCCCAGGATGTTCTTGGCGAGTACCAGGATTCAGTGGCTACCCGCCAGCGGTTAGAAAAGTTCACCGCCCGGGCACGCCGCCACGGCGAGGACACCTTCACGTACGGCATGCTCTACCAGCACGAAATTGAGCGTGGTGACAAAGCGCTGAGGAAGTATCCGAAGGCCCTAGCCAAGGTGCAAAAGGCCTTCAAGAAGTCAGGGCAGAGGGACGATTAACCGCTCATCCCTCTGCTTCGTGGGAAAATAGCTGGTTATTTTTCCCACGATGCTGGTTGACCCCAGTCGTCGTCTTCTTCGTCTTGGGCTTCGGCCTGTTTGTTGCGCTCCGCTGCTTTTTCAAGGGCGTGCTCGGCTTCTTCTCGGGTGTCATAGGGGCCCATGCGGTTATCCCAGGAGGTCTCTTTGCCTTGGGTGACTTCGTGGGTGGTGGGATCAAAATAGAATTTCTCGTCTGCCATTGTTGGCTCCTTTCCTGGAGCGGGCCTGCCCCGCGTACTACACCACCAAGGCTACATGGCGCGTTGGTACTGTTGTGGCTGTAATTAAATGCCGAGCAGAAGGACTTTATCCATGCCTGTGTGGACCGCACCGCAGACCCCCGCTACCACCCGCGTGGAGCAGCTGCACCAAAGCGTGACGGGAAACTTCCCTCGCCATGTAGCTAGTGCGCCAGGCACGTTTATGGTTATCGGCGAGAATGCTGACCACTTCGGTGGGGTTACTGTGGTGGGCTTGGCGGGGGTGCGGGCTGCGGTTGCGGTGAGTCCTCGCGTAGACAACATGATCGCAGTGCACACAGATTTTGCGGGCCAGGAAATCGCTGATCAAGTTGAGGGCGCGCAGCTGGCGCAGCTGAGCGATTCTGGTTTTAGTTCTTTTGCCGCTGCGGACGCACCATCAACGCAAGATGAACCTCCGCGCGGCTTGGCGGTTCGTTTGGGTGGTCTGGTGAACACCTTGATTGGTCGGCAAATGCTCTCCCGGGACACGAGCGGTGTGGATATCACGGTAGTGTCCGACATCCCGCTGGGCTCCGGCTTGGGTGCACTTCACGCCACGGACGCGGCATTGTGCTTGGCGTTGCTTGCGGATGATTCAGATATTGATACTGCTCCCCTGCGCACCCGCCTCGCCGAGATCGCCTCGCAGTCAGCGAAGACTTTCTCCGATGTGCCCGTGGTGCGCTCCCGTCATTCGGCTGCGATGCGGGGGGCTGGGGGAACGGTCTCCGTTGTCGATTACGCGGATGGTTCCTTGACTCAGGCTCCGCACCCGATCCGGGAAGACGTGCGCATCTTCGCGGTGGCCGCAGGTTTCGACGAGGTCTTCGCAGATAAGGCTGATTCTGTGACGAAGGGCCGTCAGTTCATCGATGATGCCTGCACAAATTTCGGTGTCAGTTCCTTGCGCCAGTTGCCAGAGGCCTCAGAACGCGTGGTGGAGTGGGTGGATGCTCGCCGCCAGGTAAACGGGGCCGATTCTGCACCCAAGCTGGAGGCAGCTCGTGCTTGGGTGGTGTTCTGCGAGACGGAGACGAACCAGGCCATCCTCGCTGCGAAGGCGTTGCGTTCCATGCATGGGGATGAATTCTTCGCAATCATCAACACTCCGGCACAGACCCCTGGGCTGCCCGTGCCAGAGCAGCTGGTAGAGCTACTCACCCTGCGTGGGGTGCGTGCTGCCCGCCCGGCGGCAGCGGGGATGTCGCAGGCAGTCATCGCGTACGTGCCAGCCAAAGACGCGGACAACCTGATGGCGGATCTTGCCGCTGATGGCCTGGCCGTCATGGAGGTCACGCAGGGCGAGCCTGCAAGCGTGGACGGCTAGTCCGCCGGCCACGCAAAGAGTACATCGCGTTCCTGCGGGTTTGCGTGGATCAAGGAGAGCATTGTTTCCGTCGCTTCAGCGGGTTGGCCTGCGCATTCGGCCAGAACTGGCGGGTCCAGGATGAACACGCGGGCAGTGCCAGCGGATTCATTCGTCTGCATGACCACAGCTTGGAAATTGTGGCCGACCCACGGTTGAAGCACGGTGGCCTCCGTGAAGTTAAGGCAGGCCCGATCCACGGTGTTAGCCAACTGGTTTGTGCGCATCATGGTTTTCAGCACCGTCGGCGCATCCTCGCGCACCCACTGCGGTACCTCAGTGCCGGCGCTTAACGCCAGGCATACCTCCGTGGCATAGCGATCCACCAGGCGACGCAACGGCGCGGTCACGTGCGAGTAGTAGCCTCCAATGCCAGCGTGAATCTCCGGTTCCTTCTCCGCCACATCCACGTATCCCGCGCCACGCAGAAGCTTCTGCGCTTCACGCATGATGGCCATGCCACGCGGGGTGTCCGCATCTACAGAGTGCAGGAACAGCCCGATGTCCGTGTCTTGTGCAAGCGCATACCCCAGTGCCCATGCTTCTGAACGGAAGGTCTGCTCAGCACTGTTTTCTGCCGGTCGCAGCGTGCGCAGAAAGCCCGTTCCAGCCGCCTGCATCATCTGACCGGCTGCCATGCCAGTGAGCAGGGAGATCTCCGAGTTGTAGTCCATCACTTTGTGGCGCGGCTCAATGATGAGTTCATACTCATCGCCTTCGCCTTCGCGTACGCGCACGGACGGGAGGCGCAAGTTGATTGCTTTTCTGCGTAACGACGACGCCGCCCGCAACTCCCCCACCTGCGGGAGCAACTCAATCGAGGGATGAAGTTGGCCCGCTTCAAGGTCCGCCTGCACACCGTCATAATCCAAGCGCGCCACCGAATGCACCATCGCGCGGACAAGGTCCACGGACTCAATCTCGCCCGCCGCGTCCAGGTCGAAGGTCCACAGCACAGCTGGCCTATCGACGTCCGCCAGAAGCGACGCCGACCCCTCACTCAACTCCTCCGGATGCAATCGCGCGGGTTCATCCGGCAGGTAGATGGTTTGGCCTCGCTCGAGTGATTCCTGATGTAAAACACCACCCGGCTCAATGAATGCTGCCACATCCGCGATGGCGTAGTACACGCGGAAGCCTTCGCCTCGGCGCTCAATGGCCACTGCCTGGTCCAAGTCCTTGGAGCTGGCGGGGTCGATGGTGACGAGGGGGATCCAGCGGGCGTCGATACGCACATCTGCATACCTGTCCGTCGCGTGCGCAGCTGCCTCGTGCAATTCGGGCGTGAAATCCGTGGGCACCTTGAATTCAGTGGCGATCGGGCGGAAATCAAGTGGCGCTGCGTAAAGCTTCATGTCGGCCCATTCTGGCAGAAACTGGGCGAGTGAGCCGACCTATGAGCCGGATTCTGTCTCTCCACGTGGTTCACGTGGAGGTGGTGATCATCCATCTAGGGCGACCATTGCTGGGCGCCTCAAGCAGCTACCTTCGGACTTAGCGGGCCGCCTTCACATCCGACAACCGCTGCCCAAAAGACAGCGGCTCTTGCCTTGCTCCCGGTGGGGTTTACCTGGCCGGCTGTGTCACCACCGCCGCCGGTGCGCTCTTACCGCACCCTTTCACCCTTACCCGGATACCCGGGCGGTCTGCTCTCTGTTGCACTTTCCCGCGGGTTGCCCCGGGTTGCCGTTAACAACCACCGTGCCCTGTGGAGTCCGGACTTTCCTCGACCCCTGCCTGCCCACATGCGTGGCGGTACAGGACGCCGCGATCACCCGGCCGACTCACTCGCACCGCCACTGTACTCTGCCCGTGCGTATTTCATGGAAATCTAGCGGAAGTGAGCGACGTCATTGACGCAGCGCACCACGCCCATTTCCCCGTAGAACTCGATGATGGAAATGGAGGCGAGGTCCAAGAACACGTGGCTAAACGTGTTCGGGCCGGATTCCAGCGCCTGCCGGATGACGGACTTGATGGGGGTCATGTGGGTAACCACCAGTACCGTTTCGCCCTCGTACTCCTCTTGGAGTTTCAAGCGGGCGCGGGTGATGCGGCGATGCAGAGCACTCAGGGATTCCCCGTTCGGCGGCGCCTGCGTGGTGCTGGCCTGCCATGCGGCGAATTCGTCCGGATACTTTTCCTGCGCTTCATCCCTGGTGAGCCCCTCGAAGTCCCCGAAGTCCACTTCCCGGAACCCATCCACGGTGACCACATCCCCGGCGGTGACGCCGAGGGCCTCCGCGCACGCACTCGCGGTTTCCTGGGTACGTGTGGTGGGAGATGCGATGATGCGGTCAATTTGCCCCAGCTTGGACACAGCCTCCGCTGCCCGGCGCGCCTGCTTCCAGCCCAACTCCGTCAGCTGGGGGTCCGATGAACCGCTGTAGCGCTTGTCCGCGGAGTGTTCCGTCTGGCCGTGGCGCAGCAGCACAAAGCGTGTGCGCGGTGCATCCGTGCCGTGCCAATGGGCGGGGCTGGCTACCACATGGCTCTTGCCGCTCGTAGCCTTCGCAGGTTCCTGGCCGACATCAATGATGCCCGGCTTGGCCCCCTTCGCAGCGGCATCCATGGCCACGTTCGATAGCTCATCGGCTTTCTTGTTCTTCTCTCGCGGCACCCAGTTGTAGGACACGCTCTGGAAACTCTGCGCCAGATCACGGGCTTCCAGCGCCAACTTCTTCATGTCTGGGTGCTTGATCTTCCACCGGCCAGACATCTGCTCCACGACGAGTTTGGAGTCCATGAAGACATCCACCTCTGTCGCCCCTAGATCCCGCGCTGCCTCGAGGCCGCGCAGCAGGCCGTGGTACTCGGCCACGTTGTTGGAAGCATCTTGACCAACGACGTAGGCGATTTCGGCGAGGGGTGCCCCGGTAGCGTCGAAAAGCACACTGCCCGACCCCGCAACCCCCGGATTCCCGCGGGAACCACCGTCGGCGTAGATGGTGATTTTCATGCGCTACTCGCTGTCACGCACGAGCAACGTGCCGCAATTGGGGCAGGTGGGAAGCTCATCTGCTGGGACGGCCAGGATCTCATTGCGCTCAGCTGGCGGCAGCTGAATGAAGCAGGAACCACACGTGCGGCCGTTGAAGTGCGCAGCACCCACCGTGGCGTACACGCCCAGAATGGATGCCGGCAGCTGCGCGCGCAGCTCCTCTGTGTTCACCGGCTCCTTCTCCGGCAACGCATCCACTGCGCGCTGGGCTGCCTCGATCTTGCGGTCCAGCTCATCCAACTTCGCACCGTGCACATCGCGGTTATTGCGCAGAGCCTTGACCTCGCCGTGCGCCTCCTTGAGTTCGTAGAGCAGATCAGCAATGCGGGACTTCGCCGCGTAACGGTCATGTTCCAAATCCTTGCGACGCTCCGGATCCGTCTCCGCCGTCAACTGCCGCTTGTCATCCAGCTCGCGCTTCTTCAGCTTGCGCTCATCCTCCTGGATGCGCAGGATCTCAGCCTCCAGATCATCCACAGCAAGCTGTGCGGCCGCAGACGCATTCACCAGGCCCGGGCGCTTCTTCAACAACTCCGCCAGCTCCTGCTCCTCCGGAGAGTTCGGAGCCGGGTTCGCTGCACTACGCTCCGCCTCAGCGAGAGCGAGCAGGGTGCGCTGCTTATCAATGTCCAAGTGCATGGGGTCAAACTCCTACTTAATTTGTCTCGTTGGTCTCGTTGTTGGCGTGCGCAGAGATCGTCCATGGATCCGTGCGCAGGGAGATAATCTCCGTTTGTACATCCGGGTAGGCCGTGGCCACAACCTCGCTGGCCTGCGAGGTCCACGGGAACTCGCTAGCCCAGTGCGCAGTGTCAATGACGGCGGGACCGCCGGCGCGCAGATGCTCATCCACTGGGTGGTGGCGCAGATCTGAAGTAACGTACACATCCACCCCCAGGCGGGCCACATCCCCCAAGAAGCTATCGCCGGAACCGGAGGATACCGCGACCTTCTTCACCATCTGCTCCGGATCCCCCGCAGCGCGCACGCCCCACTCCGTGACCGGCAAGGCGTTGGCCACCTGCTGGGTGAACTCGCGCAGGGTCATCGCCTCCGGCAGCTCACCCACGCGGCCCAAACCGGTGGCAGTGTTGATGTCCCCGGTGTACTCGAGGGTGACCACATCAAACGCCGGCTCCTCATACGGGTGCACCTCACGCAGCACGCTGACCAGCCGTGCGCGCAGCTTCGTCGGCGCCACAAACTGCACTCGCGTTTCCTTCGCCGAGTAGTGCTCCCCCACCACACCATCAGTAGGATCCGCCCCGTCCTCCGGGGTGAAACCACCGGAACCATCCCACGCGAAGCTGCAGTGGGAGTAGTTGCCGATGGTGCCAGCGCCAGCGTCGAAAAGCTTCTCCAGCATCTCCTGTGCATGCGCGGCGGGCACGTGCACGCCCCACAGATCCGTCGAGTTCGGCTCAACGACCTTGATCGGGCGGCCCGGTGTGATACCCACCAGCTCAGCGAGCTTGTCCGAGACTCCCGGGCGCGCGGAATCCGCATTCGTGTGCGCCGCAAACAGCGCGCAGCCGCCACGCACCAACGTGTGAATGACCTTGCCCTTCGGCGTATTCGCCGCCACCGAGCTCACCCCACGCAGCAACAGCGGGTGGTGCACCACCAGAAGATCCGCCCCCAACTCCACCGCACGATCCGCGACCGCCTGCGTGCAATCCAGCGCGAAGGCCACCTTAGACACCTTCTCCGCCGGGTCCCCACAGATCAGCCCCACCGCGTCCCACGACTCCGCGAGGTTCGGCGGGTACGCCTCCTCCAACGCGGCAACAATCTCGCCGACAGTCCTATCAGTCATGCACCCAAGTCTAGGGGACGCATTGCCGGCGTCCCGCCCCGCTGTCATGCTGGGTGGAACGAATTTCTCACCCAAGGAGACCCCATGATTCACATCGATTTCGTGTGCACAGGCAACATCTGCCGTTCGCCCATGGCGGAAGTCATCATTCGCCAGAAGCTTATCGACGCCTCCCTGGACCCCCACATCCGCGTCACCTCCTCCGGCATCGGCGGCTGGCATGTGGGCAACCCCGCAGATCACCGGGCTGTGGCTGAGCTTGCCGCCGCTGGTTATGACGGCTCCACCCACCGCGCCCAGCAGTTTGGTGGCACGCAGATGAACGCCGACCTCATCGTGGCGCTAGACACCCGACACGTCTCCGAACTTGCGGCCCGAGGCGTGCCCGAAGAGAAGATCCGCCTGCTGCGTTCTTTTGACCCCGCTGCCCCGTCAGGCGCTGGCGTGGAAGACCCATACTACGGCGGCCCCGAAGGCTTCACCATCACCCGCCAGCAGATCGAAGCCGCCGCCGATGGCATTCTGGACTGGGTCCGCGAGCGAGTAGAGTAGGCGCCGTGACCACCTCGAACAGCCAGACCACCAAACCACTGTGGAAGTCTTTTGTGAACCCCGGCTGGGTCATCGCCGCCATTTTGGCCATCGCCTTCTCCTGGTTTGCCATCACCTGGTTGTCTCCGTGGCAACTGAACAAAGACCACGACATTAAAGAACGCAACCAGCGAATCGAAGCGGCATTCGAGGCCGACCCGGTCGACGTCAACACCATCCTGGCTGAGGGATACACCCCCGAGAAGGAATGGACACGTGTGACCATGACCGGGCACTACAACCCGGACAGTGAAATCCTCCTGCGCCTGCGCCCGGTGGACGGCACCCCTGCTTTCCAATCGCTCGTGCCTTTCACTTTGGACTCCGGCGATACCATCCTGGTCAACCGCGGCTGGGTCCCCGCTGCTGAGGGCGGTACCCGCGTTCCCCCTTTGGACCCTGTGCCTACCGGTAACACCACCCTGTCGGCGATGCTACGCACCTCCGACCCCGCCACGGAGAGCACTCCGCTTGAGGAGCAGGGCTACACCATGGTCCAAACCATCCACACCCCTCAAATTGCCGAGGTCACCTCCCAAGACCTGGTCAGCCCCTATGCCCAGTTGCTTTCCGACCAACCCGGTGTCCTCAACCCCATCCCCCTGCCCATGCTCGACCGCGGCAACCACCTCTCCTACGGTCTGCAGTGGATCGCCTTCGGCATCATGGCGCCTGCCGGACTCGCCTACTTCCTCTACTCCGAAATCCGGGAACGCCGCCGCTACCGCGACGAACAGCGGGAGATGGAAGCGTTGACCAGAGTTTCTACTGACTCCTCCGGTTTCTCCGACCCCACTGCCGCTTCACCTGATGAGCCTGCCTCTTCTACCACCCCCGAAGTCTCTGCCGCTGCCCCGGCCCCGGCCCGGGCGCGCTACGGCCAATCCCGCAAGAACCCGTGGGCAGAGAAGGGCCACAAGGGGTTCTAGGCCAGGCGACACTAGGCCTCCCACAGCCCTCCCCACCCTGACACGCGCCTAGCCGGCTGCAGAAATGCGCTACCCCAGGTTTCAGATGAACCAGTTTTAGATGAACCGATTTTTCGCCATGTAATCTTTTACAGGTGACAGGTGCGCGCCCTAGGGCAAACCAACAGCCACTCCCCATTGAGCGGAAAGTGGCTGTGAGCTGGTGCGCCATGACGGGCTCGAACCGCCGACCTACTGGGTGTAAACCAGTTGCTCTTCCAGCTGAGCTAACGGCGCGCACATGAATGAACACGTGGGGTGAACATTAACACGCCCCCAACGATCTGAACAAAAGGGCCGGTCAGCGCTTTACCGGTCAGAGCTTCGACGGCCCGGACCAGTTAACGCTTCGCGCCGGCGCTGCGGAGGCAGGATCCTTGCCAGTCGCCTACGCGGTCAGCCTTGGTTTGCAGAAGGCCTGCAAGCTGGGCAGATTCAGAGATGTCGCCTGGGTGCACCTCTCCGGGCTTGTTCGCGCCTGGGGTGAGGAGCCAGATACGTCCACCATCGCCAAGGTTACGGCCCGCGTCGACGAGGACATCAACGAGGTCATCGTCGCCGGCTCGGTGCCAGAGAAGGACAACGTCGCAAAGCTCATCTGTGTCTTCATCAAGCAGGAGTTCCCCGATGTGGTCCTCGATGGCTTCGGACAAGGACGAATCACAATCTTCGTCCCACCCGAGTTCCTGGACTACATCGTCTGTAGAAATTCCCAGCTTGTCTACGTAGTTCACAGCACCAGTGGCGCCCACTGTCGAATTGCCTCCCATTGCGTCGGATATGGATATAGCCAGGATACCGCGCATCTTGGGGGAATAGTGAACTTCGGGTGGCTCTGCGCAAAAGTAGTATCCTCGAACGTGTACTTAGGGCCTTTTGGCCCACTTCTTTGCACCACGTTCACATGTCTATGGAGGTACCCAATGGCCGACACGAATTCGGACAACCCTGACCTCACAACTCCACACGCAGAGGATACGAACATCCCGCTCATTCGTGATGGGGTTGCTTCCTACATGCACGATCCAGACCCGGAGGAAACTCAGGAATGGATCGATTCCTTGGATGGCCTGTTGGAGGATTCGGACCCGGAGCGTGCCCGCTATCTCATGCTTCGCCTGCTGGAGCGCGCCTCTGCCCAGCGTGTGCCGTTGCCGGCGTTGACGTCGACGGATTTTGTGAACACCATTCCCACAAAGTTGGAACCGGATTTCCCTGGCGATGAGGAGATGGAGAAGCGCTACCGCCGTTGGATTCGGTGGAACGCGGCGATCATGGTGCACCGTGCGCAGCGCCCAGGTATCAAAGTTGGTGGCCACATTTCCACCTACGCCTCAGCAGCAGCGCTGTATGAGGTTGGTTTCAACCACTTCTTCCACGGCAAGGATGCGCCGCAGGGCGGTGACCAGATCTTTGTGCAGGGTCACGCCTCCCCGGGTATTTATGCTCGCGCGTTCCTGGAGGGCCGCCTGAGCGAGGAGCAGATGGATGGCTTCCGCCAGCAGAAGTCGCGCCCCGACGTTGGTATGCCCTCGTACCCACACCCGCACGACATGCCGAAGTTCTGGGAGTTCCCCACCGTGTCCATGGGCTTGGGCCCGATGAATGCGATTTACCAGGCACGTTTTAACAAGTACCTGCAGGACCGCGGGATCAAGGACACGGACCAGCAGCACGTTTGGGCATTCCTCGGTGATGGTGAGATGGATGAGCCGGAATCCCGCGGTCTGCTCCAGATGGCTAGCCTCTATGAGCTGGACAACCTCACGTTTGTGGTGAACTGCAACTTGCAGCGTCTCGACGGCCCGGTGCGCGGCAACGGCCAGATCGTCCAAGAGCTGGAGTCCTTCTTCAAGGGCGCCGGCTGGAACGTGATCAAGGTGATCTGGGGCCGTGAGTGGGATGAGCTGCTGGAGAAGGATGAGGATAACGCTCTCGTCCACATCATGAACACCACCAAGGACGGCGATTACCAGACGTTCAAGGCCAATGACGGCGCCTACGTCCGCGAGCACTTCTTCGGCCGCGACCCGCGCACGGCGAAGCTCGTGGAAGACATGACGGATGAGGAGATCTGGAATCTGCGCCGCGGCGGCCACGATTACCGCAAGGTCTACGCCGCCTACAAGAAGGCACTGGAGACCAAGAACGGAAAACCGACGGTCATCCTGGCTCTGACTATCAAGGGCTACGGCCTGGGCCACAACTTCGAGGGCCGCAACGCGACCCACCAGATGAAGAACCTCACGCTGGATGATCTGAAGCTCTTCCGCGATAAGCAGGAAATCCCGATCACGGATGAGGAGTTGGAGAAGGACCCGTACCTCCCGCCGTACTACAACCCGGGCCCAGACTCGGACGAGGTCAAGTACATGATCGAGCGCCGCAAGGAGCTGGGCGGGTACTTACCGGAGCGTCGAGAAGCGTACACGCCGCTGGAGATGCCGGATTTTGAAAAGACCTTCAAGGCGCTGTTCAAGGACTCGGGTCCCCAGAAGGTGGCGTCCACTATGGCGTTGGTGCGCACGTTCAAGGCGCTGATGCGCGACAAGGAGATCGGCAAGCGCGTGGTGCCCATCATTCCGGATGAGGCACGCACCTTCGGTCTGGATTCCTGGTTCCCCACGCTGAAGATTTACAACCCCAAGGGCCAGAACTACGTTCCGGTCGACCATGATCTGCAGCTGTCCTACCGCGAAGCCACGGACGGGCAGATTTTGCATGAGGGGATTAATGAGGACGGGTCGTCGGCAAGCTTTATTGCAGCAGCGACAAGCTATGCGACGCATGGTGAGCCCATGATCCCCATGTACATCTTCTACTCCATGTTCGGTTTCCAGCGCACGGGCGATAATTTCTGGGCTGCTGGTGATCAGATGGGGCGTGGCTTCATCGTGGGTGCAACGGCAGGCCGCACGACCCTGTTCGGGGAGGGCCTGCAGCACATGGATGGGCACTCCCCTGTTCTGGCGTCGACGAACCCTGCGGTTGTGCCATACGATCCAGCGTTTGCGTACGAATTGCCATACCTCATTCATCGTGGCATTGAGCGCATGTATGGCAAGGACGGCGGGGAGAATGTCATGTACTACCTCACCGTGTACAACGAGCCGATCCACCAGCCGGCACGCCCGGAGAACCTCGACGTTGAGGGCTTGCACAAGGGCATCTACCTGTTCGATCGTGGTGAGGAGAAGGAGAACAACGTCTCCTTGCTCGCCTCGGGTGTAGGTATGCAGTGGGCACTGCGCGCGCAGCAGATTCTGCAAGAAGACTACGGGGTAGGTGCGTCTGTGTACTCCGTGACCTCGTGGACGTTGCTGGCACGGGATGGTGCTGCGCGGAACAAGGCCCGCATCCACACCCCGGACCAAGATCCGGGTGAGGCGTTTGCCACCACGCAGTTGAAGCAGACGTCGGGCCCGTACATCGCTACCAGCGACTTCTCCACGGACCTCCACGAGCAGATCCGCCCTTATGTGCCAGGCCGGTACGTGGTGCTCGGTGCGGATGGCTTCGGCTTCTCCGATACGCGCGAAGCTGCTCGCCGCTACTTCAACATTGATGCGGAATCCATGGTTGTGGCCGCACTCACGGCGCTCGCGGATGAAGGCAAGCTGGATATCTCCATCGCCGCGCAAGCAGCGAAGGATTTGCTTGTCGACGATCCGACGGCCGCCTCCCCCACCCACTCCGGCTCCGATCAGGGCGAAGAAAACGCGGTGGAGTAGGTGCTTTCGTGGGGTAGACCCGAATAGGCAATTAGCCTGTTTTAATTTGGCAGAGCTAATTACTTGTTATCGTCTACCCCATGAGCCGATTGCATTCATCCTCCCGCCAGCAGCCGTTAGACCTGTTGATCGTCGGTGCTGGGCTCAGTGGCATCGACCTCGCTCACCACGTGAATGCGAATTTTCCGGAGTGGAATTGGCAGATTGTTGATTCCAATAAGGCTGTCGGCGGCACCTGGGTGACGTTTACGTACCCGGGGATTCGCTCTGATTCGGACATGGCCACGTTCTCCTTTCCGTTCAAGCGGTGGCCTCACAAGGGCAGCCTTGGGTCGGGCGAACGAATCCAGGAATACATCGAGGATGTCGCGCGTGAAGAACGGGTCTTTGAGCGCCTGACCCTACACACCTGGGTGAAGAGCGCGAACTTTGATTCCTCGGCAGGCCTGTGGGAAGTAACCATGTTGACCCGCAGTGATGGCCAACCAATCCCCGAAGGCCACGCACCCGAGGATGTGACCCTGACTGAACACACCGTGTGGACAAAGCACCTGCATTTTTCCTCCGGATACTACAAACATAACCGTGGGTTCACGGCGGAAATCCCTGGCATGGAGCGCTTCCACGGCACCCTCATCCACCCACAGCACTGGCCGGAGAACCTGGACATGGCGGGGAAGAAAGGCATCATCATCGGCTCCGGCGCCACAGCCGTGACGTTGCTGCCCGCTCTGCATGAAGCTGGTGCGGATGTAACCATGCTGCAGCGCACCCCCACCTACGTGGCGCCACTGCCCAATCGGGACAACATCACCGCCGTGACCACGAAGCTCATGCCGGAGCAGCGCGCCCTCTCCACCGCGCGCGCCCTGCACATCGGGCGCGACATGATGCAGTACTGGCTGTGCCAAGGGTTCCCGCGTCTGGCGCGCGGCTACTTCATGCTTCTCAACCGCTTGTACATCCCATTTAAGGACATCATGGCCCACTTCAACCCGCCATACGCCCCGTGGGACCAACGCGTGTGCAAATCCCCGGACGGCGACTTTTTCAAGGCCATCCAGAACGGCGCCAAGGTTGTGACCGGAAAGATCGCCACCGTGAAAGAAGATGGCATCCAGCTCCAGGACGGTTCCTTCCTGCCGGCAGATGTCATCATCACCGCCACTGGCCTGGATATTCAGGTCTTTGGTGGCGCCACAATATCGGTGGATGGTGTGAAAAAGCCGATTCCTTCCGCCGTGGCCTACCGCGGACTTATGGTGGATGGGCTGCCCAACTTCTCCTTCACGGTGGGCTACCTCAATCAGTCCTGGACCCTACGCGCAGACCTCGTATCCCGCTACATGTGTCGATTGTGGAAGCTCATGTCCTCCGACGGTTACACCACCGCCACGCCCCGCTTCCCCGCACACCTCACCGCCAATGCCCCACTGCTCAACATGGATTCTGGCTACCTCGTCCGCGCCCGCAAGGACCTGCCCACCCAAGCCGAAGCGGATCCCTGGACGTTCACCCAGGACTACATCCACGAATACCGGACCTGGGGCCGCAAGAGCACCGACCTGCGCAAGGACATGGTGTTTTCCTAAGGTGCTTGGAGCTTATTCACTAACCGGATAATCGCTGCCGTCACTGCCCCCGCCGCATCCAACGGCGGCATATGACCCGACCGTGGCAGTACTTGCAGGGCAGCGTCCGGCCACACCTCGTGGAGCGCTTCTGATTGTTCCAGTGGCGCCACTGTGTCAAGCTCTCCGACCACAATGTAGCCGGGAACACCCTGGAGTTTTTCGGCCGTGGCCCGTTCCGAGTGCTCGCGCAAATCCGGGAAGAACCCCTCGTAGGTACGCAGCGGAGTGTCTTGGATCATCTCTGCATGGAAGCGGATGATCTCCCACGGCACGTGCCCTGCATAAAACCCCACCGCTAATAATGGTGCCAATGCCGAGGTCACCCCAACACGCACTGCCTCGGACAAGCCCGGCATCGCCTGCACAGCGCGGTACAGAAGCGTTCCTACTCCGCCACCCAAGGCCTGCGGCATGCCACGTTCCGTGAATGGGTCCACGGCCGACGAGATCTGCACACTGCCAGCCAAATTAAACCCCTCCGACTCGCCGGCATAGCGGCGAATCAGAGACAAAGAAACCGGCCCGCCTAAGGAGTGACCCACCACAATCACCGGGCCCATGACACCGCGGTCTCTGATCACCGCCATCACGTCATCGGCAGCGCCATCCACGTTCAACTCTGTGGGTGTGGCTGCCCCGAACGTCGCTACAGTGTCGGTGGCGGTGTTGCCGTGGCCGCGGACGTCGACAAGCAACTGGCGGACACCCGCTGATCTAACAGCCTGTTCTTGCAGATAAAACGACTGCGAAGAAATATTGAAGCCATGCACGTATACAACGGTCAACTCCGCGTCCTGTGGACCCGACTCATACCAATGCACCGCGATTGACCCGTTGTGTGTTGTCCCCTCCTGCATGCCGGTTAACCCCGGGGCACCGCTTTCGGCCCGGCGTGCACGATCCCAGGCAGGGGTACTGATCTCTAGGAAAGCGCGCAGATTCCGGGCAATGGACATGCGGTTGATCGTAACCGCTAGTGGCACAATGGCCGCATGGAGCTTTCCCAACGCCTAGACCTTGCCAAGTTTGGTTTTGATACCCCCAAGTCCCCCGGTGATGAGTCCGAATTGCAGGATATCCCCCGCGATGGCGACGCATTCGCGCAGCTAGGTGCACTGTTGGTCAAGGTCGGTGTTGCAGAGAATGCCGAGTCAGTCTCCCCTGCAGACACGCTCGATGGCCTGGACGTGGATTCCCTTACCCAGATCGAGTTCGTCGTGCGCGCTGAGGATCACTTTGGGGTGCGCATCAACGAGGATTTGTTCAGTTCCTGGGACACGCTGGGGGACATGGCCCATTATCTTGCCGATGCGAGTGAAAGATTCGCACGCTCCACTGACGCCACGAAGAACTGACCTGGGCTTTCACCGCCACCTGCAGCGGGGCCATGTCAGATCCTTCACTAAAGGCCCCTAGACACTCGCGTGGAAGCGGAAAGTCCCGGCAAGCTCGGCCAGATGGGCGCGGAACTCGGCCAACTCGTGGGCTGGCGCCACAATCACCTCTCGGCAACCGATAGTTTGGCTGGAACCGTCATTGCGCCAACGAGTGAACCAGATGGTGTCCCAGACGTCTTCCGGATCCAGTAGCAGAGGTTCATCCACCGGCGCTGCAGGCGGACTAAGGTGCACAGCCATGAGCTCTTCAACGCGGAGACGAAGGTGCCGCGGCATTCCATGGATCGTCAGTACTGCGCGCTGAATAGGGCTCTGGCATGGCAGGGGGCGCGCGTAGGTAGGGGCGATGAGTGTTGTTGTCATGGCGGGGATCGGTCCTTTCATTAGTAACGCACACAGCATGTACAGCTGTTACGTCAAGACGAGGCTCGTCTTCCCCTACGCCCTCATGTGACTCACGGCAATTGTTCCTTCCCTTTAGCCACATGGACAACCCTCAACCTGCGCTTTATCCCCCCATTCCCTCAAGCTGCACTTGAGCTTTAGTAACGCATTAATCCCTCGCCCAGCCCTCCGACGAGCCCTCCCCATGCCGTTCAACATAGACGCGGAACAAGGCGGCGAGGAACTCTTCGGGGGTAGGTTCCCTCGTACCCGCCAGCTGCTCGCGGACTTCGCCTTTGGTGGGCATCACGCCGTCGTCGGCAAGCGGGTCGTCGCGCATGGTGGCTTCTTTTTCTCGGCGCCACTCACGCACTTTGTTGGGTTCCAGTGTGCGCACAAGTTTGGTCATCCAGATGTCAAAGCGGCCGGCCTCATTGCTGGCGGGCACGTACCACTTGGCCCAGTACGCAACGGTACCGAGGGTGAATGCGGTCAGTGGTGCAACCACGAGCGCAACGGATGGGTCCGCAACCTGATACAGTGTCAGGGCTGTTGCGGACCCAACGATCGCCGGCACGACGTACATTTGCTGGTCGTTGAGGATGCGCGGGATGCGCCCGATAAGCACCTCGCGGATCACCATGCCACCCGTCGCGGTCATCACCCCCATTAGGATGCAGCCGATCCAGGTCACTCCCATCCCCAGCGCGGTCACGGTGCCGGTGGTGCACCACACGCCGAGAATCACCATGTCAGCGTGGAATCGCGTGAGTTCCCACACGTAGCCACGTAGGTTCATGAGGAATGCCACGGCCGCACCGACGAGCGCGATACTGATGTACCACGGGTCCGACAGTGCGGCGACGGGGGTGTTGCCAATCAGCGCATCGCGCATCATGCCACCAGCCATGGCGGAGATGATGGCGATGAGCATGAACCCGACGGCGTCGAAACGCAATCGCCGCGCAACCGTCCCACCGATCAGTGCGTTCAAGAACACGCCGATGAGATCCAGAATCGCGATGGCTTGGCCTACCGCGTTATCGATTCCTCCGAAATACACGAGGTCATCATAGCGAGCGGTAGATCCGAGTGTTCGTTTCTTGCCACAGGGGTTTCGCCCAGTCACCGAACTCACGGTCAGTGAGGACCACCATCGCAGCGCTTATCGACGCTCCCCCGCCCGGCACCACCCACACATACGTCCCACTCATCCCGAAGTGCCCTACTGTCTCCGGCGGCATAGTGTTCCCGGTCCAGTGAGGTGTTTTCTTCCCCTTGATCTCAAATCCGAGGCCCCACGGGCATGGCTTTTGCATGCCATAACCAGGAACAATGCCGCGCAGGTCTCCGAATTGGTTGGTGTACGCCTCGGCCAGCGTCTCCGGCGCGAGCAGCTGCGGTTCCAGCAGCTCTTTCGCAAACGCTGTCAGGTCCGCTACCGTCGATCGGCCGCCGTGACCCGCGGAACCGTAAATCTCCGTGTTGTGCATCCCCAGCGGCTCGAACACCCCCTGGCGAGCGTATTCCGCGAAGCTCATACCGGCTTCATTTTCCAACGCCTCCGCCAAAATCTCGAACCCCGCCGAGGAGTAAATCCGCCGCTCCCCCGGCTTCTTCTGCGGCTTCCGGTCGTTGAACCCCACCCCAGATGCGTGCGCCAACAGGTGACGGACCGTTGACCCCTCCGGCCCACACGGCGTATCCAACTCAAAGACACCCTCCTCCACCGCCATGAGGAATGCGTAGGCCGACAATAGCTTGGTCACACTCGCCAACTCATAGATGCGCTCTTGGTCTCCCTGCTCGACCATCACGCTGCCATCCCCCGACAGCAACGCCGCCGACACGTTCGCATCGTCCCAGCCCGGACCGTTCAAGTTCAGTTCCATGCCCGCCAGCCTAGTCGGGCACCGAGGAAACACTGAGGCACGTGCATGACAACGCAATGAATCAGCTCACGCGGACCTTGTGATCCCGCCGAATATTTGAGGATGACGACGCTTCAACAGCGGGTTTGAAGGATGTCCACTTTAGTGGACACAAAAAGGTTTCCTTCGCCTTTACAACATGGCATTGTTGTTTGTGTCCGATGAGATTCGGACTGGCCTGGGGAACACAACAATCGGGGGTATCGCTGTATGCACAAGCAGATAACAACTGTCATCACGGCTGTAGCCGCTGTGTGCTTGCTTTCAAGTTGCACGGCGACGGGCTTATTCGGACAAACCGGTCCATTGCCTGAGACAGGCCCAAAAGAAGAAGCACCCGCACCAGCGTTGCCTGACGCTGGATCAGAGTCGGCACAGGAGGATGTACCTGCGTTTCATTTCGCTAGTGGGGATTTGGTTCTGGGGGATTTTGACCCCACCTCAGTTAAGAACAATATGTTTAATCCCTGTGAAGAGATTTCCGCTGAGGAATTCGCGCTATTAGGGTTCAAAACCATACAACACCATGCGGTTCCTCCCGGTGGCGGGGCAGGTTGTGGGCTTACAGGTCGCGATACTCACAGGGGATACGCGATCGTCATGACTACCGTCACGCGCTCTCTAGTAGAAGATGCACCGAATGTGTTGATCAGTGATTCAGCGTCAGAGGCTATTCCAGGACTCATTACCTATAGGGGGCAAGGGGAAGGTGGCCTAGCTTGCGTGGCAGCCGTTGATACTGTGCGTGGCCAACTTTCGATTGTGGTTGATGAGGGAACTCAGCCCATCGGACTCGATGAACTGTGTTTATCCGCAGTTCAAATTATCGAAGAGCTATACCAAAATGAAAGAAATTAGATCGGGGATTATATATGAGCATGTACTTGGACATCGAGGCCGTTAAACGGGCAACAAACTCACTAGATCACGTCTCTCAACTACTCACAGGAGCGCATGCTGCTGTACGCACACTGAACCCTGCCCCTTTTTCTGTTGTCTCTGGTTTGGATCAGGCGGGGCAGATGCATCAGGCGATTAGTTCGGTTAGTGAGCCTGAAGCAACCCGGGGGTTAGCTCAATTTTTTGCTAGTGCTGCTGAGTTGCTGCACCAGCAGGTTGATGGGTTTGTTTCGGTGGATGCGGGCATTGGGGAGTCTTTCCGTTCTGCTGCAGGAAATGTCTCTAGTCCAGTGGCGTTATCGCCACTGGAGCGGCCGCAGTCGAATCCTTTTCATGTTGCCTTTCCCGTTGCGGGCCGACCAGCGAATCTAGAGGTACTGGTCTCACAATTAGCGGCAACAGATTTCACATCAATGTTCGACATTTCACAGAACTGGTTTTCCACTGCTTCTGTGTTGGTTCAGGCGTTGGGGGAACTTCCTGGGGCTATGGGGTTGTTGTCGACCTCAGCTGAAACTGATGCGATACACAACGCGATAGCAAACGTGGAGTTTGTCGACGTCATGGGGCGCCATTATGCAGCTAAGTCCCACATGTTGGGCAGTCATACTGGTGGGCTAGCAACGCTCAGTCAGGCTACTGCCGTAGAGGCTGCCGCAGCCTTAGGTGCCGTCCGTAGTACAGCTGATCCTGTGGCATCAAAAAGCCTGGAAGAAGTATTTTTAAGTACGTTTGGGCCACGGCTGACAACACAGCTAGCACCCACGGTGCCGACCTTTGAATCACTACTGCCACCGATGAAGCCAGGGTCTAGCCACATCATGGACGACGGAGCGGCTCATGGAGGGGTCCCGGAGTTCACCCGCGAAGCGCTACCACAGGTAGTCAACAAAGCATTAGCTCATACAGGCTGGGGTGATCTCACGCATGCCACAACCCCGGCTGAGATCGTGGAGCAGGTAGGCAAACCGAATCCGGATATGTTGGATTTGATTGCCTCTGGTGCTACCCCCACCCAGGTAGCCAGTGCCACTGCCCCATCACTACCACCAGTCGGTGCGCTAGGTGGCGCACTAACTGGTGGTGCCGGTGCGAGTGCGAGTGCGAGTGCGAGTGCGCTCACTGGTAGTGCAGCCGGTGCCGTTGGCGGGCTTGGTGGGGCTATGCCTCTTGCCGGGCGTGGTGCCGCAGGGTTGAACGGTGGTGTCGGTGCTGGTGGCAGGGCCGGAGCAGGCGCAGGTGGTTCTGGTGCACTAGGTGTCCGAGGTGGGTTTAGTACCCCACCAGGAACCGGTGGCGGTGCAGGTACCGGGGGTGTGGGACCAGCACCAGGCAACGGGGCCGGTGCTGGGACCGGTGGTGTGGGTGCCGGTAGCCCAGGTGCAAACCCACGAACCGGCGGAGCTGCCGGTATCACTGGTGGTGGGTACGGCATGGGTCCTGCTGCTGGTGCTGGCCGCGGTGGGCGGAACGGACAGCAAAAGCGTGGCCGGGTACAAGCAGTCACCTCAGCAGTAGAACGTGAAGGCAACCTCAAAGCACTCCTTGGTGAAGCACCCGAAGTCGTCCCCGGCGTCATCGGCGCATGGGTACGCGAACCCAAACGCTAGGCATCTGTGCGCCTAACTTCCCGGTGTTCGTAGCATTCCTCGGCATTTAATAGGAGCTGTGCACGATTCTGGAGAGTGGAGAGAGCAGGAGTGGGGTACAGAAGTTTCCAGCGCTGGCACAATCGGAGCCATGACGAATCCAGCACAGAACCCACGCCTGCCTTTGTCCGTCGCCGAGGAAGCAATCGATGACATGCTCGCGGATGCCTTCTCGCTAGTGAACATAGAGACGTACAGCTTTGATAAACCGGGGCTGGATGAGGGGCTGGAGGGGTTGCTGGGGGTCGTCGATAGGCGACTTGGTGCCCCCGATGAGCAGGAGCGTTTCAGCGGCGACGAGCTCGGCGACATTGTGGTGCGCACGTATCGTGGCAGTCTGCCTGGCCGTGTGGTGATTGCGGGGCATTATGACACGGTGTGGCCTGCAGGAACGGTGGCTGCGTGGAATCCGCTGCCCCATGAGGACCCGCGTGAACGACTGTCCGGACCGGGGTTGTTCGACATGAAAATAGGTCTCACGCAGGGCATATGGGCGCTCAAATTGCTTCGGAGCGCCGGCCTCCCCCACCCAGACGTCACCTATATTTTCAACGGCGACGAGGAAATCGGCTCGCCTGCCTCCCAACACATCATCGAAGACGCTGCCCGTGGCGTCGATGCCGCATTCGTTCTGGAAGCCAGCGTGGACGGCAACGTGAAGGTCGCGCGCAAAGGCATCGGCGACATCACCGTCACAGCAACAGGGATTGAAGCACACGCGGGTCTCGAACCGGAGAAAGGCGCCAGCGCCATCATCGCCTTGATGGAATTCTGTCTCGAAGCCGCGAAGCTCGGCGACCCAAACAAGGGCACGACGGTCAACGTAGGTGTCATCACCGGCGGATCAAGCGCCAACGTTGTCGCGGGTACAGCCTCCGCGAAAATCGACGTCCGCCATTGGATTCCGGAGGAAACAGAGCGTATCGACGCCGCCCTAGCCTCCATCACCCCCTCCGACCCCCGCGTGTCCATCGCCGTGAAGAGCAGCTGGAACCGCCCTCCCATGCAGCACACCGCCGGTACCGAAGCCCTGTTCCAACTCCTCAAAACCCAAGCCACTCTGCTTGACCACGCTGACCTGCAGGGCATCGCCGTCGGTGGCGGTTCCGATGCGAACTTCATCTCCGCCATCGGCGTTCCCGTCGTCTGCGGACTCGGCGCCGGTGGCGCGGGCGCGCACGCCCGCTACGAGTACGTCTACCCCGACTCAGTGCCCTTCTTCACTGCGCTGCTGGCAAACACCATCGCCACCATCAAGGGCCCAGTGGTTTAAAGCGGCCACTTGACGTCGCAGTTCTGCTTCAGCCAGTTACCAAACGCAGTCAAACCGATCAGCCCCAACGCAACCCAGAAGGCAACATACAAGCCCCTCATCACTGGGTCCGAAGACATCCCGAAGAAAGATGAACCTTCACTGGAACCCGAAGACCCGTCCTGCGGTGCCGGCTTCTCCGAAGTAGTCGTCGGAGTCGTGGTTTCCGCGGGTGTCTCAGTCTCCTTGGTTGGCTCGGTCTCAGAAGACGGCTCGGTCTCAGAAGGTGTCGGCTCGGTCGTTGATGTTTCCGATTCCTCAGAAGTCGTCGTCTCAATGGTCGGCGTCTCGGATTCCTCCGACGGCTCCGATTCCTTGGTCGGCTCGGTGCTCGTAGTCGACGGCTTCGTACCCTCGGAAGGCTTCGTTTCCTTCGTCGGTGTCTCAGACTCCTTGGTTGGTTCAGTCTCAGTGGAGGTCTCAGACGAAGTAGCTGTCGGCTCCGTCGTTGATGTTTCCGATTCCTCAGAAGTCGTCGTCTCAGTGGTCGGTGTCTCGGATTGCTTCGTCGGCTCAGTGCTTGTGTTCGACGGTTTCGGCTCCTCAGTAGGCTTCGTTTCCTTCGTCGGTTCAGCGCTCGTAGTCGACGGTTTCGTGGTCGTCGATGTGGGCTCCGTGCTGGTGGACGACGATGGCTCAGTTTCCTTCGTCGATGTCTCAGACTCCTTCGTCGGCTCTGTTTCAGAGGACGTTGGCTCCGAGCTCGGTGCTTCCGGTGTTGGATCTTCGGATGGTTCCGGCGCCTTAGTCGTCGTCGAAGACTCCCTCGTTGATTCCGGCTCTCTCGTCGGCTCGGTGCTCGTAGTCGACGGCTTCGGATCCTCGGAAGGCTTCGTTTCCGTCGGCGGCTCAGTCTCCTTCGTCGGCGTCTCAGGAGAAGATGTTGTCGGATCGGTCGTTGATGGTTCTGGCTCCTTGGTCGACGATGGCTCAGTCTTCTTCGTCGGCTTTGATTCAGAAGAAGTTGGCTCCGAACTCGGTGGTTCTGGAGTGTGCTCTTCGGAGGGTTCCGGCGACGGCTCTGGGGTCGGTTCCGGCTTTTCCACGATTGTCACTGCTGGAAATGGTGTGGCCGGCGCCTTTTGAGCGCCACTCCCCGTGTAGTCCTCGGAAAGGCCACAGCGAGCCAAACCGTTGAATGTCTTCCCAACAATCTTGCCGTTCAGAAGCCCCTGGACAAATGCTTCTGGCGGATTGTTCTTCGCATCAGCATTCCGGATTGTCGCTTGAGCGGTGCTACCAGGAGCGCCGGTGGCTTTGAGCTTCAAAGTCACCTTTGGCAACTTGCCCCTCTTAGTGTCCCCAGCATTGAACTGGGCGCCACCGTAAAACCAGCGGGCCTCATTGCCATTAAACCTACCCGGTTGCCACTCGGCAGGGTTGTCGCCAACGGGTTTTCCCGTGAAGCCTACAGGCCCAACGGTATGGGAATCGTCGCGTCGATTCTCGCCGACGAAACGGAGGCGGTTGCCATCCTGCAGCACGTTGAACGGACCTGACCCCCGTTAGGTAGACACCTGATATCCAGCCCAGTTGGGTTGAGAAGAAAGGTAATCTACCACCATGCCTAGGTACTCCGAACAGTTCAAACGTGATGCTGTGGCCCTCTACGAAAACAATGAGGATCTCACACTTCACGCGGCTTCAGCAGAGCTTGGAGTCAATCGTTCATCACTTTTCTCTTGGCTTAAGCAGTACG
>NZ_VXKH01000009.1 GCF_008693065.1 Corynebacterium tuscaniense | reverse complement strand
GGCTATATTGAAGGAGCGAAAGCCAACGGCTGGAAACAAGCCATCAACCAACTATCCGTGGCATACCCCGACCGATTCGCGGACTACTTGTAAACCAAACCCCGCACACAAAAAATCGGACACTCTCTGGCATTTGCGGTGTGTCCGGTTCCACGGTGATTGTGAACCTAGCGCCATCCCGTGCTGCGATCCGCGACGGTGTGTCCACTATTGCACCGCTTGTTGCCCACCTCATCGAAGAACTGCGCAAGTACAGCGTGCAGTAAGCATCCAGCAGAGGAACCGAGGATCATGAAAAAGCGGCGCCGCGTGCGGCGACTTTCCAGCGCTACTGATTACGACAGAACAGCGGATCGCCCCAACCCCCACCAGGTGGGGCAGTCCGCTGATTGGGACGGTGCCCGTGTGGTCCAATTGGATGAAGACGGCCCGCCAGAACTAGCTGAACTGGATGACGCTGCCCGCTACCGCGAGGAACGCCCCCCGCACTACGGGGATTAGAGCTTCTTCGCCACTAGATCGTCCAACGGTTCCGCAGACAGCAAGTACGGTGCTACCTCGAACACGGTGCGCGCACCAATTTCACCAGCCTGCTTCATACGCCATGCAGCGCGACCGTAGGCAACCTGCACGGCAGCGGTGAAATCAGGGTTGCGCTCCAACTCCAAGCCAAACTCAATCACGTGGCCGGAGGTGCCGGACTGGCCACGGGTGATCACCTGACCGCCATGTGGCATGCCTTGGTGGTCGCGCTCAAACTCAGCCTCGGTGATGAACTCCACGATTGTCTCGTACGGTGCAAAGTAGTCCGGCATGGTCACGATGGTTTCGCGGATTTGCTCTTTCAGTTTCTCATCCTTCGCGGCATCACCCGTCTCCTCAGCTACCACGAAGCAGTGGCGTAGATGGCACTCATTACTCTTCAGGTCTGCGCCCTCACCACGTTTGACGGCCTCAACCGCCTCCGGGTTCGGCTTGGTGTACTGCACCCCTTTAAACACACCGGGCACGCGCCGCACAGCATCAGAGTGTCCCTGCGACAGACCCGGACCCCAAAATGTCATCTGGTTGGCGCCCGGCAGCACCGCACCACCAAGCACACGGTTCAAAGAAAACAGGCCTGGATCCCAGCCAGTAGAAATCATCGCGATGTTGCCACCATCACGTGCGGATGTATCCATCGCTGCGCGGTATGCCGGGATCTCATGGTGATTGTCGTAGGTGTCCACCGTGGTGAAATGCTTGGCCAATTCAGGGCCCTGCTCCGGCACATCGGTGGCACTTCCCAGGCACACGAACAGTACGTCGACCTCGTCTTTATGCTCTTGTGCATCCCCCGCCGGCAACACACGCGCCTCCGTATCCAGAGAGTCACGGCGTGAGAACACGCCGACGAGTTCCATGTCGGGCTGCGCAGCAATAACTTGTTCAACACTGCGGCCCAGGTTGCCGTAGCCGATGATGGCGGTACGAATCATGCGGGGGAGTCCTTCCTACATAACGATGTGTGAATTATTTGTGCGTAATGATTCTTCCAGAAATTCACCGTCTGCCGGAGAAAATCTGTAAAAGGGGAGCAAAAACGGGCCGCCCCAAGGAGTGGAGCGGCCCGCAAACGTTTCCCGTATTTCAGGGATTAGAGCTGGCGGGTGCCTTTCTGGTTAGCCAGCAGGTCGCGGATCTCGGCGAGCAGTTCCTGCTCGGTTGGAGCCGGGGCATCTTCGGTGACGCCCTTGCGGCGCTTCTGAGCCTCATCCAGCTTGTTCATCGGTGCGACGATGATGAAGTAGACCACTGCGGCGATGAGCAGGAAGTTAATCACAGCGGTGATGAGTGCACCGAAGTCAACGAAGGTTGCATCGTTGCCACTGATGATGTGGACGCCCAGGCCGGAGAAGTCTGCGCCACCGAGGGAGGCAATCAGCGGGTTGATGATGTTGTCAGAGAACGAGGTCACGATCGCGGTGAAAGCAGCACCGATCACAACACCGACTGCCAGGTCGATGACGTTGCCACGCATGATGAAATCTTTAAAGCCCTTAAGCATTCTCTCTCCTTGAGAAATTGGTAGGTAAAAAATAGGTGGGAATATTGTTCCCCCCAACGGCGAAAGAAATTACTACATTGTGGGCGACAAAGCTAGGTGAGGGCTGCGATTGGCGGTGACTAACCGCGGTGACGCCCGCCGGTAAGCACCACTGTTAGTGGCAAAGTCAGGGAAGATGCGGCAACGTTCTCCGCGTCTTCATTTCGCAAAAGCAGCAGTACACCGGTCTGTGCCTCACCGCTGCCCGCGGTGATGACAGTGCCGCCCGTGGCAATAGTCCGCGCCGTCACATCAGCCGCAGCATCTGCTGTTGTGACCACGGACACTTCATCACCGTGGTGCAGCATGGGCACGATGTCGGGTTCAGCAAGTTTCACGGGCACGAGGGTGAAAGCGCTGGGATCTTCCCCACGTGCTTGGGCCACGGAGCTCACAAGGTCAGGGCCCGTGATGCGCGTCGTGGTGAGTACCTCACCAGCAGAAGCCGCCGCAGCAATTACCTGCCCTTCAGCTTTCGTTCGGTCCGCCAGCGCATTATCGGGGACAAACTGCCTGGGCAGGGAACGCAGCTCCACATCATCGGCGTCAAGCACATCACCGGGGCCGACGTCTCGGGCGAAGACAACCACCTGGGGGTCTCTGGTTGCTCGCCCGCTTAGGGCAAGAAGAGCAGCACAGACAACAAGCAGGATGGCCATGACGCGTCGCAGAAGCAGGGACCTCCGGTAGCCGGGAGTGGAAAGAACGGAGAAGGATGAAGAAAAATTAGAAAGTGCCATACTCTCTTTGACTGCTTCAGCACCCGGTTTGGTTCCCCGGTACCCCAAAAATTTTTAGCAAACCCCTAATCATGCCCCGCTAAAACGGGAAAGATACCACCCCAGAGGGCGTGACTGCGGTGTGAACTGGCTGATCATGGGCGTCAGCCGGCAAAGAATCGTGCACCTCATTGTCATAGACCAACGCGATGCGTGGCTGGTGGTGTGCGTGGAGGAGCGCGCGATCGTAGTAGCCAGCGCCCTGGCCAAGGCGCACCCCAGTCCGGTCCACGCCTAAGGCCGGGACAATGATCACGTCACACGTGCTCAACACGGTCGAGGGCAGGCGCGGGCCGGTGGGCTCGGCAATGTCATAAAACGCACCAGGAGCTAACTCACCTGGTGCGTACACCGCCCACTGCAGCTCGCCACCAGCAAGCGTGACCGGCAGTAGAACCTCATAGTCTTCCTCCACCAGTGCGGGCAGCAGCGCCGGCCCACCCGGCTCAGTGGGCAATGGGGAATAGGCGGCAACGCGGTGGGGGGACAAGGTACGCAGGTGGGTGAGAAGGTGGGTGACCAGGGGGACGTCGATAAGCATCTTTTGCTCAAGCGCCTCACGCGCACCACGCGTGGTGGCGCGAACAGCAGTCTTTGAATCCATGACATCCCTCTTTCCCTACACACCCAGCTGATTCCAGGTTTAGTGCCGTCTCACAGGTAGACTATCCATTCATGCGCAATTCCTCCTCGGCCCCCCAGGTGGGCGTGAAAACCGTTGTTGTTCCCGCAGCTGGAATGGGTACCCGGTTCCTGCCCGCCACAAAAACAGTGCCGAAAGAATTGCTGCCGGTGGTGGACACCCCCGGAATTGAGCTCATTGCGGAAGAGGCCGCCCAGCTCGGTGCACAGCGCCTTGCTGTTGTGACCGCGCCGGGTAAAGGCGAGGTGATGGAGCACTTTGGCAATTTTGATCACCTGAAAGAGACCTTGTTGGCGCGTGGTAAGGATGAGCAGGCGCGAAAGGTTGCTCGTGCGGCGGAGATCATTACCGCCCAGGCAGTCGTGCAAGAAGAGCCGCTCGGTCTTGGCCATGCGGTCGGCTGCGCTGAGGCGATCCTGGATGATGATGAGGATGCGGTGGCCGTCATGCTGCCGGATGACTTGGTTCTGCCCACCGGGGTCATGGAAAAGATGGTGGATGTGCGCGCCAAGCTCGGCGGCTCGGTGCTGTGTGCCTTTGTGGTCAGTCCGGAGGAAGTATTCAACTACGGCGTTTTTGATGTCCGCGAGGTGGATGCCGCTGAGGGTGTGGACCCGGAAAAGGTGAAGCGTGTGGTGGGCATGGTGGAGAAGCCGGAGCCGGAAGATGCGCCGTCCACGTTTGTTGCCACCGGCCGTTACTTGCTGGATCGTGGCATCTTTGATGCTTTACGCCGTATCACGCCTGGTAAGGGTGGGGAGCTACAGCTCACCGATGCGATTGAGCTGATGATCAGTGAAGGTCACCCGGTGCACGTGGTAGTGCACGACGGTAAGCGCCATGACCTGGGTAATCCAGCGGGCTACATTCCAGCCAATGTTGATTTTGGTCTGCGCCATGAGAAGTACGGCCCAGCCCTGTATAAGTCGATCAAGCAGATCCTGAAGGATTTCGAGTCGGAGAACCCGCACCTCGCCGGCACCGACTAAATTGACGTGTAATTAAGTTGACGTGTAATTGAAAGATTGTCAGCGGCCAGCGGAAGGGTGGCGGAATGCGCAGCGTTGAAGAGCAGTTAGACATCATTGTTGATGCCACGATGACGCCTTCACCGATCCGCATTGGCATCACCGATGCGCTGGGTCTTATGTGCGCGGAGGAAGTGCAGGCAACGCGCTCGCTGCCTGGATTCGCGCAGGCTGCCGTGGATGGTTATGCGGTGCGTGCGGTTGATGTGGGTGGTGCGCAGTCGCTGAGTAATCGTGCACCGGTTGAAAGCGATGACGCTCCAGCCCAGAGCGACCCTGATACGTCCCTGCCCGTGGTGGGTGAAGTGGCTGCTGGAAGTCAAAAACCGTTGCGCCTCCAACCCCGCCAGGCTGTGCGCGTGGCTACGGGGGCACCCCTGCCCACCTTGGCTGATGCAGTTTTGCCCCTTGAGTGGTCCGACCGTGGCCGCCGCCGCGTGACCCCGCACCGCCCAGTGCGTTCGGGTGATTTCATCCGCCGTGAAGGCGATGACATTCAACCGGGGGATATCGCGGTGCGTGCCGGCGCTGTTCTTGGCCCGGCACAGATCGGTCTCCTGGCTGCCGCCGGCCGCGACAAGGTGCTGGTGTATCCGCGTCCCCGCGTAACTGTCATGTCCTATGGCTTAGAACTGGTGGATATTGATAGGGATCCGGGGTTGGGCCAAGTCTTTGATGTTGGTTCCTATGCTGTGGCTGCAGCTGCAAAGGATGCGGGCGCGGATGTCACCCGCGTGGGCATCATTAATGCGGAGCCACGCCACCTGAAAGAGCAGATTGCGGTGCACGCGCAGAAGAGCGAGTTCCTCATCATCACCGGCGCCGTGGGCGGTTCCAGCGCCCGAGCTGTCCAAGAGGCACTGGGTGCGCTCGGCGATATTGATACCACGCGTGTGGCTATGCACCCCGGTTCTACCCAGGGTTTCGGCTTGGTGGGGGAGGATCGCATTCCTGCCTTCTTGTTGCCGTCAAATGCTGTGAGTGCTCTCGTGGTGTTTGAGGCGCTCATTCGGCCAGCCATCCGATCGTCGTTAGGCAAGCGCGTGCTCAATCGACGCATTGTGAAGGCGCGATCCATGAACCGCATTGAGTCCATTCCGGGCCGCCTGGGTTTTGTCCGCGCTCGCCTCATGCGCGATGCTCAAACGCGGGATTACCTCGTTGACAACATCGGTGGCGTTTCTGGCGGTCCGGCGCATTTGCTTGCTGGTTTGGCTGAGGCGAATGCGATGATCCGGATTCCCACGGACGTGGTGGAAGTGCGCCCGGGTGATGTCGTCGACGTGATGTTCTTGCAGCAACGGGCATAACCATGCTGAGTCTCATCGGTTGGGCGCACAGTGAAGCCCACCCGGGGTGGCCCAAGGCGACTCCGACAGTTTTTGTTCGTGGTGACGTTGGTGATGTACCGGTACGGCTTCGTCCGTTGAAACGTTCAGATGGTGCTGCTTGGTCGCGCATGCGTATCACCGATGAGGCGTTGTTAAGGCCTGTCGAACCCACTGTGCAGGGCACGTGGCGCGACGCTCATTCCCCGGAAGCCTGGCGTTCCAATTGGTTGAATCTGCGGCGCTGCGCCAATAGCGGCATGGTCGTGCCTTTGGCCATTGAGTATGGCGACCACTTCATCGGCCAAGTCACCTTGGGCAACATCCAGCATGGTGCCGTGGGGGAGTGCTGGATTGGATACTGGGTGTATTCCCGTTTTAGTGGCCGCGGCATTGCCACGGTGGCCTGCGCTCTGGGCGTTGATCATGCCTTCGCGCGCGTGGGCATGCACCGCGTCACGGCAACATACCTTCCTGATAATCCTGCCTCGGGGAAAGTTCTGGCCAATGCCGGTTTCCGTACGGAGGGATACCTCAAGGAAAATCTCCATATTGATGGGCGTTGGCGGGATCACCATTTTGTGGCGCAGAACATTGATGACCTGCCTGGCTCGGCGGTGGAGCGTTTAGCCGCGCAGGGCAGATTGTGGATCTAAGAAAAACTGGCGCGTGTCTCGGCGTGGGGCGGTCAACTTCAGCCGGTGGATGGTTAGTGTCGAGCTAGCAATTTTCGCAGTAAAGGAAAGGTCGTGGACCCATGTCAGGCAGCCTCAGCCTGATCATTGTTCTCATCGTGGTTGTGTGGGCGATTGTTCTCGCCCCGATGGTCTTGGGGGATTCCAAGCCCATCCGTCGTAGCGGTGAGGGCTTTGATGAGACCCGTGTCCTCCACGAGGGCGGCACCGCCGCGCTTCAAACTCGTCGCCGTCCGCGAGTGACGGCCGCAGACATTCACCACCACGATGAGGTGGATGACTATGAGGTCGTCGTTCCCGAAGAAGAAAGCACAGAAGCCGTGCTTATCGACGACTCCTCGGCTACCCCTGCCTGGAAGAAGCTTTTCATTCGTTCCAACATTGTCGATGCTGTCCCTGCTGAAGAACCTGTAGAAGACTCTTCGAAAGACCGTGCAAAAGAAAGGGCAGAAGAACCAGCAGAGGCTGTAGACGCAGGCGTTGAACTCGATACTGAGCTAGGTGAGGCCGAGGGTATCTCTGCGGAGTATGAATATGACGACTCCTACCTTGCCCCTGAAGATTTCGGCTACGCCACTGTGGTGAACATCCCGGAAGCGGAGTCAGTTTCTGAGGACACAGCAAAGGACTCGGTAGAGAGCGTCGTAGAAGACAAAACAGACGACGTGGTCGAAGATTTGGACGAGGCCACCCTCGCCCGCGCGAGCCGTGGCCGTGGCGGTTGGACACCAGATGCGGAGAAGCGTGCTCGCGCTGATCGTCTACGTCGCCGTGAGCGCACCATGCTAGGGCTGATTACCATCACTGGTGTTGCCTTCATTTATGCACTGATCACTGGTGGTTGGGCATGGTTGGCGCCACTCGCCGCCGGTGCTTTGTTGGTCTGGTACATGGCTGCTGTACGCAGTTTGGTCAATCAGGAGCGTGCACTGCGTGAGCGTCGCCTGCGCCAGCTGCGCCGCGCCCGACTGGGTGTTGTCTCCTCGGATGAGGGCGCACCGCTGCCAGCCCACATGCGTCGCCCCGGTGCAGTGATTGTGGAATTGGATGATGAGAGCGCGGACTTTGCCAACCTGCCAGAGTTCTCCGGGGATGGTTTTGATGTCCACGGCCCCGAACGCGTCCGCGAGAGCGCTTAAGCCAGTAACATCACGGGGTATGACTCAAACTAATACCTCCGATTCCACCGAGGCCACTGCTGGAACGAAGCCAACCGCAACGAATGACAACCCGGGCCCAACGGCCCTTCTGTGGGAGAAGTTCAGCGATTCCACTATCAAGCGTGGGTTGTTCTCTGCCCTGTACATGGTGAAGGCCCCGTACTTCCGCACAGTTATGCCGCGGGTGCGGGAAGCGGTTCCTGGCCGTTGTGTTGTGCGTTTAGGTAAGTGGTGGGGTGTGCAGAACCACATTGGCACCTTCCATGTGATTGCCGGTTTGAACGGCGCGGAAGCAGCGATGGGTCTGCTGTGTGAGGTCACCGTTCCAGATACGCACCGCTGGATTCCACGTGGTATGCGTGCGGATTACCCGAAGAAGTCCACTGGTGGCTTGACCGTCACCGCCACTGCAGACTTCCCGGATTTTTCCACCATTACGCGTGAGACCGGCGGTCAGCTGGTCACCATCGACTGCCAGCTTGTCGACGATGCTGGCGTGGAGCCCATCACCGCCGAGATCGACGTGTGGGTGACCGCTAAGAAGTAATGCCGGTGCATTGCAATAGCGCAAACACCGTCACTGGCCCCAGCATGGTGAAGCCCCGCACCTTCAGTGCCTTCACCAACTCCTTGGTGTCCTCCACTGATTGGGGCGTGGGCTCAAAAGACCACAAGAATTCCGCCAAGTCCGTTCCTTCGTCCCGCAGTGCCAGAGCAGCCTGGGCATTTGTGATCACGGCGTTGATTTTGCGGCGGTTGCGGATAATCGTGTCGTCGCTAAGCAATGCTTCAACATCCGCCTCATCCCACCTGGCGATTGTTTCGATGCTGTTGTTGAAAATCGCGCGACGCAGCGCATCACGCTTGTGCAGAATTAGATTCCAACTTAAACCTACGACGAAAACTTCTAGGCCGAGAAGCTCAAACATCTCCGTTTCCGTCGTAACAGGGTTCCCCCATTCTGTATCGAAGTATTCCTGAACTAACGGCGTTACGTCCCGGGTGAGGGCTTGCTGCTGGTTGTCTTGATGAGTGTCTAGTTCAAAGTGTGAAAGTGTCATACTTACTTTGACTGCTGTAGGGGCCCATTTGGTTCCACGTTGTAGGCTGTTTTTTATGAATACCCCCGCTGTGCGCGATGCTGCGCTGCTTATCGCACGTGTTGCCCTGGGTGTTATTTTCATCGCACGGGGGTACCAACACTGGGTGAGCGACGGGATGACGCGCACGGCGGCGACATTCGCGCAAGCGGGAGTGCCACAGCCGAAGCTCGCTGCATACACCGCAGGATCATTGGAGCTCGTCGGCGGTGCGTTGCTGATTATTGGGTTGCTTACCACTATCGTGGCCTTGCTGTTGGCGCTGCTGGTGGCCGGTGCCGGCTATTTTGTGCACATGGATGCGGGCTTCTTCGCGGAACAAGGTGGCGTGGAATACCCGCTGGTTTTGGTTCTTCTCCTGCTTTTCATAGTTGTGTTTGGAGCAGGTCGGGCGAGTTTGGACAAGGTGCTGATCGATGATTAGCCACGCAGAGGTACAAGCAGCACTTTCAGCGCGTATCGACGGTGAAGACACCGGCCTGGACAATTCCGTCATTGATGCGCACTTGGACCATTGCGCCGAATGCTCGTCCTTCTGGGAGCGTTCCTTGGCATTGTCACGCTCCTTGAGCATTGTCGAAGCAGATGACTCTATGGCGCCGCCGGATGACCTGTCGGACGTGATTTACGCTGGCGTGGAAACCGAATTTCACAAACTCGCCTCGCGCCGGCTCCTTGGGTTGAGTATTGGCCGCGTGATCCTTGCCATCCTGGCAGTGCTGTACATCTTGTGGGCAGGTCAGCTCGTCGCTGGTTCCGGTGCAGCGGAGTTGGACCCTGAAGTGGCCAGCTTGCTCATCGGCGCGGCTGCCGTCCGCGTGGGCATCGCGGCAGCACTCCTGTTGGTGGCGTGGAAGCCCAACCAGATTCCGGGTGTTCTGCTCATCGTGGGAGCAATGTTCGGGTTTACCGTGGGCTTTGCTGTGTTGGATGCCGTGTCCGGTGACACCCCAGCACAGTGGCTGCACCTGGGCATGCTGTTATTCACCAGCGTCGCACTCGTATTCATGTGGGTTGCGGACCGTGGGCCATCCAACCCGTTGCGCACGCTCAGCGCTGGGCCACAGTAATTATCTCCAGCTCGGCAGCCACATGATCTGCGAGTAATAGCCATCGGGGATGACAAAGCCGTAAAGGATCGGGGAGAAGTACAAGAACATACCCACAGCCACAGCAAGGTATACCACTACAGCTAGTTGCCCCGACGTCATGCCGTAGCCGGCGAGCTTTCGCATCTGTGGCAGGGGCTTGCCACGCTGAGCAAGGTTCCCCAACGCCAGGGCGATGAGCACGATAGTGAAGGGCACCAGGGGAGCGGCGTAGAAGAAGTACATTTGGCGGTCAAACGCAGCCAGCCACGGCAGGAAGCCAGCGGCGAAACCGATGAGGGGCAGGATGACACGGCGGTCACCGCGGGAGATCCACATCCAGATCGCCCACAAGAGGATGGGCACGGTGAGCCACCAGATTGCCGGGGTGCCAAAGAGGTAAATCATCCGGCGGCATTCTTGGCCGCCAGCGCAATCGATGCCGGTAGAGGAGTAGTAGAGAATCGGCCGGGAAGCCACTAGCCAGGACCACGGTTTGGAATCCCAGGGGTGGGAGTGGCCGCCGGAGCTCGTCAACTCGGAGTGGAACCGCAGCACGGAGAAGTGGTAGTAGAACCAGCCGGCGATTGGTTCGGGCAGCTGGGTGAGCCAGGACCAGTCGGAGCCTTCGATGGTGCCGTCGGCAAGCGAATGCCTGTATACGGATGTCTCAGATGCGAACCAGGCGCGCCAAGACCAGACGTACAGCACCGCGGGGATGAGTACGATGGAGGCCAGCGCCGAGGGGACATCACGCAAAAGCGTGCCCGCAACCGGCTTGGCCACCCCGTAGCGGCGGCGCAGCCACAGGTCGTAGAAGGACGACAGCAGGCCAAAGAACGCGATGTAGTACAGGCCAGACCACTTCACAGACAGCGCTAAGCCCAGCAATACACCCGTGGCAAAACGCCACCAGCGGAAGCCCAGGCGAGGGCCGAAGGGGCCGGATTCGGCGATGCGTCCGCTCACATACGCGTCGTGCAGACGCTGGTGCACTTGCCGCATGTCACCTGCCAGTGTCCACGCCGCCATGACGATGGGAAGCAAGATAAACACGTCGAGCATGCCGAAGCGGCCGATGACGAGCAAGACGCCGTCGACAAGCGCGAGAATGCCCGCAAACAAAGCGACCAGCCAGGATTGCGACAAGCGTCGTGCAAGCAACATGGTGAACACAACCACCGCAGAACCGAAGAGTGCGGCGACGACACGCCACCCCAGCGGGGTATAGCCGAAGATTGCCTCACCGAGCGCCATCAACTGTTTGCCCAACGGTGGGTGCACCACCAGGCCATAACCAGGGTTGGATTCAATTCCACCCAAAACCGGATTGAACGAGGAAACGAAAATGTCCCATGCCTGCGGCGCGTAGTGCTTCTCGTCGAAGACCGGGGTCCCCTTAGAATCCGCCATGGTCAGGCCCACAAACCGCGTGAACAGCGCAATGACGCCAATCACAACGGTGGTGATTGTGTCCCGGCGCGTCCACGGCACAGTGACGGGGGCGGTGGGCGCGGGGGATTTAACGGCAAGACTCACGGCAGAACTCACGCTGGTGATCTTACTGCCCACCCTTAAGCTTGTTGCCATGGATGATTCGCTTGTTGCCTCGGGCATTCTTGTTGCAGCCACTCCGCTAGGCAATATTCGTGATGCCTCGCCGCGTCTCGTGGAAGCACTTGAGCGTGCAGATGTCATCGCCGCTGAGGACACGCGCCGGACCCGCTCGCTCGCCGCAGCGCTGGGCGCGGAGATTCGTGGCAAGGTCGTGTCCAATTTTGATCACAATGAGGAACAGCGAGCTCAGGAGCTTATCCGCGTCGCCCGCTCCGGCCTCGTCCTGGTCATCTCTGACGCGGGCATGCCGCTTGTGTCTGACCCTGGCCATTCGATCGTGTCCGCCGCACATGACGCTGGGGTTCGGGTCACCTGCCTGCCGGGCCCATCGGCGGTGACTACCGCGCTGGCATTGTCGGGGTTGGGTGTTGGCCGTTTCATTTTTGATGGCTTTGCGCCCCGCAAATCCGGTGCACGCACCACCTGGCTGGAATCCCTGAAAGGGGAGAAGCGTGCAATCTGTTTCTTTGAATCTCCCCACCGCATTGGTGTCACTCTGGCCCATGCAGCTGAGGTGCTCGGCTCCGAACGTCGAGTAGCAGTGTGCCGCGAGCTGACCAAAACCTACGAAGAAGTACGCCGTGGCACCCTGGTTGAACTTGCCGAGTGGGCTGCTGATGGCCTGCGTGGTGAGATCACCGTTGTCATTGACGGTGCGGACTCCACACCGGCCCCCGCGGACGAAGAAGACTTGGTGGAAGCGGTCCTCGCCAAAGTGGATGCCGGCGTGCGTTTGAAGGATGCCGTCAAGGAAGTGGCCAAATCAGCCGGAGTGAAGGTCGGTGACCTCTACGACGCCGCGCTCAACAAACGGGGGTGAACGTCAATGGCGTGAGCATGGACGTAAGGTAGAACCATGCAAAAAAACGTTCTCGTCTGCGTGGCATGGCCGTACGCCAACGGTCCACGCCACATCGGTCATGTGGCCGGTTTCGGTGTCCCATCCGACGTCTTCGCCCGCTACCAGCGCATGGTGGGCAACAACGTGCTCATGGTCTCCGGCACCGACGAGCACGGCACGCCGCTGCTTGTCCAGGCGGACAAGGAGGGCGTGACCGTCAAGGAGCTCGCGGACCGCTACAACCGCCAGATCGTCGAGGACCTCGCTGGCCTGGGTCTGTCCTACGACCTGTTCACCCGCACCACCACCCGTAACCACTACGCGGTGGTGCAGGAGCTGTTCAAAGGCCTGTACGCCAATGGCTACATGATCAAGGAGACCACCAAGGGTGCGATCTCCCCGTCCACCGGCCGCACCTTGCCCGACCGCTATATTGAAGGCACCTGCCCGTTGTGTGGTGCCACCGATGCACGCGGCGACCAATGCGATAACTGCGGTAATCAGCTCGACCCGGTTGACCTGATCAACCCGGTGTCCAAGATCAACGGTGAGACCCCCGAGTTCGTTGAGACCGAGCACTTCATGCTCGACCTGCCCGCGCTTCACGACGCGTTGAAGGCCTGGCTCGAAACCCGCGAAGACTGGCGCCCCAACGTGCTGAAATTCTCTCTCAACCTGCTTGAGGACATGCGTCCGCGCTCCATGACCCGCGACATCGACTGGGGCATTCCCGTTCCGGTTGAGGGCTGGGAGAACGACCCGGGCAAGAAGCTCTACGTCTGGTTCGACGCCGTCATCGGTTACCTGTCTGCCTCCATCGAGTGGGCAGCGCGCAGCGGTAACCCGGAGGCGTGGAAGGAGTTCTGGCAGGATCCGTCCACAAACGGCTTCTACTTCATGGGCAAGGACAACATCACCTTCCACTCCCAGATCTGGCCGGGTGAACTCCTCGGCTATGCCGGCCTTGGTTCTAAGGGTGGGGAAGAGCACAAGTACGGCCGCCTGAACTTGCCGACGGAGGTTGTGTCCTCTGAGTTCCTCACCATGTCTGGTTCGAAGTTCTCCTCCTCCAAGGGCGTTGTTATTTACGTGAAGGACTTCCTCGCCACGTTCGGCCCTGATCCGCTGCGCTACTTCATCGCCGTTGCCGGCCCGGAGAACAATGACACGGACTTCACGTGGGACGAATTCGTCCGCCGCATCAACAATGAGCTGGCCAACGGCTGGGGCAACCTGGTCAACCGCACCGTGTCCATGGCGCACAAGAACTTCGGTGAAGTTCCCGTTCCTGGCACGCTCAACGAGGCTGACCGCGTCATCCTTGACCTCGCCTCCCAGACTTTCGAGTCTGCCGGCAAGGATCTCGAACTTGCCCACTTCAAGGCTGCGATCACCAAGATCATGCACGTCGTTGGCGAAGCAAATGCTTACATTGCCGACCAGGAGCCGTGGAAGCTGGCCAAGGACGACGCTCAGCGTGAGCGCCTTGCCACCGTGCTGTGGACTGCACTCCAGGTTGTGTCGGACTGCAACGCCATGCTCACCCCGTTCCTTCCGCACATCGCGCAGAAGGTCCACGAGACCCTCGGCCGCGACGGCATCTGGGCCGCCACCCCGCGCGTGGAAGAAGTCACCGATGACGAAGACCTGGATCTCGTCGGCGTCGACCTGCCTGAAAAGGGCCAGAGCTACCCAGTCATCACCGGTGACTACACCACCCAGCAGGCCACATGGGGCCGCGTCGATGTGGTGCCGGGCACGAAGCTGGAGAAACCACAGCCGCTCATCGCCAAGCTCGACCCCGAACTGGGTGAAACTGGCCCGGAGTGGGCGCCGGTTCAGTAGTCAACCTCCGGTTCTTCCGGGAACGGTACGGGGTGGAAAGGAAATTCCATCCCGTACTCACGTTCAAGGGATGACAGTGATTTGAGGCATTCTTCGTAGTCAAAGTTTTCCTCGAAAACATCGAGCACCCGGTGGCATTTGGCAAAGAAGCGGGAGCGGGTGCGTTTGAGGCGCTCCACATCGTCGATGGTGTGCTTCCAGCGCGGCGTGGTTTCGGTGACCTGGCTATTGATGAATCCGGTTTGGTCAGCCAGCGCGTAGGTGCCGTCAGAAAAGAGCCAGACCACGTCACCTGTAGAGGGATCTACCAGGTAGAACGCCCTGCGATCGGTTTTAACATTGTGGTGCTTTTGACAGAGGCAGTACAGGTTGCTCGCTGTTGTTGTACCACCGAGGCTGTAAGCGATGCGGTGGTCGAGCTGGCATTCCCAGGCTGTGCGCTCACAACCGGGGTAGACACAGGTGCCGTCGCGGCCGCGAACGAATGCGGCGATGTCAGCGGGTGGGACATAGCCGGGGATGCTGCGCGTGGAGGCAACATCCATATCCACAAGTTTTGGCTCAAAAGAATGAAACATCTCGGTTCCGGTGGCTGTGGTGAATCCGTGGCCGGGAATGAACACTGAAGCAGACTCGTCGATGGAGCCGTCCGCGTTCTTGGTAGCGTAGCCGTAGACGCAGGCGGTCGGGGTAGGGGAGATCTTCCCTGTGAGGAGGAGCAGCGTGGCTTCATCATCGGTGATGCCGTGCTCTCTCGCGGCTGCACCGATGAAAGCCTTGACAGCGGCTGACGTGGCATGGTCCGTGATGAGGGTCATGCCGGTGGTGCCGTGGTAGTAGCCATCATGGAAGGTGAC
This sequence comes from Corynebacterium tuscaniense, assembly GCF_008693065.1. GTDB lineage: Bacteria > Actinomycetota > Actinomycetes > Mycobacteriales > Mycobacteriaceae > Corynebacterium > Corynebacterium tuscaniense. Next base: position 34,776 of record NZ_VXKH01000009.1, on the reverse strand, counting down.
TTCGCACTCGCCCGGTAAAAGGGCGCGTCCCTGTTCGCGCTTCTCACGTTTCTTGGAGTCATAGGCGACGGAGGAATCCATGTCGCCGATCGCCTTGTTCAGGCGGGTGGTGATGGTGTTCGCGCCGGGGAGCGCCTGATTCGACTTAGTCGGCGTGAACAGTGAGACCAAGAGGGCGTCCAGCGCCGCGAAAACTTCAGGGTCAGGGGTATCGCCGAGCACGCTGATGGCACGGTCGATGGCTTTCAAGCGGCGGAGGTCAAGACGGTGGGTGGCCTCTTGGAGGGCATGCAGTATAGGGAGATCTTTGAGGGTGCGGTAGGCATAAACGGCACTGCGAACCTCGGCGAGGGAAAGGCCTGTGGCGGAGCACATGCGGGCGAGTTCAGTGTCGTGGTCTTTGGAACCCTCAAACTCATCGGCGGTGGCGTAGTGGTGGAACACCGCATGGAATGCCGCGCGCATGCCCATCCCGGCAACGGCATCGATGTTGTCGGGGTTCTCGGTGGCAAAGAAGGCAGTTGGGCTCGAGGGCGGTGGTTGTGGCGGACGGTCGGTCAGTTGGGTCATGGTTCCCCCGTGTCAATGTGTTTTAAGTGCGTACGAACATAGTTTCACATCACTACGACACGTCACCGGTATCATTCGAACAGATTCGAAAAGGGGTTCGAATATAAGATGTAAACTAAAAGCTAGTCGCCCAAGAACTGCTCAATGAACGCAGTCAGCTTCCCGGTCGCCTCGTCTTCGAAACGCGTGTCCACCACCACAAGGGGAGCGGTGTACATCTCTCGGTCGGGGGAGGTGACAACGAGGTCGGTGCCGTAGGCGTCGATAAGCAATTGCCACTCGAAGCCGTGCTCACGAATGAAAGCGTCGCCGAGCGCCGTGCCGTACATGCGCGCGATGTCGCCGCGAGAATAGCTGCGGCGTAGGTCGGGGTCGAGGGCGAGGTATTCGCCCAAGGTCTCTTCGAATGCGGCGACGATGTCGTCGATAGATCCGTTGATTCCGGCGACGGCAGCTTCGGCGAGGTCACGGTCGATTTGGGTGCGGGTTGCAGCATCGATGTCGTGGAATGTCATGTGCTCGAGGATAGGCTGGAATTCATGTCGAAGAAGAAACCTCGCCCCATTCCCGTCCCGGCTGAGCGAATTGCTGGGCTTATCGACGCACACACGCACCTCGCCTCAACCGGTGCCCGCAACAAGGACGAGGTGGATGCGATTGTGGCGCGTGCCGTGGACGCCGGCGTTGAACGGATCTGCACTGTCGGCGATGGCCTCGATGAGGCGGAGCTGGCATTGCAGGCCGCGCACTTCAACGACCGCGTGTTTGCGGCATGTGCGATCCATCCGACGCGCGCGGGTGAGCTCGATGGGGCGGCGCGCGAGCGGCTCACGCAGATGGCTACGGATGAGCGCTGCGTGGCAATTGGGGAGACTGGCATTGATACGTATTGGATCAAGCATGACCCGGACCGCACAGCACCGCTTGATGTGCAGGAAGAGGCGTTCCGCTGGCATATTCAGCTCGCGGTTGATTCTGGCAAGGCGCTCATGATTCACAACCGCGAGGGTGATGCGGACATGATGCGCATTCTCGCGGACGCGCCGCAACCGGAACATGTCATGCTGCACTGCTTTTCTTCGCCTCTCGACGTCGCACGCGAAGCCATCGACCGTGGTTACGTCCTGTCCTTTGCCGGGAATGTGACATTCAAACGGAACGACGAACTGCGTGAGGCTGCTGCTCTTGCGCCGGCCGGGCAGTTGCTCATTGAGACGGATGCGCCGTACATGACCCCGGAACCATTCCGTGGTGCACGAAATGAACCTGGACTCATTGGGCACACGGCGCACGTGGTGGCGGAGATGCGTGGGATGGCTGTGGGGGATCTTGCCACGGAAGTGGGGGAGACATTCAATCGTGTTTTTGGTGTGTGAAATAGGTGCGCGAGTGAGTACTGTCAACAAGAGTGATTATTGTGGCGATGAGTAGGCTTAATTAATAAAGACGTACTTGTACGTTTTGAAAATCTGCTGGTCTTCCGCGTACCTTTATCGTATTGTTATACTTGCTTGTATTATTCGAGCTATATCCCCAACGCTGTAAGGACTGTTCTTTTTATGTCGCATCATCGCCGCATCAATAAGAGTTCAACCACCCGCGCTGTGATCACTTCTTCTGCTATCGGCGCAATTGCTATCGGCAGTGCTGCCACCGCCATGGCGGCTCAGAAGGACGTCACTGTTGACGTTAACGGTGATGCAGTTGAGCTGAGTACCTTCGCTGGCAATGTTGGCGGTGCGCTCAAGGCAGCTGGTGTTGATGTGGGGGACAAGGACTTGGTGTACCCCGCGCCATCCGAATCGCTGGCGAACGGTGATACCGTGACCGTGCGCACCGCCAAGCCGGTCGCAGTGTCTATCGATGGTGGCCAGGCGCAGGAATTCACCACCACGGCCGCAACCGTGGATGATCTGCTCGGTGAGCTGCCTGGTATCGTCGGCGGCTCCAGCCATAGTTACGGTGAGGGCCAGGCGGTCAAGGACAATATGACCATTGAGGTCACGTCTCCGAAAATCGTGGCTATTCGTGATGGTGGGAACGTTACTTACACTTCTGCTGCTGCCAAGACTGTAGGGGATCTGCTGGCAGCACGCGGTGTCCTCGTGGATTCCAATGACCGTGTGAGCCCGGCACTGGATACGCCGGTGACGGAAAATATGACGGTGGAGATTGACCGCGTTGATGTCACAGAACGCGCAGCTACCGAGGCATTCGATGCTGAGCCGAAGTACGTTGACGATGAATCCCTCGCCCCCGGCCAGGAGCAGGTCCGCGAGGAAGGTGCGAAGGGTGAGCGTAAGGTCGTTCGCCGGGTAGTCACCGTGAATGGCGCTGTTGAGTCTGATGAGGAAGTTGGGCGGGCAGAAACCCGTCCGGCCCGCCAAGCTGTCATTGCGCGTGGCAAAGCCCCGGGCAATACCGGTGCGGCTGCACCCGCCGTGAGCGGCGGTTCCGTGTGGGATTCCATTGCGCAGTGTGAATCCGGTGGCAATTGGGCTATCAATACTGGTAACGGTTACTACGGTGGCCTCCAGTTCGCAGCTTCCACTTGGTCTGCTTACGGTGGCGGCCAGTATGCGCCGACGGCGAACCTGGCTACCCGTGAACAGCAGATCGCCATTGCGCAGAAGGTTCAGGCATCACAGGGCTGGGGCGCATGGCCCGCCTGCACGGCACGCCTGGGCATCCGCTAATCTCTGCAGGGCATGACCGTAGAGGATGCTCATCTGCTGAACCCGCCGGACATTCGTGCGCTGGCAGAAGAATTGGACGTTGCCCCAACTAAAAAATTGGGGCAGAACTTCGTCCATGACCCCAACACCGTGCGTCGCATTGTCGCCGCGGCGGGGTTAGGGGAGGCAGAGACTGTCCTCGAGGTGGGGCCTGGGCTTGGTTCTCTCACATTGGGCCTTATTGATGTTGCCGAGCATGTTATCGCGGTGGAAATTGACCCGCGGTTGGCAGGTCGCCTCGCGGTGACAGTGGAGGGGCGTGCCCCAGCCCATGCCCACAAGCTTGAGGTTGTGGGTATGGATGCCATGAAGATTAAGGCCGCAGATCTCAGCCGTGACCCCACCGCCTTGGTGGCAAACCTGCCCTACAATGTCGCGGTTCCGGTGCTGCTGCATTTGCTGGCGGAGCTGCCGTCAATTCGTACGGTGCTCGTGATGGTTCAGCTGGAGGTTGCACAAAGGCTTGCGGCGAAACCAGGTTCCAAAACTTATGGCGTGCCGAGTGTGAAGGCGTCTTTTTATGGGGACGTGCGTACCGCGGGGACGATTGGTAAAAACGTGTTCTGGCCAGCGCCGAACATTGAATCGGGGCTCGTACACATTGATGTTAAGGAGAAGGACTGGTCGCGCTCGGCGCGTGAGAAGGTTTTTCCGCTTATCGACGCAGCTTTTGCCCAACGCCGCAAAACCCTCCGTGCCTGCCTCGCCGGTGTCTATGGTTCGGCTGCTGCCGCTGAGGGTGCACTCCGAGCGGCGGGGATTGATCCGCAGTTGCGTGGGGAGAAGCTGTCGGTGGAAGACTTTGTACGACTGGCTGAGGTGAGCGCGCTGTGACGGTGAAACCATCTGCCGCGCGGGCGAATGGCAAGGTCAACCTTCATCTTGGGATGGGGGAGGCTCGTTCGGATGGCTACCATGAGTTATCCACGGTGTTCATGGCGGTTGACCGGCAGGAAATAGTGGCGTTGATCCCGGAGCCGGGTGCAGATGTCACCTGTGGTGTGGTGGCGGGTATGTGCACCAGTTTTCACGTGTCGGAACCGGATGAGGATTTGGATACACCAAATAATTTGGCCTGGCGTGCTGTGAACGCAATCTGTGCGGGGGCGGATGTGGAGCCTGTCCGGATTGAAGTGGACAAGACCATCCCTGTTGCCGGTGGTATGGCGGGCGGTTCGGCCGATGCTGCGGCGGCAATCAAGGCTGCCGTGGGCTATATGGCACAGCATGGCGTGGACGTGCCGGCGGATCGTGTGCAGGCCGTGGCAGCGGAACTAGGCGCGGATGTGCCTTTCGCTCTCATGGGCGGTATTGCGCTAGGGACAGAACGGGGAGATGCGCTCGTGCCTATGATGGGGCGAGGTGAGTACTGGTTTGCCTTTCTCAACCCTGGGGTTGGTCTGTCCACCGGTAAGGTTTTTGAGCACCTTGATGACATGCGCTTTAACAGTGCCTCGGTGGTGCCTAAGATGGACACCACTTTGCTGTCCCGGGCGCTGCTGTCGGGGGATCCAGTGCAAGTGGGCGCAGCAATGCACAATGATTTGGAGGCGGCAGCATTATCGCTGCAGCCACGGTTGCACACACTAATTCGTGATGCGGAGAAAGCGGGGGCGATCCGGGCGATGGTGTCAGGTTCTGGTCCAACGGTGGCAGCATTGTGCCCCGACCGTGAAACTGCGCTGGCGGTAGTGGAAGAGCTCACGCGTGACGGCTCCGCCGAAGGGTTTGTTGCGTGTGGTCCGGCCACAGGGGCGACGCTGCTGTAGTCGTGCCTAGACTGGTTGCATCATGGCAAACCTGATCAACCTGGAAAATGTGTCCAAAACCTGGGGTTTGAAGACCCTGTTGGACAAGGTGTCCCTTGGCGTTCAAACTGGCGACCGCATTGGCGTTGTGGGGCTTAACGGCGGTGGAAAGACAACGCTGCTGGAAGTGCTCACCGGTATTGAATCTCCGGACGAAGGGCGTGTGTCGCACGCCAATGATCTGCGCATGGCGGTGGTGACTCAGCGCTTTGACTTACCGGAAGATATGACGGTTGGCCAGGCCGTGGTGGAACCTCTCGGTTTGGAGGTCTACGAGTGGGCGTCCAACGCCAAGGTGCGTGAGGTGCTCGCGGGCACGGGCGTGGCTGAGCTGGGGTTAGAGACTCCAGTGGGGCAGCTTTCTGGCGGGGAGCGCCGCCGTGTGAATCTGGCTGCCGCGCTGGTTCGTGATCTAGACCTGATCGTGCTGGATGAGCCCACGAACCATCTTGACGTTGAAGGTGTGCAGTGGTTGGCGGACCATTTGATGAAGCGCAAGATTGCTCTCGTTGTGGTCACGCACGACCGTTGGTTCCTGGACACTGTAGCCACGCTGACGTGGGAGGTCCACGATGGCAAGGTGGATGTCTACGAAGGTGGCTACAACGACTGGACGTTTGCTCGTGCGGAACGTGCGCGTCAGGCGGATGCGATTGAGCAGCGGCGCCAGAACTTGGCGCGAAAGGAGCTAGCGTGGCTGCGACGCGGGGCGCCGGCGAGGACGTCAAAGCCCCGGTATCGCATTGAGGCAGCGGAGGCCCTGATCGCTGATGTGCCAGCGCCGCGCGACACGGTTGAACTCATGGCCTTTTCCAAGCAGCGTCAAGGACGTGTGGTCATTGAGTTGGAGGATGCGCGGATTGATGCGCCGGATGGGCGGACGCTAGTGGATCACCTGACGTGGCGTTTAGCACCGGGTGAGCGCATCGGTCTGGTTGGGGTGAATGGTTCCGGAAAGACCACCTTGTTGCGCACCTTGGCGGGGGACTATCCGCTGGCGGGCGGCAAGCGAATTGAAGGACTGACCACTAAGGTTGGGTGGCTGCGCCAAGAATTGGATGACCTTGATCCCACGCGTCGCGTCATCGATGCGGTGGAGGACGTGGCCACCTACATCACGGTGGGTAAGAAGGAGATGTCTGCCTCCCAGTTAGCGGAGCGCCTTGGCTTCAGCCCGAAACGTCAGCGCACACCAGTCGGCGATTTGTCGGGCGGTGAGCGCCGTCGCCTTCAGCTCACTCGCGTGCTCATGGGCGAGCCGAATGTGTTGCTTCTCGACGAGCCTACGAACGACCTCGACATTGACACCCTCCAGGAACTCGAAGACCTGCTGGATAGTTGGCCGGGAACACTCGTGGTTATTTCCCACGACCGCTACTTGATTGAACGCATCGCGGATGTCACCTATGCGCTGTTTGGGGATGGCAAGCTGACCAACCTGCCCGGTGGTATCGAGCAATACCTCAAACAGCGTGAGGGGATGGAAGCGCAGGCAGGCGTGCTTGATCTGGGAGAGGTCGATGGGAAGAAGGGGAAGAAGGATGCGCGGGAGGCGTCGACAAGCGAAAAGGCCTTGAGCCCGCAGCAATGGCGCGAAGTGTCGAAGAAAATGAGCGCGCTGGAACGCAAGCTTGAGAAGCTGGATTCGCAGGTGGAAGCCCTGGAAGTGGAGATTACGGCGATGTCGGGTGAGGGTGATCCTGATTTTGAGGCCATCGGCGCGAAGTCAGAGGAGCTCTCGCAGTTGCGTGAGAAGCGTGAAGAGCTTGAGTTTGAGTGGCTTGAACTGGGAGAACAGTTAGAAGCGTAAAGCAATCTTAAATTTTATTTCATTTTGCTTACAAAAAAGTAAGTTCCATGTAATCTGCCCGCTATGACTCAGATCACATTCGGGCGACGTACGTTTTTGGCTGGGGCAGGACTGGCAGCCGCCGGGGTGGCAGCCTTACAAGTGACCGGCGCGCACGCGAAAGAGGCTCCGGGGCCAGAGCTCATCGTTGGGCGTGGCATGGCTGACATGACGGGGGAGCCCCTTGGCGCAGGCATGAATGGCTATGCCGTGATGGCGCAATCGACAACTGGTATTCGTCTACGCCAATTTGCACGAGCATTCATTTTTGAGGATGCCACCGGTGTGAGCACAGTTTTTGTTATCGCGGAGATGGGGCTAATGTTCCAGTCCATTCAGCTGGAGGTTCTGCGCAGACTCAAAGAGGAATTCGGTGCGGCGTATAACGAATCCAATGTGTTCATTTCCGCTTCCCACACGCACGTGGGGCCGGGTGGAACGTCCGGGCACCTCATGGTGGACTTGACCACGCTGGGTTTCCGGCCCGTCACGTTTGAGGCAACCGTTGCTGGCATTGTTGAGGCCATCAAGCGAGCACATGCTGATAAACAGCTGTCCACATTGCGACTCGTCCGTGGTGAAGTGCGGGAGGCAGGAGTGAACCGCTCTTTTGAGGCCTTCTCGCGCAATCCGGATGAGGAGAAGATTGCATTCCCCAAAGGGGTGAACCCGGAGAGCATCACGCTATTCATCGCGCGCGGCGGCAAAGACGTGGGCCTGATCAACTGGTACGGGCTGCACGCCACGAGCTTTGGTCACAAGCACACGCTTATCGACGGCGACCATAAGGGCTGGTCCTCTTGGCGCATGGAACGCGAGAAGGGAACGATCCACCGTGAGGCGGAAAATGCGCCGTTCGTGGCGGCCTTTGCCACGGCACCACAGGGCGACATCACTCCTAACATGGGGCTGCAGCCACAGACGGGGCCTGGCTTGGAAAATGAGGCACTATCCGCGCAAGTTTTGGGCGACCGCCAGATCGATGCAACACGTGGGCCTGGCACCAGGGTCATTGACATTACGGGGAAGAATGGACCGACGATCCGCAACCGCTACAAGTGGGTGGACATGCGGGATGTGACTATTGACGGGCGCTTTACCCCCGACGGCACTGAGCACAGAACCGGCCCGGCGATCTTGGGCGCGGCGTTTGCCGCTTCCAGCCAGGAAGATGGTGGCGGACTGGACGTGCCCATCTTCAACGAGGGGGAGCGCGGTGGCACACCCTGGGTGAAGGAGCTCGGTGATGTGATCCTGCCGGAGGACTGGAGAGAGATCCACGGCAACAAAGAAATACTGCTACCCCTTGGCTTTATTGATGGGATGATCCAGCAAGTGCTGCTGTTTTCTGTCACACAGATTGCGGGCCTGACCATCATCACCAACTCCATGGAACCCACCTCCATGGCGGGCTACCGGATACGCCAGCACGTCGCGGAGGTGCTCGACGTTCCGCTAGAAACCGTCATCTGCATGGGCTACACCAGTGGCTATGCCCACTATGTGACAACGCCGGAAGAGTACGACAATCAGGATTATGAAGGAGGTGCCACCATCTTCGGGCGCCATCAACTCTGCGCCATGATGCAGGTCTACGACGAGCTGGCTGAGTCCTTGTGCGATGGCACCCAGATTGATGTTGGTGCCGCTGGCGGGGACCTCACCGGATTGATCCCCACCTCGTTATCCGGCCAGCCTGGGATTGACCAGCCGGCATGGGGCATGGAATTCGGTGATGTGATTACCGCCAGCAGTACCGTTGTTGTCGGTGCCAGGGCAACAGCCACTTTCTGCTTTGCCAACCCCAACTCGGATCTACGACACGGGCAGGGCTACGTGACCATTACGAATGCGGCGGGGGAGATCGTGGCAGATGATTTCCACGCTGACACCATCATCGAGTTTGTGAAGAACGCGGGGACCACCAACGCCCGTGTTTCTTGGGACACGAAGGATGCTGCACCGGGCATGTACACCATCCGTGTGGATGGTTCTTCCCGCGATGTATCCGGAGGCCTAACGCCGTTTACGGGCTCGGCCACAGTGACCGTCGCATAGCGCTCGGGCTAGCCGAGCGCAAAAGGTGACCACTTCACCGGGAAGATTGTGGTGGGGACTACCGTTAGGGATATGACTTCCAATAAGCCTGAGACCGCAAGCAAGCCCCCGAAGCTATCCAAGAAAGCCTATGAAAAGGAGCTGCTCCGCCTCCAGGCTGAGTTGGTGAAGATGCAGCAGTGGGTTGTAGCCACCGGCGCTCGCATCGTCGTTGTGATGGAAGGCCGCGATGCTGCTGGTAAGGGGTCCGCCATCAAGCGCATCACGCAGTACCTCAACCCGCGCGTGTGTCGCATCGAGGCTCTGCCGAAGCCGACGGAGCGTGAGCAGACCCAGTGGTACTTCCAGCGCTACATTGAAAAGTTGCCGGCTGCCGGTGAGATTGTCATCTTTGACCGCTCCTGGTACAACCGCGCTGGTGTTGAGCGTGTGATGGGCTTTTGCACCTCGCAGGAGTACCGCCGCTTCCTGCACCAGGCGCCGATCTTTGAGCGCCTGCTAGTGGAGGATGGGATCCTTCTGCGCAAGTACTGGTTCTCCGTCTCTGATGAGGAGCAGTACGCACGCTTCAAGTCCCGTCACAATGATCCGCTGCGTCAGTGGAAGCTCTCGCCGATGGATCTGGAGTCCATTACGAAGTGGGAGGATTACTCCCGCGCGAAGGATGAGATGTTCATCCACACCGACATTCCGGCCGCGCCCTGGTACACGGTCGAGTCGGAGGACAAGAAGCGTTCACGCATCAACGTGATCTCGCACCTGCTGTCCACCATTCCGTACGAGCATCTTGAACCGGACCTGCCGGAGATTCCCGAGCGCCCCACCTCGGTGGATTATGAGCGTCCGCCACGCGATGAGTTCCGCTACGTGCCGGATGTGGCTTCCAAGCTGGAGCGTGGGAAGAAAAAGAAGAAAGACGCTTAAGCTTTCTTTTTCGGGTAGCCGCGCGGTGTGCTGACAGTTTTGTCACCCGGGATCCAGAAACGGTAAGGCGCATCCACGTTTTTACTGATCCCGATGCGCGGCCCCGCCACCCATTCGGGTTCATCTTCGCGCAAGGTCAGCTGCACTTCGGTGCCGTTATCTGCGAGATCCAAGCCCAGTGCGCGCCCTAAATTGCCAGGTCCGCGCGCCAAATTTTCGTCGACAATAGGCTTGCGGTTTTTCGCTTGTCTGCGTTCCCTGGCAAGCTCTATACCCTCCACCACCTCTCCACCCCGCATGAGGCAGCCCTGGCCGGTACCTTCAGGGGCGCACACGATGTTGCCATTGAAGTGGATGCCATAGGACAAATAGACATAAAACCGCCCGGGCGGGCCAAACATAGCTGCATTGCGGGCGGTTTTACCGTTATATGTGTGCGCTGCTGGGTCCTCCGCGCCCAGGTACGCTTCCACTTCCGTCAGCCGAATAGTCACACCACGGTGGGTGACATAGCAGCCGAGCAACTGTGGGGCGACGATGTGAGCTGATGCGGAGAAATCGACCATTGGGTGGGCTTAACGTGCTGGCAGCTCAATCTTGGGCATGTGAGGCGCCAAGATCTCGCCGAGACCCTTGAACAGTGCAACGAGCACCAGGCCCACACCACCAATGGCGAGGATGAGTGTGAGCCCGTGCGTTGCTTTCTGCATCGGGGAACCATCACCAGTCGAGGAAAGATCTAAAGACTTCAGATCCTGGAAGCTGCTCTTCTCCGAGTCACCCGCAGCGTCGGACGACGACTGTGTCTCCGCGGTAGCGACCGGAGCTGAAACAGCGCCTGTTGCCAAGGCCACAGCGGTGGCTGCAGCGATCGTGGTTGTAGAAAACAGGTGACGGTGCTTCTTCATAGCGTTCTATCCTATTGAACGTTGGCTTCAAGTGGGCCAGGAGGGGGATTACTTCAGGAAACCAGCCTGGTGAGCTAAGAACGCGCCACCACCGATCAGAGCCAGCAGAGCAACGATGATGCCGATGATGCCGCCGGTGCTCAGGCTGCTGCCGTTCGGCTCATTCGGGTTGCTTGGCTTATCCGGGTTGGTCGGGTTATCCGGCGTGCCCGGCTGCTCAGGGTTGTTCGGCTCCTCAGGCTTGACTGGTCCACCGAACTTAATGTTGAAATCGGCTGCGGAAGTGTCAGCTTTGGACTCCTCGTAGAAAATAAACGCGTCTAATCCGCCTTGGAGAAGTCGTCCCTTTTCTGAGGTTGAAGTGACCGACTGGTTCGCAGCAGGTTTGATCGGTGTGGTGAGTGGCAACTTAGCAAACTCGACGTCGTTGCCCTTACGGTCCTCCAGCGGCTCTCCGTCTGGATTCGAACCCTTGCTGAGGTAATCTACGGTGACGATTGCTTCTTTCTCGGTCACCTTGACCTTGAAATCTGACAGTGCGACGTCGAGGCCGTAGCCACCTTCGGGGCCATGTCCCTTGTGCCCAAGGAAGTGAACAGCACCGTCGAGGTCAATAGTGCCTACACCAGCAGCATTGATGGACGTGTTCTTGGTATCGACAGGGAACTTTAGGTTAGTGATCTTGCCTTTGCCGTCCTTGACGGTTTCCAGCCCGTCAGTGGCATCAACGGTGCCTTTGGCGATTGGGCCCTGGATGTACCGCAGGAATGAGTCCTTGATTGACCACGTGACATATCCAGATTGCACGGACGGGGCCGGCTGCGATTCTTCTGCGGATGCGAATGGGGTGAGGGTGGACGTGGCTGCGAGTGCGGTGGCTGTTGCCACTGCGGTGAGAGAAGTGCTTGCGAGACGCATGAGCATCCTTTCTGAGAGCATCATTAGGAACCTCTCAGAGTTTAGGGTCATCTCGCCCTAAATACAACCTTTGGATGACATTCTTTAGGTTGAAGGGGTGAAGAGGAGGGAGCCTCCCTCCCACTTCTCGGGTTCAGGATGAACGAAAAGTCCGGTGGAAGTCTTTTCAACGCGGATCGGCCACTCATAAACACGGGAGAGAATCTCGTCAGTGTAGACCTCCTCAACCGTGCCAGCGGCCGCGACTTTGCCACGACTTAAACACACGACGTTGTCGCAGTACGTCGCAGCTGCCTGAAGATTATGAAGAACCACAACGACCGTACGGCCAGCTTCCGCGAGGCGACGTACCGTGCCCATAGTGCGTTCCTGGAAGCGAATGTCCATGGCAGCCGTGGGCTCGTCGAGGAAGACGATAGGGGTTTGTTGCGCGAGAATTCGTGAAAGCGCCACGCGGGCACGCTCACCGCCGGAAAGGGTGGTTATGTCCCTGTCCTGCAAATGAATGACTCCAGTGGCCTCGAGCGCGGCATCAATGATCGCATCATCGTGCTCAGGCGTGCTGGTTTTACTCCATGGACTACGGCCCATCTCCACAACGTCTCGTACGAGGAAGGAAAAGGCGACTGAAATGTCCTGCAGCATGACGGAGCGCGTTCGTGCCAGTTCAAGGGGAGTAGCAGTGAGCACATCTACGCCACCAAGGTCTACTAATCCGGTGTGGGGTTTTTCGTCGCCGGAAAGAGCAGCTAACAAGGTAGATTTGCCAGCGCCGTTGGGTCCGATCAGTGCGGTCACTTTTCCTGGTGGGGCAGTGAACGACACATCCTCGAGGATCCGGTTGCCGTTTTTGATGACCGTGATGTTGTGTGCTTCAACCGTCATAGTGTCCTACGCTTCCGAAACATCTGCCGCAGCAGAACGAAGAACGTCGGCCCGCCAATGAGTGCGGTGAAAATACCGATGGGGAGATCCGCGTACGGGATAAGCGTTCGCGCGAGAATGTCTGACGCACCAATGAGCAATGCGCCACCGAGAGCGGAAGCTGGCAACAAAACTCGGTTTGATGGGCCAGCCACCGTGCGCACAATGTGAGGAATAATCAAGCCAACAAAGGTGATGATGCCGGCAAATGACACAGCCGCAGCCGTCATGAGCGTGGACAACGTAATTGCAACGATGCGCAAACGTTGAACATTCAGGCCAATGTGTGAGGCCGCTGTATCGCCCAATGCAAGAAGATCGAGCTTCCGGCCAAGGAACATGGCAGCAAAAGTAGCGGTTGACACCAAGACCGCCACGATGCCGGTGTGCTCCCAGCTGGCACCGGCTAGCGTGCCCATTTGCCAGAAGATAATCTCCTCGCGGGCTGTAGTCGGTGCAAGGAACACCAGAATAGAAATCGAGGCACCAGCGAGAGCATTCGCAGCAATGCCCACCAGGACGAGGTTGATCACCTGAACTTTGCCAGCCGTGCGGGAAAGTTGGTAGACAAGCATCGTAGTCAAAACACCAGCGACAAATGCACAGGCCGGAACAGCCCAGGCGCCTAATAGGCTTGAGCCGAAAAGGCTGGCACCAAAAACAATCGCGAATGCTGCGCCCACACCTGCACCGGTTGTTACACCGATGATGGAGGGTTCTGCCAAAGGGTTAGAGAACACCGCCTGCATCAACGCACCACCTAAGCCGAGCGCGGCGCCGACAAATAAACCCAGCACGAGGCGTGGTAGACGGATCTGCCAAATCACCGATGAATCGAGGTCGGTTGCGACCAGTGGGCCTGCTTTCAGGATCGGCCATAGATCCTTGAGCGCAAGCTGATACTGGCCAACCATGACGGAGTACACGCAGGCGACGGTGAGCAGCACGATCATGGTGCAAAACAACGTGATGCGTCGCCTGCGTCGCTTACGAAAAGTGACAGAGTGGGTGGGTTCTGCCATCAGTTCTCGCCAGACCCACCGTAGAGAGCGTGCGCAGCGCGCAGCAACATCTCAGGAGTCTGTGGACCATATGCGAGCGAGTCTCCATCCGGTAGAGCGAGGATGCGTCGGTTCTTACCGGCATCGGTTTGTGCCACACCTGGGCGTGCAAGCAGACCCTCAACGTCGCCCGTGGAGCCAAGGCCATTTGTCATCATGACAAACAGTTCAGGGTTTACTTCAGCCAATGCCTCAGGACTGGCCGGGACGGGACTGCCAATGCCGTTTTCACTGTTTGCATCCACGCCGCCCAGAGCTTCAATGAGGTCTTGGGTATGGGACTCTTGACCGAGCAGGTAGAAGATCCCGCCGTTGCCACGTGCGTACAGGAACGACATACGCAACGGGACATCCGGGGCAACCTTCTTGATGGCAGTGAGTGCCTCGTCGAGTTCCTTCTCGGTGCGGCTAGCTAAGTCTTCACCAGCCTTGGGAAGACCAACCACCGCTGAAACATCGCGGATGTCCTGGCCAATCGAATCCATCTGACGCTTCGGATCCATCACCACAACAGTGACACCAGCATTGCGAATCTGGTCAATGGCTTCTTCTGGCCCAATAGAGTGATCCACAATGACGAGCGAGGGCTTCAGGTTCAGGACAGCTTCGGCGTTCAGCGTATGGCCATCTTGTGACACTTTGGGCAGGTGCTCGAGTGACTTCTCAGTCGACGACACCGTGCGACCGACAATATTGTCCGTAAGGCCCAAACCGCGCAGGATCTTCGTGTATGTGCCGTAAATGTCGAGCGCCAAAATACGAGAGGTGTCCGTTACCGACACTTCATAGCCATCAGCATCTGTCAGTTCGACTGGTAGAGCAGGCTTCGGGTCTGTGATGACAGGTTCGACCTCACTTAGAGCTTCAACGTGTGCGACACCTTGCATCTGGTGTGGATCTTGTGTTCCGCTAAGAGAATCAGCCAGCTCTTCAGTTTGGGACTGGGTCGGGCTATCCCAAGACGAGCATCCGGAGACAAAGGCGAGGGACGTAGCCATGGCGAGGCCAATGAGTGTTCTTTTCATTTCAGATCTTTCCAACGTGTTCTAACAGGTCAACTTCCAACGGACAAAGCTTCTAGTTCTTCAGAACGAAGCGGGTGAGTGCGCCACCGGAGGTGACAAAGGAAGCGAGGATAAGGAGCATTTGTGCAACCGAGCTATCGTCCCAGGCCACGCCATCTTCACCAGCGGACTTGATCTGGAACTGGTTCTCCCCAAGGCTCTTCGACTTCGATGTGCTGTCCACACCATCTTGTTCGTCAAAAACAGAGCCACCGTCGGCCGAAGCGCCTGGACCAGAAGCGTTGGTACCCCCCGATGCTCCACCACCGGAAACTTTGCTGGTTGCGGCACTTGTTCCACCGCCTGAGGAGCGAAGTGCGGCCGCCTGGCTTGCACTGCCGCCCTGGCCAGTGCCTGCACCGGAATTGGCTTCGCCTTGGCCGGAAACACAGTTCGGTGCACCACCGAGCTGAGCGGTGAAGGAGATCGGATCGAGTGCGGTGCCTGGCTCATAGAACTGCCCAAATGCCTCGGCGCCGGCAGCTGTCAACGTGGTGGTCGCCTGGCCCTGAACAGAGCTTTCACTGATGTTGAGCTGTGTAAAAGCCAGGTCGGCAATGGTCACGCGACCGTAATCATGGGGGTTGCCCTCAACATCATTGGACTTTGCGTTGAGAACCAGCTGGCCTGAATTACCGGAGAATTGGATCTCCATATTGGAAAAGCGGGTGTCTAGGACGCCACTGTGGCCGGTGAAACGTATCGCACCGGGGAACAGGATCGATCCAGACTTATTGTTCACGTTCACGGCGCCAGCAGTTCCGGTCCACTGGAATGCGTTATTGGCATCGCTGACACCGCTCAACTCCCAGCCGCCCTTAGCAATGGAGCCCTTGATGTAGTTGCGGAAGGACTGACGTATGCCCCACGCTGCGTTTGCTTGCTGCACTCCGCGTGCGCCATCGTCTGCGCATACTTCACCGGAGTTGGATCCACCACCGGACGCCTGCGCGTTTGCGGCACCTTCGTTGGCCCTGGCGGTGGGGGAGACACCGGTCCCACCGACTGGGTTAGTGTTATTGCTCTTCGGCAGTGTGCCCGTACCTGTTCCAGCTCCAGTGCCCGCACCACCGCCAGCTTTGTTGGTGCCAGCATTGCTGTTACCGGTGTTGGTATTGGCCGCACTGTTCGCCAGGGCTGGTGTTCCGCCAGTTGTCGTGCTGGTAGTGCCGGAAGGATTACGGTTAAACAGTTTGTCCGCATTGGTCAACAAAGAGTTTGTGGTGACCATGAGATTGTTGATCTCGTTGAGCGTTTGGTTCACATCGTTCACGAGGGCTGCAGGGGTGCCTTCTTTGGGGCGCCCACTCTGGTTCGAGGTGCCCCCGCCTGCTCCGGTCCCATCCCAACCTTGGATGTCAAGGGGAAGTGCTGGTGCTTCGCCAGATTCGTCGTCAAGCCTTAGCACGATATCAACAGGTGACAGCTCTTCACCCGCCTCATAGAAACCGCCAAACATATCAATGGCCTGTGCGTCATGGCTCAATGATGTCGGACCCGAAATACGGACCGTGCTAGCTGTGAAATCGAGCGGATTGCTCAGCTCAATATTGGCGAGGCGGGCATCTTTCCACATGGTGTGGGGACCCTTAGTAGTGGTGTCCACGAATTTGGTGCCTTCGCCATCCACGATGATTTGAGCTTGGGTGCCCTTGATGAGCAGGCGGAAGTTGGAAAGTTTGATGTCCAGCTTGCCGTCGTGGCCGTAGAAGTGGACCTCACCGCTGAAAGGAATCACACCTTCACTGGTTGAGCTCATGCCTGCTTTTTGTGCATTGAACCTGAAAGGCTGGGATCCGGTGAATGGTTGGCCGTTGTAGGTGATATTGCCTTTCGCGATCTTTCCTTGGATGTAGTCGCGGAAGGAGTCCCTGATAGCCCAATCCATCTCACCGCCGACAACAGCACGGTGAGTGGTGGGGGTGGCAAACAGCTCCATCGAATCTGGATCCTGGGCGAGAGCTAATGGTGACAATGCGACCATTGGAGCGCCAGCACCAAGTGTGGCAATAGATGCCGCAGCGGCGACTGCGACGAACTTATTCCTGAACATGAGCGTCCTTTGGGTGTGAAAAGAGCCTGGATAGTTGCCTAGGTGTAAGGGGTAGGCTAACTTGAATCTTCGAAAAGATCAAACGAAAGGTTGATTGTGTACTCGCCCTATGATGACGCCACCCAAACCATGCGCCGTGTGTCCACGCCATCAGTTGTTGATCCTGTGAAAGACCCGAATCGGCGCTTGAAGTTTGAGGCGTGGGAGAGAGGTGCAATTGTTCTAGCAACAGCTGTTCTAGCTTTCGGTGGCGCTGCGGGGAACACGATCGTTGCGATTGTTGGGGCGCTTGGTTTGTTGCTCACCATCGTGGCTATGTCGTACATGCCTGATCGCCGGGCACGTAAGGCCGAGAAGAACAGACACCCGGAGTACGAGTGGGTGGAAGACAAGGGCCGAGGAGCAGCGGGTGTCGTGCTTGGAATCGCATGGGCGTTGGTTTTGGCTGTTGCCGGCGCGGTACTCTTCTTGGCCCCGGGTGATTACGCCATGACGGGTGGCGTGATTGCAGCAGGGGTGAGTGCGGTGATTATGATGATCGCGCTCCTCGTGGTGGACAAGTAGTTTTTAGAGCCCCTGGAGGACATGGCTGATATTTGCCAGGTCGGCAAAAACGGCACTGTTTAGACAGAAAGCGTTTTCCGCGTGGGCGAGCAAGGAGGCGCGTTCGGTGTTATTGAAAGGCAGTGCATCGAGTGCGTCTTTGTAGCTTTTGCGGAATGGGGGAATCTTGCCGATGGCGGAGAAGTCATAGAACGTGAGCTCTTCGGGGGTGAGTCCGTAGTGGCCTTCGAGCATGCGGGCGATCACCTGGCCACCGGCGATATCACCCAGGTAGCGGACGTAGTGGTGAGCGATGATGGCGGGGGCATTATCGGGGGAGATGGCTTCCAGCTTGGCAACGTAGCGGGTGGTGGCTGGCAAAGCAGTAATTTCTTCACGCCAATTCGGGCCGATCATGGCGGCCAGGTCGGATTCAAGGGCCTGGCGGCGATCCAGGCGGGCATCGGCGATGGTGGCAACTGCTTCACTGGTGGTACGGCCGCGGTGAGCGATGTCTTCGAGTGTGGTGTAGATGAAGTAGTACTGTGCAGTGAGGTTCACTGCGTCCTCGCGGGAGAGTTCTCCTTTGGCTAGATGTGCCATGAACGAAGTGTTCTCAGCCTGCGCGTGGGCTGCAGCGGTGCCTTCGCGCAGGAGGGTGGAGATTGAGGGCGCCTCGGCGGTAGCGGTAGTCATGGTGGGTTGTCCTTCCATTACGATGGGGTTAGGTTTACCTAACCTTGCTACAGTAAGGCTTGCCTTAGAAGCAAGGGTCAGGAGGGTTTCCCAAGGATCGCGGGGGGAATTAGCAAACGTTAGTATGACCTAATTGGGGAATAGGGCTTAGCGGTGATCGTCGATAAGCAATGCGCAAAATCCACGCCGTCCTTCTGTTAACTGTGGAACACTGTTTTCATGGCAGAAACAGTGAATCCACCAGTGCGGACTGACGTAGTGCGTTCTACCGGCGTGATCACGCTAGATCGGCCGAAGGCGCTGAACTCGCTCAACCCGGACATGTTGTATCCGATCATTGATGCGCTCAACGCGTGGCGTGAGGATGACGCGATTGAGCAGGTGCTTGTCGTCTCTTCGGGCAAGCATTTCTGCGCGGGCGGTGATGTGCGTTATGCGCGTGAGGCGATTATGGCGGGGCGGCATGAGGAGGTGGATGAGTTCTTCCGCCGCGAGTATGAGATGAATTTGATGATTGCGGAGTACCCCAAGCCGTATATTTCACTGGTTTCGGGTGTGGTCATGGGCGGTGGTTTGGGGCTGTCCGCGCATGGTGATCGTTTGGTGGTGACGCCGGATGCGTTCGCATCCATGCCGGAGATGAACATCGGCTACTTCACGGATGTAGGCATGAGCTGGAGGTTGCAGAACCTCCCCGGCCACCCCACGCTGGGCCTAGGCATGTTTCTGGCGCTCACCGGATACCGGCTCAACGCGCACGAGATGGTGGCTACGGGGCTGGCTACGCACCTGGTGGAGTCTCTTGACGGTCTCGCTGAGCGGATTATCAATGAGGGGGTAGAAGTGCTCGACGAGGTTGCGGTGCAGCCGGAACTCGCGAAGTTCGAGGAGCTTGAAGAGCTGTATGTGCTTATCGACGATGTCTTTACCCACCCCTGGCCGGAGATTAAGGAACGCCTTGATGGGCACCTGGCTGAGGTCGTCCAACCGCTGATCGCCCAGGCATCGCCGTCCTCCCTTGTCGCTTCTGCGGAATTGATGCTGGCTAACTCCCACTGCGATCTGGCCACGGCGCTGCAGAATGAGAACAAGTTGGGTCTAATGCTGCGCCGAGAGAACGATTTCTTGGAAGGCGTTCGAGCCGTCTTAGTGGATAAAAGCAACGATGCGACCTTTGAACCGGAGCCTGAGCCCGAAAAATATCGCGACGCGATAGAGTAAGAGCTGCTGGTTATTAGACCCTTCGAGTAGTGCACAAGGACTGATTGTGAACGCTGAAAACCCGATCAACCCGAACTCGCCAACCAACGCGATGGATGACTGGAACCATAAACTCACCCTCGCTCAGGAGATGCTGCCGCTAATTAGCCAGCTTCACCGCGAGAATAATGCGGTGACCTCCATCTACGGTCGCCTCTTGGTGGGTATGACTGACATTGAGATCATCAAGGCTCACCGCTACGCACGTCGCGTGGTGGAGCGCGAGCTGCCGTTGGATGCAACGCTGCCGATTCTGCGCGAGCTGACCACCATGAACCTGGGCACTTCTTCCATCGACCTGGGGCGTCTGGCTAAGAATTACAGCCGCACCGAGGGCGTGGAACTGCGCACCTTCCTGGAAGAGGAGCTCGCTGAGGTCATCGGTGGGGACAGCCACCGCGTGCCACGTGACGTAGTCCTATATGGCTTTGGTCGCATCGGCCGCTTGCTTGCACGTATCCTCATTGCCCGCGAGGCCCAGT
The DNA here is from genome assembly GCF_008693065.1 of Corynebacterium tuscaniense. Lineage (GTDB taxonomy): Bacteria > Actinomycetota > Actinomycetes > Mycobacteriales > Mycobacteriaceae > Corynebacterium > Corynebacterium tuscaniense. The sequence goes on along the minus strand of NZ_VXKH01000009.1, from coordinate 14,923 downwards.
ATGGTGGCGTGCGCCTGCGCGCCGTCGTGGTGCGTAAGAAAGGTGATGAAGATGTGGTGAAGCGTGCTTCGCTGCTGCGCCGTGATTCCGTGCATGGCCCGTTCAACGGCACCATCACCGTGGACAAGGAAAACGAGATTATCTGGGCTAACGGCACCCCGATCCAGATGATCTACTCCGATGATCCGGCAACGATTGACTACACCGCCTACGGCATTAATGATGCAATCGTGGTGGATAACACCGGCCGCTGGCGTGACCGTGAGGGACTCTCCCAGCACCTGAAGTCCAAGGGAGTGTCCCGCGCGCTGCTCACCGCGCCTGGCAAGGGCGATGTGAAGAACATCGTCTACGGCGTAAACCACGACATGATCGACGATTCGGATCAGGATCGCGTCTTGTCCGCCGCATCCTGCACCACAAACGCCATCACGCCGGTGCTCAAAGTCATCGGTGACCGTTGGGGAGTGAAGCACGGCCACGTGGAAACGGTTCACTCCTACACGAATGACCAGAACCTGGCTGACAACTTCCACAAGGGTGCCCGCCGTGGTCGCGCGGCTGCGCTGAACATGGTTCTCACCGAAACGGGTGCTGCCAAGGCAGTGTCCAAGGCTTTGCCAGAGTTTGAGGGAAAGCTCACCGGTAACGCCATCCGCGTTCCTACGCCCGATGTGTCCATGGCTGTGTTGAACCTAGATCTGGAATCTGAGGTCACCCGCGATGAGGTGAACGACTATCTGCGTCGTGTGTCCACGGACTCCAACTTGCGTCAGCAGATTGATTACATCAATTCCCCAGACGTTGTCTCCACTGACTTCGTTGGCAGTACCCACGCTGGCATCGTTGATGGCCTGGCCACCATTGCTTCCGGGAACCACCTTGTGCTGTACGTCTGGTACGACAACGAGTTTGGTTACTCCAACCAGGTGATCCGCATTGTCGAGGAGATCGCAGGGGTTCGCCCGCGTATTCTGCCGACACGTAAGGCACCAGGTGAGATTCGCTAGTTTGTAGAGAGTTTCACAGTGAAAGTGGCGCGGCCTCAAGGGAAGGTCGCGCCGCTTTCTCGTGCGCTAGCTATGATTGCGGAAAGACTAGCCAACCACACAGAAAGCGTTTTTGGCCATGCTTAAGCTCACTGGAATCCTGCAGCACTACGCGTGGGGTGACACAAGCAGCATTGCCATGCTTCAAGGGCGTCAGCCGGATGGTCAGCCGGAGGCTGAGTTATGGTTCGGTGCTCATCCGAGCGCGCCGTCGGCCACGGCGGAGGGTCCGCTTGATGCGGTCATTGCCACGGATCCCGCGAAGTTATTGGGGGCTCAGGCGGCTAAGGAGTGGGAGAATCATCTGCCGTTTTTGGTGAAGTTGCTGGCTGCAAGGCAGCCGCTGTCCATTCAGGCGCACCCCTCGATTGTGCAGGCCAAGGGAGGTTTCGCGCGAGAGGATGCGGCGGGCATCCCCCGGGACGTCGCCCACCGCAACTACAAGGACGAGAACCACAAACCAGAAATTCTGATTGCTCTCACACCGTTCCGCGCGATGGCGGGTTTCCGCCCCATCGAGGACACCGCGCGTGTGCTTGCTGCGTTTGAGATGCCGGAACTTGATGAAGCACGGGGCATGCTTATCGGCGAATCCCTGGAGGCCCTGCTTCGCCACTGGCTCAGCCTGGAAGACCCAACACCGCTGGTGGATGCGGTTGTGGCCCGTGCAGAGGTGATGGCACGGGCAGGGCATACTGATCCGGACGTGGCGCGTTTGGCGGAGAACATCGTGTTCATCGGGCAGGAATTCCCCGGCGATGTGGGGATCCTGGCTGCGCTGTTACTCAACCACATTGAGTTGGAGCCGGGTGAGGCTGTGTTCCTGCCCGCCGGCAACTTACACGCCTACCTGGAAGGTTTCGGTGTGGAGGTCATGGCCAATTCTGACAACGTGCTGCGCGGGGGATTGACCAGCAAGCACATAGACGTAGATGAGCTGATGGACGTGCTCATCTTCTCGTCCATCGAGGACCCCACCTTGGACGCTGTCACGCATGTGCAGGAGACAGCGCGGGGAGAAGTGCGCTGCACGGAATATCCGGTGCCGGTGAAGGACTTCGCGGTCATCCGGTATAGCAGCCAGGAAGTGGGGGAAATTTCACTGGACAATGGTCCGGCGATTGTTCTGGATGTGGCAGGGCAACTGGAACTGGGTGGCTCCGTATCGCTTGGTCCCGGTGAGGCCGCATTCATTGCTGCCGATGATGGGGCAGTGGCTGCCACCTGGGATGGGGCAACAGATTTCTTCGTGGTCCGCCCCGGCTAGGTGCGTGATGTGGCTGCGCGGGTCATGCAGTCCTCGTAATATCCGACGAGTGTCTCCGTTGCTGCACGCCAGGACCACCGCTGCGCCTCAGCGCGGGCGGCGGAGCTCATGGTGTGGCGCCGGGAGCCGTCGATAAGCAGCTGTGCGAAGGCTTCAGCCCACTCGGCTGGCGGGGCTTGCTTGTCCACGAGGACACCTGTTTCACCATCGTTGATGACAAAGGGGATGCCGCCGGCGCGCGCACCCACGACGGGGAGGCCGGATGCGAAGGCCTCGAGTGCGACCAACCCGAGGGTCTCTGTGAGTGAGGGGAAAGCGAACACATCCGCGGAGGCGAACGCCTGCGCGAGTGGCTCGCCCGACAGGTAGCCAGTGAACACGGTGTATTCAGGATCAAAGGTTTGTTTCAACCGCTCAAGCTGTGGCCCGGCACCCACCATGGCTAAGCGCGCGCCTGGCACTTTCTGGCGCACAAGTGGCATCACGTCGGCGAGAAGCGCAAGGTTTTTCTCCGCGCTCATGCGGCCAACGTAGATGAGTAAAGGAGCATCCGGATTGCCGTCCGTGAGCTGAGAGCGCATGGCGAGGGAGAATTTATCTGAGTGATAGCCAACGGTATCCACCGCTTTCGGCCACAGCGCGAGGTTGCGCAGACCGTAGCCGGAGGCTGTCTCCATCATCGGGCCGGATGTGACCAGATTGAGCTGGGCGCGGTTGTGTAGAGCACGAATGATTGCGGTGGCGGGTTTCTGTGCAAGCCCGATACCCAGCTCCTTCGTGTAAGCAGGCACATCGGTGTGAAACGAAGCGAGTAGTGGAATGTTGCGGTGCTTGGCTAGCAGACCGCCGTAGCCGGCGAAGAAAATCGGATTCACCGCATGGACAATGTCCGGCTGAAAATCGGTTAGCTCTCGCGCCACCGACGGGGCGGGAAGACCCACCTTCACCTCGGGGTAAATCTTGTGCAAGGAAAAGCTCGGCGCACGCACAACCCGGAAGCCGGCATAGGTGTCCGGCGCATCACCGGTGGCAAAGATGATCACCTCATGGCCAAGTTCCGCCAGCTGCTCAACGGTGCGGAGGATTCGGGTGACCACACCGTCGACCTTAGGCAGGAAGACCTCGGTGAAGATGGCAATGCGCATGGTGTTAGTAGTTGTGATGTCGGCTTAACGCACGGATTCCGGAACTCCCTCGGACTGATTGCGCGTCCACAGGGAGCGGGCCGGGATCTTGGTGCGGTCCACGCGGTGGGCGTACCTCTTGGCTACGTCCTCGACTTCTTGGAGCAGGCCCTCAGCGAGCTTGGTGGGGTGTAAACCAAGGCTGAGGAAAGTGTCGTTGGTGACAAACAGCTCATTCTCATCTGCTTCCTTGCGCGGGTTGGGAACAAGTGCAAAGTCCGTACCGGAGATTGTGGCCACGAGCTCGGCCAGATCGCGCACGCGGTGAGTCTCTGTCATCTGGTTGAAGATCTTCACGCGGTCACCGTTGGCCGGCGGGTGTTCCAAAGCCAACTGGATGCACTTGACCATGTCGCGGATGTGAATAAAAGCACGGGTCTGTCCGCCGGTGCCATGCACAGTGAGCGGATATCCGATGGCGGCCTGCATGAGGAAACGGTTGAGTACGGTGCCATAGTCGCCGTCGTAATCAAAGCGGTTGATTAGGCGCTCATCGCGCTCCGTCTGCGGGGTATGCGTGCCCCAAATGATGCCCTGGTGCAAGTCCGTAATTCGCAGCTCATCGTTCTTGGCGTAATAGGCAAACAGATTCTGGTCCAGCACCTTGGTCATGTGGTACACCGAACCCGGGTTGGTGGGGTAGAGGATCTGCTGGTCAATGAGCTCCTCGCCGGTATCCACCTTGATGTCCAGGTAACCTTCCGGGACTTTCATGCCGGCGGTGCCGTAACCATACACGCCCATGGTGCCCAGGTGGACGATGTGGATGTTCAAGCCGGATTCCACTACGGCGACCAGGAGGTTGTGGGTGGCGTTGACGTTGTTATCCACGGTGTAACGCTTGGTCATCGAGTTCTTCATGGAATAGGGGGCAGCGCGCTGCTCCGCAAAATGGATGACTGCGTCTGGCTGGAAGTCTTCGATGAATGCGAGCAGTCCGTCATAATCACGCGCGACATCAATATTGCGGAAGTCGATTGTCTTACCGGACACTTCCTGCCAGGCGGCGAGGCGTTCCTCAATAGTGGCGATGGGGGTAAGGGATTCCGCGCCCAGCTCCTCATCGATCCGGCGCCGCGAAAGGTTGTCCACGATGGTGACATCATGCCCGATATCTGATAGGTGCAGGGATGCTGGCCATCCACAAAAGCCATCGCCGCCGAGGACTGCAATTTTCATTGTTGAATTCAACCTTTCTTTGTGGCTTGCCCCTGTTTCGTAGGGGGAAGTCTCCCGCTCACGTTACCGTGGCTGTGGGACACGCGCCGGGGGCCGTGGGGGGGATGAGGGAAGAAATCTCGTGCGATCTGCTCCCACAATGTTTTGTCGCCGCTACTATTTGCCCCATGAAATCAACTGAACCAATCATCATTGTTGGCTCAGGCCTGGCGGGCCTGGTGGCAGGGCATGAAGCCGTTAAAGCGGGCCGCAAGGTCGTCTTCATTGAGCAGGAAAGTCGAGCAAACCTTGGTGGCCAGGCGTTCTGGTCCCTCGGTGGATTGTTCATGGTGGGAACACCGGAGCAGAAGCTAATGGGGGCTAAGGATTTTGAGGATCTGGCCTGGACTGACTGGCAGAATTCAGCGGACTATGACGATGGGGATCATGATTACTGGCCGCGAAAGTGGGGCCGGGAATACGTTCGCTTCGCGTCAAATGAGATGCACGGGTACCTCAAGGAGCTGGGGCTGCGTGTGCTGCCCACCGTCGGTTGGGCGGAACGTGGTTCAGGTGATGCGTCCGGGCACGGCAACACGGTGCCACGTTTCCATCTCACCTGGGGTACCGGCCCGGAGGTTGTACGGGTATTCCGTGAGCCGGTGGAGTGCGCCGAAAAGGCCGGCCAGGTGGAGTTCAAGTTCCGTCATCGGATGGATGAGATCATTGTGGAAAACGGTCGCGCGGTGGGTGTGCGGGGAATGGTGTTGGCCGAGGATTCAAGGCCACGCGGTGAGGCCTCGAATAATGATGAGCTGGAGCCGTTTGAGATCCGCGGTGATGCGGTGGTGATTTCCACCGGCGGCATCGGTGGCAACGTGGACAAGGTCCGTGAGATGTGGCCGGAGGATCGCTGGGGCCCGTGCCCAAAGGATCTGGTTACGGGTGTGCCGGAGCATGTCGACGGCCGTGGCATCACCATCGCTGAGAAAGCGGGCGCGAACCTGGTGAACACGGACCGCATGTGGCACTACCCGGAAGGCATGATCAACTGGGATCCGATCTGGCCGGGCCATGGCATCCGTATTATTCCGGGGCCGTCCTCAATGTGGCTCGATGCGACGGGCAAGCGTTTGCCCACGAACCTGTTCCCGGGGTCTGATAACCTCGCGGCGCTCGCCCACATCGGACGGACGGGCCACGGCTACTCCTGGTTCGTGCTCAACCAGCACATCGCGGATAAGGAGTTCATCTTTTCCGGCTCGGAGCAGAACCCGGACTTGACGGATAAATCCATCAAGAAACTAGCGGGCAAACTCGGCCCCGGCACGCATCCAGCGGTGAAGGCGTTCATGGATAACGGTGCTGACTGGGTCATTGCGGACGCTTTGGAAGAGCTGGTGGCCAATATGAATGAGCTCAGCGATGACAGTATTGAGGTGGATGTGGAACTGGTGCGCAAGCAGATTATTGACCGTGATGCGCAGCTCACCAACTCCTTCTCCAAAGACGCGCAAATCAACTACATCCGTACCGCGCGGAACTTCCTCGGCGACAAGATCGTGCGTTGCGCGGAGCCTCATAGGCTTCTCGACGAAAAGAAGGGTCCCCTCATCGCCGTCAAACTGCACGTTCTCACCCGTAAGACCCTCGGCGGCGTGGAAACTGACCTGGATGGTCGTGCACTGCACAGCGATGGTTCCGTGTTCCCCGGCCTGTACGCCTGCGGTGAGGTCTCCGGATTTGGTGGGGGTGGCTACCACGGCAAGAACGCTTTGGAGGGAACCTTCCTGGGCGGCTGCATCCACTCCGGTAAGCGTGTGGGTGAGGCTGTGGCGAAAGAGTGCGCTTAACGCGTGCTCCACTGCAGTGCGGCTGTTGCGGCTTGGCCGCGCAGCCGATCCCTGTCACGGTCGGGGATGAGGGAACCGCCGGTGAGCCATACAAGGTGTGTGGTCTCATCAGGGATGTCCTCGGCCGGCAGGCGCCATGGGATGGGCAGCCCGGCGGCGGCTGAAGGTTCCACGGAGATGCCCGCAGTGCGCTCCAACCAGTTGACGCTGGCGAGAGTAGTCACGTCGTCGACAGTGTGGAATCCGTTGATCAGGTCGGCGGCATGTTCAAACGCAAAAGGTGACGGACTTTGTACCGCTAGGCCATCGGCAACAGTGCGTCCGCTCAGCCCATATTCGGTGCAGTTCACCGCCGCGCCTTTCCCGGTTGCGGCGCCGAGCATGAAGCAGGGGCTAGCTACCGGTTCGACGAAGTGGCAGTTGACACTATCCCCGAAAGCCAACTTCAACCCGAAGGTGACACCGCCGGGGCCTCCGCCCACACCGCACGGTAGGTAGACGTTGAGTGGATTGTCCGGGGTGAAGGTGCGCCCAAGGGCGTCGAATTGTGTTTTCAGGCGCTGACCAGCAACGGCATAACCGGCAAAAAGGCCGGGGGAGTTTTCATCATCGATGAAGAAGGTGGCCGGATCGTCGGCAGCGGCATCGCGCGCGGCTGCGACAGTATCGGTGAACAGTCCGGGGTGCTCAACCACGGTTGCGCCACCTGCGCGTAGCGAATCCTTCTTCCACTGCTTCGCTTCAGTGGACATGTGCACCACGGTGGGGAAACCCAGGCGGGGGCCGATGGTGCCTACGGCTAGGCCGAGGTTGCCGGTAGAGGCAACGGACAAGGTGAGGTTAGCGCGTTGTTCAGGGGCAGGGTAGTTCTCCGCAAGGCGGAGAACCTCATGGATACCACCGCGGGCTTTGATGGAACCGCTGATGGGAAGGCTGTCATCGCGTTTGACCCACAGCTCACCGGGCAAGGAGAAGCCTATGAGTGAGGAGACATAGTCCTGCGTGTCTGCGATGGGTTCAAGCGCAGATTCGATTCTGCCTGGATGGGGCGATTGAGCGGTCTCGGGGAAGGCTTCAGCGATCCAGGGTGCGAAGCGGTCTAAGCGCACCGCAGCTTCTTCTACAGATGTGATGACGGTGCGGTCCAGCGCATCAGGTGCATGCTCGGGGGTGCATGTCCAACTCATTTCCTGTTGGGCTTCTAAGGCGCCGAGCAGTGAAAGTGGTTCTGGTTGGGGAGTGGCGGGGCGGTCCCACGGCATCATCGGGGAAGTCATAGAACCTAATCCTAGGAGTTCGGGCAGGTAAAGGATGTATAGTAACGCAGGTCACAATTTTTGCTGTGTGTCGCAGTATTGCAACTGACAATCTCAGCCATGAGTGAGGAGGAGCTACCGAATGTCAACCAGCATGAGTGCGGGGAAGTCGTCGCCGAACATTGTGTTCGCAAGCGTCATCGCTTTTTTGATTAGCGCGGGATGGGCCGCGAACCACTTTGCTTCCGTGCTGGTGGTACTGCGCGAGGACTGGGAGATGTCCACGCTACTGGTCAACAGCGCCTACGGCATTTATGCTCTGGGGCTGTTCCCGTGTTTGATTGCTGGTGGCCTGGTGGCGGACCGGTTTGGTTCTCGTCCAGCGGTGTTGCTGGGGTCCACGGTGGCCATGCTGGGCAACGTTGCTCTGATGCTCTGGCAGCAGAACACGGTGGTGCTGTTGACCGCCCGGTTTGTTATCGGCCTTGGTGTGGGCCTGGTGGTCAGTGCCGGTACTGCGTGGGCAGGGCGCCTGCGTGGGGCGTCTGGTACAACGTTGGCCGGCATTTTCCTGACGTCTGGGTTCATGCTCGGGCCGATTGCCTCCGGCATTATCGCGCACCTGGTCAGCGCGCATTACGCGATTTATATCCCGTACATCGCCTCCATTGCTCTGTCCGTCGCTGCGATTGCGTACTCTTTCCGCGCGGGGGATGTGCCGAACTTTCATGAGGTTCAGGTGGTGCCGGAGCATGATGCTCCAGCAGGTGTTGAGGCAGAAGCACCTGCACCGGTGATTGAGAAGTCTGGGGCGAAGGCATTGTTCACGGCGTTCCCCATGGGCCTGTGGGTGTTTGCGTCCATGACAAGTGCCGTGGTGGTTCTTGCGGGGCGCGTGGGCAATCACTTTGAATCCAGTGCTTTTATGCCCGGTGTGGCTGCGGTGGTGGCCTTCGGTTCGGGCCTGATCATTCAAGCACTGGGCCGCCACTTCCACTTTGGCCCAGTCTCCGGTGTGATCGGCGCGGTGTGTTCTGCCACCGGCTTTGTGCTGACAGCACTCGGTGGGGCCACGCCGTCGCTCGTTGTATTCGTGGTGGCCGCGATCTTCCTGGGCTTGGCGTATGGCCTGTGCTTGCGTGAAGGTTTGTTGGATGTTGATACGTTCTCTCCACCGGAGAAGCGTGGCTCCGTCATCGGTGTGTACTACGTGGCCACCTACATTGGCTTCGGCTTTCCACCACTCATTGAGTGGCTGGATGGCTATGTTGGACCGTCGCTGCCGTACTGGGTGCTGGCGTCACTCGCGCTCGTATCCGCGGTGATTCGCACTGTGCAGATTCGTTCGGGTTACCTGGTGCGTAAGTAGCGTTATTCCACAACGATGGCCACGTTTACCGTGGCTAGTTCATATTCACCCGGCTCCGCCGGAAGTGCATGCAGTTCAGCCTTTGTGGCAGCGGTGACTGGAATGGTCCACCCAGTATTCGGATCAAGGGTTGGTGCGCCACCGCGGACTCCAGTTTGGAATGTTACTGGGCGAGTGGTGGGGGAGGTGAGGCGACAGGGGCCGTCGATAAGCAAGAGTTTGTTAAACGTGTCTTCGTCGACCGTGATGATCACAATGATTTCATCAGTATCCGGTGAAAGATTCGCCGTGTGAACTTTGAGGGTGTGCGCGACGATCTCTTGCGGGGTGCGTTTGCGTCGCAGCAACACCATGACAATGGTGAAGATGAGAATTGCTGGTGCGAAAAGCAGTGCCAGAATGAACAGGGACTCAGCAGGGCTCGCGTTGAAGCCAAGCTCGCCGTTGGGTGTAAACAGGCCAGCCACAGTCACAGTAGTCATGGCCACACTTTACTCACGTTAGGGTGACATCATGGAGGATTCGCTTATCGACGGCCCCCGGCGCCCCGCCCTCATCCAGCCTTACGGCCCGGGCCCGATCGATGCCCTTGACCCCGAGGTAGCCGACAGCAATGTGCTGCAATGCGGCAACCGGTTGGGGTGGAAAGGGTGGAAGCTCGTGTTTGCACGCACGGTGTTTGACTTTGGCCCTCTTGCCATTATGGACCGTGGTGCATCCATGACATTTTTCAGCGTCACAGCATTCGCGCCGATGCTTCTGGCGTTTTACTCCACCGTGACCTTGCTCTTTCCCACCGATCAAACAGAGCTGCGCAACATGATCGGCGGGTTCATTGGTAACACCGTGCCCGAAGCCCTGCAACCACAGGCAATGGACCTTTTCCTCACCGTGGTGGGCACCCCGGCGAAAAGTACCATCGCGCTGACAATATCCATCATGATTTCCCTGTTATCCGCTTCGGCCTATGTGCGTGCGTTTTCGCGCAGCACCAACGTGATTTATGGCCGGACGGAGGGCCGTAGTTTGTGGGTGACGTGGCTGACCATGTGGGCGATCACCTTGCTGCTGGTGGCTGGGCTCGTTGTGGTGATGGCGGCGCTGGTCTTGCGCGAAGACATCATCAACGCTGTGGTTGGCCCCATCGCGGAACCACTGAGGCTGCAGGCAGTGGTGAACTACCTCAACCAAATCCTGTTGCCGGTGTGGGAATGGTTGCGCTACCCAGCTGTGGTGGCAACGGCTGTGGTCCTGCTGTCTTGCCTGTTTTACTTTGCGCCGAATGTTCGGCCCGGTAAGTTCCGCCTGCTCACCGTTGGGGCGGTATTTGCCATGCTGGTGGTCGGTGCCGAATGGACACTGTTCGGGTGGTACATCTCCACCTTCGGTGTGCGCAGCGCCTACGGGGCGTTTGGTGCGGTGCTCGCTGTCTTGGTGGCCATTTGGGTGATGAACATCGTGTTGTTGCTGGGAGTCAAGCTCGACGCGGAGATCCTGCGTGCCAAGGAGCTGCAGATGGGGCTTGAGGCTAAGACGATGATTCAGGCCGCGCCCCGCGCCGATAAAGCCGTGCAGTTCCAGCGCAAGATCGGGGTTGTTCTAGAGCGTTTGGCGGAGGACGTTTTAGAGGACGTTGAGCCTGAAAAGAAGCAGAAAGTGATTTCTAGCGGAAAACCAGTTGGTTCACCGTTAGAGTAGTGAACCATGATTGACGCACGCGATACCGCTCTGATTATTGAGGGCGGAGGAACCCGTAACTCGTACACGGCCCCAGCGATCATGAAATTGATCAACGAGGATGTGCAATTTGGTTGGGTTGGTGGCGTTTCTGCTGGTGCGATTCACGCAGTGAATATGCTTTCTCGCGATGCGCAGCGCACTCAGGAGGCCTTTACCACTTTCATGGGGCACCCGAAGATTGGTGGGCTGCGCTCCCTCGCACTAGGCCGTGGCCTGCTCAACGCCGAGTTCATGTTCCAGGACCGTGATGGCCTCCTCCCCTTTGATCTGGATAGCTTCAATGCGAGTGAATCAACAATTCACGTTGAAGCTGTGCGGGCGGATACGGGTGAAACCGTGGCATTTAATAATGAGCAGTTGACAGATGAGGACTTTATTAACTTGGTCATTCGCTGTTCTTCCACCATGCCCATGCTCATGCCCATGGCATATATTGACGGCGTGCCGTATGTGGACGGGGCGCTAGGTGATGGTGGCGGTTTGGTGATTGATGCGGCGGAGCGTGCTGGCTACTCTAAGTTCCTCGTCTTAGCCACCAAGGGCCGTGACTATGTTCGTGAGCAGCCAAACCGTCCAGCCATGATTCGCCGCATGTTCCCCAAGTACCCCGAGGTCGCGCGTCGAACGATTGAGCGCGCTGATGAATACAACCGGTCCAAGGACCGCATTATTGAGCTGGAGAAGGAAGGGCGCGCCTACGCTTTCTTCCCAGAAAACATGAAGGTTGAAAGCACAGAGCTCAAGGTACCCAAGCTCGAAGCAAATTTCGCTGCGGGTGAAGATCAGCTGGAGCGTGAGTGGTCCGCGATGAAGGCGTTCTTGCAGGGCTAAGAGTGGGGCGCGGGGGACGCCGATAAGCGGTATAGCTCCCGCAGCCCTACAATCAGGGACATGATTGATGCATCCGACACAGCCTTAGTTATTGAAGGTGGCGGGATGCGCAATTCATATACCGCACCGGCGATTGTGAAACTCATTGAGGAAAACGTGCGCTTCGGTTGGGTCGGCGGTGTATCGGCGGGTTCCGTGCACACGTTCAACTACGTATCGCAGGATGCACATCGGGCACGCGAATCCTTCACTACCTTTGCCGCGCACGAACAATTCGGCGGGTGGATGTCCTTTGCGCGAGGGCACGGATACTTCAACGCCGAGTTCATCTACGAACGCTCCGGTGATGTCCTGCCCTTCGACTGGGAGACCTTCCGAGCCAACAGTGATATCGAAGTTCACGTTGAAGCCGTCCGTGCCGACACGGGGCATACCGTCCAGTGGACACGCCGCACCATCGACTCGCCGGAAAGCATCGGCCTCATCGCCCGCGCATCCTCAACAGTGCCGAAAGTCATGCCGATGGGCTTTATCGACGGTATTCCGTATGTGGACGGCGCGCTGGGATATTCAGGGGGCTTGCTTATCGACGCTGCTGAGAAAGCCGGCTTCCAAAAATTCCTCGTCCTCGCCACCAAAGAACGCTCCTACGTCCGCCCAACCGTTACGCGGCCAACAGCCACGCGCAGACTTTTTCCTAAACACCCCGCAGTGGCTGAAGCGCTCATCGTGCGACCTGGACGCTACAACGCAGCAAAACGCCGCATCCTCGAACTGGAGGAGCAAGGCCGCGCCCAGGTGTTCTTCCCAGACGCCATGAGCGTGGACGCATCCGAGCGGAACCTAGCTAAACTCACCGCCAACTACGCCCTGGGTAAGGCACAAGTTGAGCGCGAGTGGGAGCAGTGGATGAAGTTTCTGGGGGACTAGTATGCACAACTTCGGAGTCTGAGTCTCTACCACGTTTGTGCATTATCGCCCACGAGTTGGATTTATCGGCTGGTTGCTGATGGGGAGCAGTTCGGGCATGAGTTCAGAGGGTATTCGTGGAATGTTTTCTGATTGAGCCGTGCTGTTCAAGCAGCGGGTTTGATGGATGTCTACTTTAGTGGACACAAAAAGGTTTCCTGCGTCTTTGAAACGTGGCATTGTTGTTTGTGTCCGATGAGATTCGGACTGACCTGGGGAACACAAGAATCGGGGGTATCGCAGCGTGTACAAGCAGATAGCAACTGTCATCACGGCTGTAGCCACTGCGAGCTTACTTTCAAGTTGCACGGCGACGGGCTTATTCGGGCAAGCTGACCAACGGCACGAGGCAACCCCAAAAGAAGAGGCACCCGCGCCATCAGCGCCTGACGCTGGATCGGAGCCGACGCAGACGGAGGTGCCCGCTTTTCACTTTGCCAGCGGTGATCTCATTCTCGGAGATTTTGACTACGAAGCGATCAAGGACAACTTATTCAATCCGTGTGAGGAAATCTCAGAGACTGAGTTCGCGACGGTGGGATTGAAGCGTATTGAGGCGAATTTCACTGTACCCGGCGGAGGAATTACGTGTCCTCTGCTCGGAAACGAGCCGGGGATAGGACTTGCAATTGGTATTTCCCCAGCTGGTCGGGAAGATGTTGAGGGGCAAGAAGGCTCTGCTGTGAGGGATGCAGATTCGTCTGTGATTCCCGGAATGATGTTCTATCGGGGCGCTGAAAGTGGAGACGAAAGCTGTGTTGCTGCCGTCGATACAACGCGCGGACAGTTTTCAATCGTTGTCGGGGAGGCAACAAATCCGGTGAGTGAACAGGAATTGTGTGCCACTGCACAAAAAATAATGGAAGCATTTTACCAGCTATAACTAAGAAAAAGTATTAATCGGGGGCTAATGATGGGTATGTATTTGAGCACTGACGATGTTGCACAAGCAGCGCGAATTCTTGATGGCACTGCGAGTATTTTGAAGGGCACCACGGCAAGCCGAGAAGTACGTGGCCTTGGAACCTATTCTCAGGTTTCTGGTTTGGATCAGGCGGGGCGGATGCATCAGGCGATTAGTTCAGTGAGTGAGCCTGAAGCAACCCGGGGGTTAGCTCAATTTTTTGCTAGTGCTGCCGAGCTGTTACACCAGCAGGTTGATGGGTTTATTGCAGTCGATGCAGGCATTGGGGACTCTTTCCGTTCTACTGCAGGGGATGTCTCTAGTCCAGTGGCGTTATCACCACTGGAGCGGCCACAGTCGAATCCCTTTCATATTATTGTCCCTGTTGCAGGCCGGCCAGGAAATCTAGAGGTACTGGTCTCACAATTAGCCGCAACAGATACCGCATCAATGTTCGACATTTCACAGAACTGGTTGTCCACTGCTTCTATGTTGGTTCAGGCGTTGGGGGAACTTCCTGCGGCTATGGGGTTGTTATCGCCCTCAGCTGAAACTGAAGCGATACACAACGCGCTAGCAAACGTGGAGTTTGTCGACGTCATGGGGCGTCACTATGCGGCCAAGTCCCACATGTTGGGCCATCATACCGGTGGGCTAGCAACGCTCAGTCAGGCTACTGCCGTAGAAGCTGCCGCAGCCTTAGGTGCCGTCCGTGCTACAGCTGATCCTGTGGCGTCAAAAAGCCTGGAAGAAGTATTTTTAAGTACGTTTGGGCCGAGGCTTACAACACAGCTGGCACCCACGGTGCCGACCTTTGAGTCGTTGCTGCCACCGATGAAACCAGGGTCCAGCCACATCATGGACGACGGCGGAGCAGATGTGGGGGTCCCGGAGTTTTCCCGCGAAGCGCTACCACAGGTGGTCAACAAAGCATTAGCTCATACAGGCTGGGGTGATCTCACGCATGCCACAACCCCGGCTGAGATCGTGGAGCAGGTAGGCAAACCGAATCCGGATATGTTGGATTTGATTGCCTCTGGAGCTACACCTACCCAGGTAGCCAGTGCGACTGCCCCATCGCTACCACCAGTCGGTGCACTAGGCGGAGCGCCGGCCGGTGTGATAGGCGGAGCACCGGCTAGTGGTGCCGGTGCAACCGGCGCCGTTGGTGCACTTGCTGGTGGTGCAGCCGGTGCTGGTGGCCTTGGTGGGGCTGTGCCCCTTGCCGGGCGTGGTGCCGCAGGGTTGAGCGGTGGTGTCGATTCCGGTGGCAGGGCCGGAGCAGGCGCAGGTGGGTCTGTTGCGCTAGGTGCCCGGGGTGGGTTTAGCACCCCACCAGGAGC
>NZ_VXKH01000008.1 GCF_008693065.1 Corynebacterium tuscaniense | reverse complement strand
TGGCACCCCACCAGGAGCCGGTGGCGGTGCAGGTACCGGGGGTGTGGGGCCAGCACCAGGCAACGGGCCAGGAGCCGGTGGTGTGGGGGCTGGTAGTCCCGGTGCAAGCCCACGAACCGGCGGCGCTTCCGGTAGCACTGGTGGTGGGTACGGCATGGGTCCTGCTGCTGGTGCTGGCCGCGGTGGGCGTAACGGACAGCAAAAACGGGGCCGGGTACAAGCAGTCACCTCAGCGGTAGAACGTGAAGGCAACCTCAAAGCACTTCTTGGTGAAGCACCCGAAGTCGTCCCCGGAGTCATCGGCGCATGGGTACGCGAACCCAAACGCTAGACAGTCTGGGAACAGAGGAAGGTAAAAGGAGCTTCGCCTATTTCTGGGGGTTGTGCTGATTACGGCTCTGATTGGGGGCACATCTACCCGTTTTGAAGCGTCCTGAGTTTAGTGGTTGGCATAACCAACACTAAAAAATGAAATAGCACCCCCTGATCAACTCAGAAAAAGGGTTTCTAGATAGAAAGAGGGCTCGGCCGTGCCGAGCCCTCTTTCAGGCCTTCTCAACGCGCAAGCGTTTTGCCTGTTAGATCTTCGCCTTGGACTTCTCCAGCTCGTCGAAGATTTCCTTCGGGACGCGGTCGCCCAGGTTCTTGAGGTACTCCTCACCCTCGGCGAACTCGGCTTCGAACTCGGCCGGGTTAACGGTGAGTGCTTCGCGGACGTCCTCGAGCGGGGTGTCCAGGCCGGTGAGGTCCAGGTCCTCAGCGCGAGCAACCAGACCGGCGACGGTGTCGTCGGCTTCCACGCGGCCCTCGATACGGTCGATGACCCACTTGAGTACGCGGGAGTTGTCGCCGAAGCCGGGCCACAGGAAGCGGCCGTCCTCGCCGCGGCGGAACCAGTTAACCAGGAAGATGGATGGCATGCGGTCCCCGCCCTCGACGCCGCGGTCGATCCAGTTCTGGACGTAATCGCCGACGTTGTAGCCGATGAACGGGAGCATCGCGAATGGGTCGTGGCGCAGGGAGCCCACCTTTGCCTCGAGGGAAGCGGCGGTCTGACCAGAAGAGAGCAGGGAGCCAATCATGGCGCCGTGGTTCCAGTCGCGGGCCTGGGTGACCAGCGGGATGGTGGACGGGCGACGGCCACCGAAGAGGATGGCGTCGAGCTTGACGCCCTTCCAGTCGTCGAACTCCGGTGCAGCGGTCGGGCACTGGGAGATGGCCACGCAGTAGCGAGAGTTCGGGTGGGCAGCCGGGGTGCTGGACTCCGGGGTCCAGTCATTACCCTGCCAGTCAATGAGGTGCGCCGGCACGTCGCCGTCCATGCCCTCCCACCAGACATCGCCGTCATCCGTAAGCGCGACGTTGGTGAATAGGGTGTTGCCTGGCTCCATGGTGCGCATAGCAATGGGGTTGGACTCGTAGTTCGTGCCCGGGGCCACGCCAAAGAAGCCGTTCTCCGGGTTGACGGCGTACAAGCCGTCCTCGCGCAGCTTGAGCCATGCAATGTCATCACCGACGACTTCAGCGGTCCAGCCCTCAATTGTCGGGGTGATCATGGCCAGGTTGGTCTTACCGCAAGCAGACGGGAAGGCGGCCGCAATATGGTAGGCCTTGCCGTCCGGGTCGGTGAGTTTGAGGATGAGCATGTGCTCAGCCATCCAGCCCTCTTCGCGGGCCATGACGGATGCGATACGCAGGGCGTAGCACTTCTTAGCCAGGATGGCGTTGCCGCCGTAGCCAGAACCGTAGGACCAGATCTCCTTGGTCTCCGGGAACTGGGAGATGTACTTGGTGTCGTTGCAGGGCCATGCCACGTCTTCCTGGCCGGGCTCAAGCGGTGCGCCGATGGAGTGGAGGCAACGGACAAAGTCACCGTCCTTGCCAATCTTGTCCAGAGCTTCCTGCCCCATACGTGTCATGATGCGCATGGACATGACCACGTAGGGGGAGTCCGTCAGCTGAACGCCGAGCTTCGGTTCCGGGTCGGAAATCGGGCCCATGCAGAACGGCACCACGTACATGGTGCGGCCCTTCATGGCGCCGCGGAAGTGCTCCGTCATTTCGGCCTTGAGCTCGTTCGGCTCGACCCAGTTGTTGGTCGGGCCTGCGCCGTCCTTGGTGGGGCTGGCGATGAAGGTGCGAGACTCCACGCGGGCAACGTCAGACGGGTGGGAGCGGGCAAGGAAGCTGTTCGGGCGCTTGTCTTCGTTGAGCTTGATCAGCGTGCCCTTTTCCACCAGTTCAGCGGCGAGACGCTCCCACTCTTCGTCTGATCCGTCAGCGAAAACTACCTGTTCCGGTTGGAACAGCTCCACAGCCTCATTGATCCACTCAATCAGCTGCTCGTTTTCGGTGGGGGCCTGCCCCTGAAGACCCTTCACTACGGCGGTCATACTTTCTCCTCAATAATCGGCGACTACCCAGTTAATTCTTCTCCTTTAGAATATCGAAGTGTTACCGTCACCCGCCTGTCGCTCGAAAGTCTCCACGATAGCGCGACGATGCCACATTATCGCTACCCCCGAATGTGGGTCATTGGAGAATGGTGGGTGCGGGGGATAAAACGTCGATAAGCAGCCTTGATCCCCGCAATACCTGCCAAGCGGACGGTATGTGAGTTCTGCGGGTATAATCCGTGGATGTTTTTGCCTTTATTGCCCCTATGCGGGGGACAGCCCGAAAAGCTGCGACAATGGCGTGCGTGAATGATTCTCTTGGTGAACTCCCGCACGGTCGCCCCCCGCAGACTGAGTTTGACACGGGCCTGGATTACCCCCGCCTGGGTTCCGTCACTTTTCGTCGTGGCACGCTCACGCCTAATCAGGAGCAGCTTTTCGACGAATGGTGGCCCCGCCTCGGCCGCATCCTCACCCACTCTGATGAGGATCAGACCATTGATGTTGATGAGTGGTTTGGACGCAGCGGGCATAAAACCATCGTGGAGATTGGCTCAGGCACAGGCACGTCCACCGCTGCGATGGCGCCGTTGGAAAAAGACACGAATGTGATCGCCGTGGAGTTGTACAAGCCGGGGCTGGCCAAGTTGCTGGGTTCCGTTGTGCGCGGCGGGATTGAAAACATCCGCATGGTGCGAGGCGACGGAGTGGAGGTGCTCGCTCGCATGTTCCCACCAGAATCCCTTGATGGCGTGCGCATTTTCTTCCCCGATCCGTGGCCGAAGGCCCGGCACCACAAGCGGCGGATCATCCAGTCGGGAACGCTCAACCTCATTGCCACGCGCCTGAAGCCAGGTGGCGTATTGCACGTGGCCACGGACCACGCCGACTACGCCGAGTGGATCAATGAGCTAGTTGAGGTCGAGCCGATGCTGGAATATAAGGGCTGGCCGTGGGAGAATGCCCCCATCCTGACAGACCGCCAGGTGATCACCAAGTTTGAAGGCAAAGGCCTGGATAAACAGCACGTGATTTCTGAATATCTCTGGGTGAAAAAATGACAGATGTACATAGCCTGATCCATTCCTACTCCCCCGGCGCGGATGCGGGCCCGGATAGTCTGCTGCTGGTGTGGGATGCACCCAACCTGGACATGGGCTTAGGCGCCATTCTGGGTGGCCGTCCCACCGCCGCGTACCGGCCGCGCTTTGATGCTATTGGCCGCTGGCTTGTGCACCGCGCCCTGGACATGCCGGGTGAGGTAGAGCCGGAAGCAACCGTGTTTACCAATGTCACCCTCGGTTCCGCTGATGTGGTGCGGCCCTGGGTGGAGGCGCTGCGCAACGTTGGTTTCGCCGTTTTTGCTAAGCCGAAGGCGGATGATGAATCTGATGTGGATGCGGACATGGTTGCCCACATCAACCGCCGCCGAGATGAGGGCGTGCTGCGCGGGGTCGTGGTTGCTTCCGCCGATGGCCAGAACTTCCAGGACTTACTCACGGAGCTCGCGCATGATGGCATCCCCGTCACCGCCATAGGTTTTCACGAACACGCCAGTTGGGCAGTCACCTCACCGGACATCACATTCGTAGACTTAGAGGACATCCCTGGTGTATTCCGCGAACCGCTACCGCGCGTCAACCTGGACCAACTGCCGGACGGCGGTGCGTGGCTGCAGCCGTTCCGCCCGCTGAGCGCATTGATCAAAAACTAGGAGACGCATGTTCTATAGGTGGGGCCATGCCGCCTACCGGCACCGCAAGATCATTCCTGTGGTGATCATTGCCCTGATCATCCTCATGCAGGTGCTCTGGGGCTCCAAACTCGGTGAGCGCCTGTCCCAGGAAGGTTGGGAGGATCCGCGGGCGGATTCCACCACCGCTGCGGTGATTGAGGAGGACACGTTTGGCCGCGACAACGCCGGCGACGTGATCCTGTTGGTCAGTGGCAATGTTACGGACCCAGAGGTGATGGCTTCCGCCGACAGGCAGATCTCCAAACTCAAAGATCGCCCCGAAGTTGCCCAACTGACCAGCTACTTTTCTACCCCGAACCCGCAGCTGATCTCCCCGGATAAAACGAAGGCTTTTGCTGCGATCGGCCTGGCCGGTGATGGCGAGCAAACGTTGAAGGATTTCCGGGAGCTGCAGGAAGAACTCGAAGCCATTGAGATCCCCGGCGCGGAGGTGCAAATCGCCGGCGCCACCGCTGTGGCTGACGCATTGGACCGTGGCATGGCGGATGACATTGCCCGCGCGGAAAAAATTGGCCTTGTTTTTGTGGCTGTGATCTTGCTATTTGTTTTCGGCGGTGTCATCGCGGCAGCGATGCCACTGATCGTGGGTGTGCTTTCCATCATCGGGTCGCTGTCCATCCTGGCGATTCTGGCGAAGTTCCATCAGGTCAACGTGTTCTCCCAGTCCATCATCACGCTGCTGGGGCTGGGCCTGGCCATCGACTATGGCCTGTTCATGGTCTCCCGTTTCCGGGAGGAGCTGGATAAGGGCAGAACAGTCGAAGATGCCGTGGCGGAAACTACCACCACGGCGGGCAAGACAGTCTTTTTCTCTGCACTCTTGATCGGCGTAGCTTTGTCCGGGCTGCTCATGTTCCCGCAGGCTTTCCTGAAATCAGTGGCGTACGGCGCGATCAGCGCGGTGCTTTTCGCCGCTGTGATCTCGGTGGCGGTACTACCAGCGTTGTTTGGGATGTTGGGGCGCAACATCGATAAGTGGTCCGTCCGCCACACCAGCCGCACAGCCAAGCGGATTGAGGACACGATTTGGTTCCGGATCCCGGCGTGGGCCATGCGACACTCCAAGGGCGTCATCGTGGGGGTGACCGGCGCGCTGTTGGCGCTGACCATCCCCATCGTGGGCATCACCTTCGGCGGCATCAACGAGTCGTACCTGCCACCCACCAATACTGTCCGCCAGGCACAGGACGATTTCAATGAGACCTTCCCTGCTTTCCGCACGGACCCGGTGAAGTTGGTAATTACCGGCGCCGACAATCAACAGCTCGTGGACGTAGTTTTGCAAACACGCCAGGTCACCGGCCTCGCCTCCCCCATGGAGCCCTCGCAGGCCACCAAGGACGGTACGACCGTGCTCTCCGGCACGCTGGCGGACCGCAACGGCGGTAAGGAAGTCATCGACCAACTGCGCGCCATCGAAGCACCAGAAGGCGTGGACCTCTACATCGCCGGCACACCGGCCATGGAAGTCGAATCCATCGAAGCGCTGCTGGGCCGCCTGCCGTGGATGGCGGTGTACATGGTTGTGGCGACATTCCTGCTCATGGCTGTGCTCTTCGGTTCGATGATTTTGCCTGTCAAGGCCGTGATCATGAACGTCCTAGGTATCGGCGCCACGCTCGGCTTCCTCACCCTCGTCTTCGTGGACGGCGTCGGCTCCGGCATGTTCGGCTTCACACCAGGCCCGCTGATGAGTCCAGTGCTGGTGCTCATCATTGCGATTCTCTACGGCCTGTCCACGGACTATGAAGTGTTCTTGGTCTCCCGGATGGTGGAGGCGCGGCACAAGGGTGCGTCGACAAGCAATGCAATCAAATACGGCACTGCGCACACTGGCGGGATTATTACAGCGGCCGCCCTCATCATGATCGTGGTCGCGGGCGCGTTTGCGATGAGTGAGATTGTGATGATGAAGTACATCTCCTTCGGCCTCATCTTCTCCCTCGCACTCGACGCCACACTCATCCGCCTGCTGCTCGTACCCGCAGTCATGCGCGAACTGCGCGAAGACAACTGGTGGGCCCCACGCTGGGTCAAGCGCGCCTACGAGAGCTTCGGAGAAGGCAGCTCTACCAGCGCCGCCAGCCACTCCGAACCCGCCCACCCCCGCGCCGGTGAGATCCCCATCGGCGCCACCGTCCTGGCCGCGCAGCACGCCCGCAGTGGTGTGAGCGTGGAACAGAACCGTGACCTCATTCCCTTCGATGAACTCATGCGCCGACTGAATGACTGATCTTCGCTCCTGGGCGCGGTGGCTGGCCCCCATCGCGGTCCTCATTATTGTGGCACTGGTCTTCCGTGACCAGCTGCCATTCCTCGGGCAGGCCTTCGCAGCACTCGGCCAGGCCTCCCCCAAGTACGTGGCGGCAGCGATTTTCTTCTCGGTGCTGGCCATCGTGTCCATGGCCGCCGTGATGCGCATCCTCCTCGCCTCCAAAGACGTGAACGCGAACATGGGGAATTGCACCGCCGTCACCCTGGCCAGCAACGCCTGGTCCACCACCATCCCCGGTGGCCCCGCCCTCTCAGCGTGGTTGACCTACCGCATCCACCGCTCCTGGGGCGCTTCCGCTGGCCTGTGCGGGTGGTTCTTTGTCATCTCCGGCGCACTTTCCACCGTGTGGATGGTAGTCATTGGCATCGTCGCCGCCATCTTCCTCGGCGCGAACTTATCCATGTGGGCGCTCGCCGGCTCCCTCGCCGTGGCCACCGCCGCCATCGCCGGCCTGTTCTGGGCCGTGTACAACCCCAACGTGCTTGCACGCTGGGCCCGCTATCTACCCACGCGCGTGCGTGAACGCGTCCTGCCCGTAATCACCCAACTTGGTGATATCCGCGTGTCACCCCGCGGATTCATCGCCGCCACAGTCTTCTCACTGCTCAATCAGCTTATCGACGTAGCCACCCTCTACTTCTGCGTCGCCGCCGTCACCGGCTCCCTCCCCGGCTTCCACCCCAGCCTGGACGCAACCACAATCCAAGGAGTGACCCTGGCCTTCATCATGACCAAATTAGCTGGTGCCGCCCAGATCACCCCCGGAGGCATTGGCACCGTCGAGCCCGTTGCCACCGCATCGCTGGTGGCAACCGGCCTCACGCTGGTCGACGCCACCGCCACCACCCTGATCTACCGCATTGTCTCTTTCGCCCTTATCACCGTCATCGGTTGGGTGATTTATCTCATTGCCTATGCCGGAAAAGGATTCATGCTCGGCCGGCAGCAATAACGCTGCCCACCGAGCATGAACTATTCGTTTTCAACAGGAGCGAAGAGCACTACGCCTCCGCTGTAGCAACCTGTTTCTCGTTGGTGGCCTAGTTGCCTTCCGACTCAGTATCCTCGGAAGGCTTCTCCGAGCTACCCAAGTTCTCGAAAGCCTCACCAACCGTGATCTTATTACCAGAACTACCAGAACCCGGGGCGCAGAACGCCCACAGCAAACCAGCCGCACCAGCAAGAGCAGCCAAACTACCCAACACCTTCAGAGCATCCTGGTTGTTGTAAGCAAGAGCCTTCAGCTGATCATCGATCTGCGCAGCAAACCGCGAAGAATCCTCGTTGTAAATACCCGTACCCTGCTGAATCCTGGAGTTCGCCTCCCGAATCTGCTTACCAATGCTCTCCTGCAAAGCCATGATGCCCGGCGCCTTCGCATTACCCAGCGCAATCAACGGGAGCGCCAGAATCAACGCACCAAGAACACCACCAACAGCCGGCAAACAACGATCCGTAATCGGATCATCACTCGAACCGCCACCCGAAGAACCAGGAGCGTTTTCATCCAGGTTGGACACGGTGCAGGACAGCTCCGAACCGGTCTTCGCCGGAACAGTGAACTTATTGCCCTCCAGCTTCACATCAACATCAGTGCCGTTGGAATCGGTGCACTTAACATTCTTCGGTTCACCGTCTGCCTCAGCCACCGTCACAGTGCCTTCAGTGTCCGGCTTCGACGTGCGGTAACGCAGGGTCGCTGCACCCTTCTCATCGGTGACCACGTCTTCCTCATCGAGTGCCACGATCTTCTTATCCGCGTCATTCGCCTTCGTGTCTGCGATGGAGAACTTCCACCCAGACTTCGTGGCCGGCGCAGTGGGCTCAACAACCTTGCCACGCTTATTCACAAAGTTCTTCTGAATGTTGATTTCGCCCTGGCAGCCCTTCGTGGTCTGCTCGACGAGTGCCTCGGACAACTCGGCGTACTGAGCAACAGGGATCCAATCATCCTCGCCTGAGATGTACCCCAGGTACGTTGCCGCTTCAGTACCCGGCTGAACACCACCACCAACGGCCAGTGGCACAACACGAGTGCCTGCCTGCTTGAGATCATTAGCAGCCTTCACTGCATTCTGGACACTCAACAGTGGTGGTTGGCCCTCAACCGTACCGTCGTCGTCACCATAGGTATTCGGCTGACCATCCGTGATCAAGTACACAACGTCGTAGCCCATACCCTCAACTTGTGTCAGAGCCTGCTGCCAGTTGGTGTAGTTGTCCCTTCCACTTGGGATGGCCAACTTATCAATATGAGCGTTCAGCTTCTCCTGCTCAGAAGCCGGGGTTTTGTCCAGGTTCTGCTGCCCCTTCGCCGGAGCATGCCTAGCAAAGCTGTACATACCGATCGTGATGTCAGTATCCTTCAGCGCCTCAACAACAGCCTTGGCCGCGTTCTTCGAGTCAGCCAGGCCTCGCTGGCCAATGGAACCCGAAACGTCAAACACAAGAGCCATACTCAAGCCACCGCAACGCTCAGGAAGCGGCGGATTTTCTGCGATGGGGTGGCCGGCTGGGACCGGCCCTGGATCAGCAACAGCCCGCGGCGTTGCTACGAGGACGCTGGCAACCAGCGCCAGAATCGTGACCATGGCGACAAGCAACCACTGAGGGCTCACCCGGTGTGATGTCTTCATACAAATAACTCCAAAGGATCTGAGAAATGCCTTAAAAGGCGTTCGGAAAAACACTACTCCGCATTCAGGTCCACTGCAATAAACGGCGAAGGTGTGCAGGTTCGATCCGCCAAAACTCCCTTTCAACGTCGAATTGCATGTCATCGATGAAAAGACTGGGGGCTATTCTGGAGCTATGAAGAACTCCACTGCGATCACGCTCGACGCTGTTGCTATCGCACTGTTCGCTTTGTTTGCGCGCATTGCACACCAGACCGAAGAGACACCACTGAACTTCATCACTTGGCTCGACACCCTCTGGCCGTTCTTGCTCGGCGTTGCGCTGGCGTGGATGTTCGCGCTATTCGCGCTGAAAGAAGCCAGAGGTTGGGTCATCTGGCTCATCACCGTGGCTACCGGTTTGATTATTTGGGCAATAAGAAATCAGCAGCTGCCGCACTGGTCCTTCATTCTCGTGGCCAGTGTGATGTCGGCGCTGCTGATGCTGGGGTGGCGCGGCATTGCGCGCCTGATCAAACGGTAAGTTGCCCGTCTTTTAGAACGGCGACTTGCCGGAGGCAATCGACCGAACGACCCAGACGATGTAGTTGATAATTTCTGCGCCGATGTCCAGTGCACTGCTGAGCATTGAGTCCTCCCAAAGGTAGAAGTGATTTTCCTTTATCGCTTCGAGTATCGCCGCTAAAGCTAGGTCCGTTACAGCCGACTGTTTACAGCGGGTGAATAGCGTGTTTCTTTGGCAAATCCTGGTCGTACTTGGTGGATAGCTGACGCAAAGCCCGGCGCAAAGTCAGGCGGGTCTCCGAGGGCTGGATCATCGCGTCCAAATACCCGCGCTCGGTGGCCACGTACGGGGAGGTCATGTTCTCCTCATAGAAGTCCATGAACACCTTCTTCATGTACGCACGTTGACTCTCATCCTCAATGGCCGCCAGCTGCTTGCCCTGAATCATTACGGCCGCGGCAGCAGAACCCATCACGGCGATCTGCGCAGTAGGCCACGCGAAGTTCAGGTCACCCGTCAGGTTCTTTGACCCCATCACGGCGTAGGCGCCACCATAAGCCTTGCGCACAATGAGCGCGATCTTCGGCACAGTTGCCTCCACCACGGAAAACGCCAGCTTGGCGCCGCGGTGGATGAGACCCACCTTCTCCTGGTCCACGCCCGGCAGGTAGCCCGGAGTATCCACCACGAAGACAAGTGGCAGGTTATAGGCATCACAGATCTGAATGAACCGAGCTCCCTTATCGGCAGCATCCGCATCAATACATCCAGCAAAGTGCATAGGGTTGTTGGCTACGAAGCCGACCGGGCGACCGTCGATACGCCCGATGGCGCAGATGAGGTTCGGGGCGTAGTTCTCCTGGATCTCCAGGATCTCCTCATCATCACCCAGCTGTACTAGCAGATCCATCATGTCGTAGCCAGCGTTGGTGTCATCCGGCATGAACTCATCTAAAGCAGAATCATCCAAATCCTCATCCGCGGGCGCCCACGCCACCGGTGGCTCATCAAAGGCGCTGGTGGGAAGGTGCGCAAGCAAGTCGCGGACGAAGTCAAACGCCTCATCCTCAGACTGCACCGTCACCGAGACGTTGCCGTTCTGTTCCTGCTGCAAAGCGCCACCAAGTTCAGCTGAGGAAATATCCTCACCGGTCACCTCACGGATCACCGCTGGGCCGGTAACGTACATCTCCGCCTGACCATCCACGGCAACGATGAAGTCGGTGGTCACCGGTGCATACACCGCGCCACCAGCGGATTTACCCAACATGATGGAGATCTGCGGGGAGCGGCCGGACAGCGGCAGCTGACGGCGCGCGATCTCCGAGTACATAGCCAAGGAGGTCACCGCGTCCTGAATACGCGCGCCACCAGAATCCTGAATACCGATGACGGGGCAGCCAATCTTGATGGCCATCTCCATCACGTCCACGACCTTGCGGCCGAAGGTGACACCGACGGAACCGCCATACACTGTCTTATCGTGGGCGTAAATGGCCACCGGGCGGCCGTCGATGCGACCATAACCAGTCACCACACCGTCGGAATAGACAGCGTCCGGGTCGCCAGGAGTGCGGGCAAGGGCGCCGGATTCGACGAACGACCCTTCGTCAAGAAGCGCATTGATGCGTTGACGCGGCGTGGTCTGCCCAGCATCATCACGCTTCTTCCGCGCGCGCTCCGAGCCCGGGTCCTGCGCACGCTCCAGACGTTCACGCAGTTCAGCGAGTTTTTCAGCGGTCGTTGCCATTAATCCACTCCTGCATATGCTTACCGACGATCCCCACCGCCGGCTCATCCACAACCGCCAAGTGATCACCCGGCAGCTGCACGATGGTCAAATCTTCCACGATGGCGGCCCAACCGCCGTCCGGTGCAATATCTGCGTAAGCAGGCTCCAGCATAATCGCACCCTCGTGCATCCCTTCCGCACGGAAGAGCAACACCGGCACGTCAACGTCAGCCCACTTGGTCAGATCCACCTTGGCCAAAATCTGGTTATCCACGAAGCTGGCACGCTGGTGCTCCAGCACACCAGCGGACAAGCCGTGCGCGGAAGCATCCGTGGTGGCCAGGAACTCACCCAGCATGGTCAGCAGCGCATCCTCACCGGCAGTGTCCAGCAGCTCGTAGGGCACCTCGAAGTCGAGGCCGTACGTCTCCTTGGCAAAGGCGGCGTAGCGCTCCCAGCGTGCGCGGACATTCTCCGGGGTGTTCGGCGTCGGGTTCCGCGGCTGCGTGGTGTCCAGCAGCGCGATGAACTTCACGTCCGGGGTGTCCGCGCCAGTCCGGTTCTGCAGCTGGTGCGCCACCTCATAGGCCAGGGCACCGCCGAAAGACCAGCCGGCCAGAACGATCGGCTGACCCTCGGCAAGTTCCACGATGTCATCGATGTACGCCGCCGCACGCTCCTCGAGGCCTCCCTCCAGGCGCTCCAGGCCGTAAACCGGAACATTGTCCGCCAGACGGCGCGTCAGCGGCTCGTACACCACATTCGACCCACCGGCCGGGTGGAAGAGGAACACCGACGGCGTGGTCTCATCCGTACGTGCGCGCAGCACGCGGACATTGCCCTCCACCGGAGTTTCCAAACCTTCACGCACCACGTTGGCCAGCGGTTCCAGGGTGTCCGCGTCCAACACCTGCTGCGCGGTCACCTCAATGCCAGAACGCTCCGTCAAGTGTGCGGCGATCTCACCGGCCACCTTCTCATCAATCTTTGGCAGCGGTGAGGTCACACCAGCAGCGGCCGCGCCAGCGTACTTCGCCCAGGCGCCGAAGACCATGCGCTCGGACGCGTCGCGCGGGGCGACACCCACGCCGCCAGCGGGCTGGTCAGCCCCTGGCTGCTCTACCTCTGTTTCTTCTGGTTGAGCCTGCGCAGCGGGCTCAACCTGGCCAGCCCCCGTTTCCCGTGGCAGGTCGGCCACAGGCCGACCAGCCACGGCGTCTTCCACCATGTGGATCACGTCGGCCACGGAGGCGTCGCGAAGCGCCTGGAGCTGCAGCGGCGGGATCTGGAAATCGTTTTCCACGCGGTTCTTAATGCGCATGCCCATGAGGGAATCCAGGCCCAGGTCAATGAGCGGCAGTTCCACCGGCAGGTCATCCACGTCATAGCCCATGGACTCAGACACGATGGCGCGGAGGCGTTCCTCCACGGTCTCCCTGGCCGGGTCCCACACGACAGGCTCCACATTCACGGCACCAGGAACACCGGACTCGCGGGCAGCTTCCGCCAACTCGCGTGCAGCGGCCACTTCCGGCGGCTGGGGATTATCCGTCACGCCGGGGAGAGGGGTTGTGGCGAGGTCAAGCGTCGTAGCAAAGCCTTCTGCGATGAGCGCTTCCCCGCTGTGAACCGTGACGGTGAGACCACCCAAACCCCGGCGAACCAAGGTGGTGAGCTCGCCTGAAGCGGGCAGCGGGGCGCGTTCCTCCGCGGCAATAACGCGCGCATTGGGGTCCGTTGCCGCCGCGGCGAGTTCGACGAGCTGCATGACCGAATAAATCTGGTCCGCCTGCGTGGCGTAC
Source organism: Corynebacterium tuscaniense (assembly GCF_008693065.1). GTDB lineage: Bacteria > Actinomycetota > Actinomycetes > Mycobacteriales > Mycobacteriaceae > Corynebacterium > Corynebacterium tuscaniense. The sequence goes on along the minus strand of NZ_VXKH01000008.1, from coordinate 39,521 downwards.
GCCAAGGTCCCGTCGGGAAGCGACACGCGCGCACCCAGCGGGCCGGTACCCGACGCCGACGGGCGGGCATCCGTCCACAGATCATTGCGCTTGAACTGCGTATGCGGAAGCTCCGCGCGCGCACCAGCCCCAGCAATCGCGGCGAGATTCACCGGCATGCCCTGAACATACAGCTTGGCGGCTAGGTCCAGCAGCGTAGACACCTCATTTTCCTTGCGTTTGAGGGAGTACAGCAATTGTGCATCCGGCTTGCCCACGGAAAACGCCGTGTTCATCATGCCCATAATCGCCACCGGGTTCGGGGAGATCTCCACCAACGTGGTGTGACCAGCAGCAAAAGCCGCCTCCGTGGCATCCTGGAACATCACCGGCTGGCGCGTCATGCGGATCCAGTAATCCACATCATGCACGGTGTCACCCGGGCGGTGCGTACCGTCGACAGAACCAAAGTGCGTGATACGCAGCGGTTTCGGCTCAATGCCAGCGATCTCACCGGCGAGCTCACCCAGGATCGGGTCAAGCATGCTCGTGTGGCCCGCGCCGCGAACCTGCAGCTTACGTGCGAATTTCTCCTCGGCTTCCAGCGCCGCCACCAGATAGTCCACGGCCTTGCCGGGACCACCCACCGTGGTCATACCCGGGCCCGCGTACACAGCGGGCTCAACGCCAGCGGCCTCAGGATGCTTATCCGCGAATTCCGCCAACTCCTCCCGACTCAACTCCACCACGGCCATGGCGCCTTCCGCATCGGTGCCAGCAACCTGCTTCTCCCCCTCGCCCATGAGGCGGGCGCGGGCGCATGCAATGGTCAGGGCGTCTTCGGCGGACAAGCCACCGGCGGCGTAGGCCGCAGCCATCTCACCCATGGACATGCCCATCGTGGCAGCCGGGGTGATGCCGTAGCTGGCCAGAAGGTCCGTCACCGCGATTTGGATGGCGGTGATGGTGACTTGGCCGGTCTCGGTGTCGTACGTCTGCTCGTCGTCAAGAATGAGGTCCATCATGGACCAACCGGATTCAAAGGCAACAACCTTGTCCAGCTCCTGGATGCGCTCCCGAAACAGCGGGTTCACCTCCACCAGGCGCTTAGCCATCTTGCGGTGCTGCGAACCGAAGCCGGAGTACACGAACACCGGCCCTACCGCCGCCGGACTATCCGCGGAGTAGACGCCCTGCGTGTTCTTGCCCTGGGCAACGTACCCCATTCGCTTCACGGCCTCATCCACGGTGGATGCGGTGACCACGGCGCGGGAACGGCCATGATTGCGGCCAGCCAGCGTGCGCGCGGTTGCACGCAGATCCGTCTTTGCGTCGGTTTTCTCCAGTGCTTCTTCCAGCACACTCGCCATGTCGCGGCGGCGCGATGGCAGCAAGCCCGAGACCGGCAGCAGTACCAAGTTGGGGTTCTCCGGATCAATCAGCGCGGCAGGTATGTCAGCCTCGACCTTGTAGTCCGACGCATCAAAGTCAGTGAGTACCACGTGCGCATTCGTGCCACCAAAGCCGAAGCCCGACACACCAGCGGTGCGACGGCCAGAGTACTGCGGCCACTCGCGGGGGTCCTCCACGATCTCAATGGCCTGCGCATCAAAGTCGACGTACTTATTCGGCGTGGTGAAGTTCGCCGTCGGCGGAACCGTGTCGTGCGTCAATGCGTCGATAACCTTGATCATGGCCACCACACCAGCGGCGGATTCAGAGTGGCCGATGGTGGACTTCGCCGAACCGAGCAGCAGTGGCTCCGAATCCGAGCGACCAGCGCCCGATCCCAGGACCTCACCCAGGGCGGTGGCTTCAATCGGATCACCCAGCGCCGTGCCCGTGCCGTGGGCTTCCACCAGGTCCACCGTTGCCGGATACACACCAGCATCCGCGTACGCGCGACGCAGCAGATCAACCTGCGCCTCCGGGTTCGGGGCTGTCAAACCATTGGAATGGCCATCCGAATTCGTCGCTGAACCCTTGATCACCGCCAACACGTCATCCCCATCCGCAATCGCGTCCTCGACGCGCTTGAGCACGATGAAACCGGCGGCTTCCGCGCGCACGAAACCATCCGCGTCATCAGAGAATGCGCTGATCTTACCAGTCGGGCTGATCACACCGAGCTCTGAAAACGCAGTTGAGATGAACGGCGAGGCCAAAATGTTCACACCACCGGCCAGGGCCACATCCGCTTCCCCATCGCGCAATGCGCGCACGGCGTGGTGCACCGCAACCAGGGAAGACGAGCACGCTGTGTCCACGTTGACGCTTGGGCCGCGGAAATCGAAGGCGTAAGAAATACGGTTCGGAATGATGGAGCTCGCCGTACCTGTCAACGCATACGGGTGCGCCGCTGCCGGGTCAGAGGTGATCAACATGCCGTAATCATTCGAGGAGGATCCCACGAAGACACCGACGGATTCCCCGCGCAGATCACTCGCGGGCAGGTTGGCATCTTCGAGTGCCTCCCAGGCCAGTTCCAGCATGATGCGCTGCTGGGGGTCCATGTTGGTGGCTTCTAGCGGGGACAGACCAAAGAACTCATTATCAAAGGTGCGGATGTCCTCCAGGTAGCCACCCTGAAGATTTTGTTCCTCCATCTTCTTGGCCATCACCGGGTCGCTCAAGTACTCAGACCAGCGCCCTTCCGGCAATTCACCGGTGACGCACTGGCCTGTGACAAACAGATCCCACAACTCATCGGGGTTACCTGCCTTGGGAAAGCGTCCAGCGCGACCCACCACGGCAATATCCCCAGAACCGTCGGCCGCGCGGCGGGTGCTCACCGGTTTCGCTTCACCTGACAGGCCAGTGCCAGCTAGAAGCCCATGTGCGAGCGCTTCCACCGTAGGGAACTGGTAGGCCACCGTTGGATCCAGTTTGATATCCAGCAGGTTTTCCAGCTCACCGGACAAAACGATGACGTCGCGGGAAGACAGCCCCAAGTTTTCCAATGGTGCAGCTGGGTCTACCTCATCGACACTGGTCCCCGTGGCATCTGAAATCCATTGCCGCAACCAGGTGATCAGTTCTGCTTCGGTCATCGTCTGTGCCACAGGTCCTTCCTTTGGAATACCGTTTTGAATACCGTTGAAAAATTGAACAGGCCAATACAGTTATGTATCGGACGGTCAAGGTTAACCGTTAGCCAGATACTTCTTTCGATTAACCTGACGGGCAATCTTTCCGGAGGAGGAACGCACAATTTCATTCGGGGCGTAGAAGCGCACAACCTCTGGGCTGATGCCGTGTTTACTGCTCACTGCGCCACGGATGGCATCCTCGGCGAGTGCATCGGCGGCTGGGTCAGCGCCTTCAACGCGTTCAACCAGCAGCACCAGCTTCTCCACATCCTCGCCCGGCACGGCAAATGCCGCCACCGAATCGGGGCGCACATGGTCGCTGGCCTCCATAACAGTGGCCTCAATGTCCTGTGGGTAGTGGTTACGCCCGGCGATGACAATGAGGTCCTTCACGCGACCAGTGATGTAGAGGTGCCCCTGGTAGATAGACACCAGGTCGCCGGTGGCCAGCCAACCATCATCCGGCGTGCCTTCCGGCACGGTGGAGCCTTCGGCTAGGCGCTCACCGAGTGTGTTGTGGAAGGTCTGCTGCGTATCTTCCTCGCGGCCTTCATAGCCCGCCGCCACGTTGTCGCCGTGGATCCACAGCTCACCGATGGTTCCTTCCGGCACCTCATTGCTTGTCGACGGATCCACCACCGCCACCGTCATATCCGGCACCGGCTGCCCATTGGAAGCGAATGCGATACCGGTTGCGTCCCCTTCGGGCACCTCCACGATCCGGCCTTCGCCGACTTGCTCACGGTCAAAATATTTGAACAGCGGACGATCTTCGGTCTGCGGAGTGGACACGATGAGGGTGGCTTCTGCCAGACCGTAAGACGGACGCAGCACCAGCGGGTCCAGTTTGGACGGGGCGAATGCCTCCACGAAGGTTTCCACGGCTGCGCGGGTGACCGGCTCAGAACCAATGAGAATGCCGTCTACCTGTGAAAAATCATAGTCTTCTGCGTTCTCCGGCGCGGCGTACCGTGCCGCAAGGTCCAGGGCGAAGTTCGGTACAACGGTGTAAACAAACTGATCCTCATCACCCTCACGGCGGGACAGCTGGTCTGTCCACCGCTTCGGCTGTTGGATGAAGTCCCGCGGGGCCATCAACTCAAACTCAATACCCATGATGACCACGAAGACGGTGAGGATGATGCCCATGTCATGGTGCAGTGGCAGCCACGTGGACAGGCGCAGCGGCATCTTCAGTTCCGCTGCATCATAAATCTGCAAAACGTTGGTCAAGATCGAACGGTTTGTCAGCACCACACCGGCCGGCAAGCGTGTGGAACCGGAGGTGTACTGCAGGAAGGCGACCTCATCCAGCGAGTCAATGCCTTCCCGCTCCTCTGGCGGGGTCCACGCATCCGCCAAGGAATCCGGCAGGGAATCCACCACCATGATGCGCGGGCGTTCCGGCTTAGGCACCTCCGCAAAAAACTCGCGGACGGCCTTAGCACCCACGTTGTTTGTCAGCACCGTTTTGGCACCACAGTCAGCCATGACGGCGCGCAGCTGCTCATCGTGGCCCGGCTCATTGGGGTCATACAACGGCACCGGAATCTGGTCGGCATACACCGCACCCATGAAGGCGAAGATGTACTCCGGGGAGTTCGCCGCCAAAATTGCCACACGATCCCCCGGCGCACCTGTCTGCTGCAGGCGCGCAGCCACGGCCTTGATTCGGGTGATTACCTCATCACGAGTGAAGTCCACCGGAGTACCCTCACGCGATTCGGAGAAGTCCCAGTAGCGCATCTGGTGCAGGTCACCCGTGCCCATTTCTGCGCTGCCCTGGTAGAGCATTTCGCACAGCTGGTAGAGCGACAGCTCCGGCGGCAGGTCAATCTTGTCGTCGTTGTAGAACTGGTAGAGCAGCTGCTCGAGATCCATACTTGTTCCGTTCCTTTTGTTGTGGCTAACTAACTTCAGCGATGCGCTGTCGAATCCACTCTACGGTCCAAGCGTTCGCTGTGGTGCCAGGAATCACGTTCGGATTTGATGCATACATGGCGTGCACGCCATTCGCGTTCACCAAATCCTGTGCTCGACCCAGCGCATCCACCACATTTGGTGGGGCATCGCAGATGCTGTCATCCGGGGCACAAATCTCAATTGCCCGATCATTCAAGACACCGAAGCCACCTTCACGCACACCGCGCATGCTGGCGCCAGGCACGATTGCCTGCACGACTCGGTTCAGGGGATGCAGCGCGATCTCCGCCCCCACACCACCGAGTTCCACACCGGGGTTGATGCCCACGGCGTTCTCACGGCGACCATCCGCGATCATCACGACACCGGCGATACGCTCAGGGCTGACCACGCCGGCTTCACGTCCGATTTCATTAGCCACATCACCAACGATGACCGCACCTTGGGAGAATCCGGCCAGAATGAATTGGGTTGAAGCACACGTGTCCGCCACGAACTTCAGTTCGGCTTTGAGTCTTTCCGTGCCCTCATCGCGCGAATCGTCATAGCTCATCTCATTGCGGGACTGCACGGACTTGAACTGTGCCGTGTAGGGCAACGTCCACACCCGCACATCATTAATGTCGTACTGCTCCTGCAGCGGTTGGGTAATGGAAAGCATGAAACTTGCCGGGTTCGCCTGCGGGTTAAACGGATCATCATCTTTCGACGACTCCCACGTACCCGGCGCGGAAATGACCTCCACCGCCGGGCACCATGCAGGCTCGTCAGCCTCACTTGGGCCTGGGCGCAGGCCCTCATCAATCGGACCACCTTCTGGCCCAAGCCATTTCACCGCACCAAAGGCGATGACGCCCACAACAAGCAAGGCGGTAACAAGGGTAAGGACTTTGCGGGTGCGCACGTGCGCGCCTCCTAACTAGCAGAGGTTGGCGTGCGCGGCGTCGTCGATAAGCTTGATCAGCTGCTCATAGTCAAGTGAGGTGCGCTGCTGCTCAATGAGCTGACCAGCCACCGCGTCACGAGTGATAGTTTCACCACCGCATAACGTACCGGCAGTTGCTAAAAGTTGATCTTCGGTCCCCTCAATTTTCACTCCACCTTCCCGTAGAGCTTCCAGGTAAGCCTCCTCCTCCGCAGGGCGCTTCGGGGTGTTTTCCGGAAAATCGGAGACCTCGCTCGCAGCACCTTCATTTGCCAAAGCATCATCTTCCGGGCGCTTCTCGCTCGACTTCGTGCTCGTTGTGGTGGGCGCGGTACTCGTCGCGGAATTCGTCACCGCACTCGGGGTTGCGGTCACATCAGAACTATCGACGGTCGTCCCACCACACGCAGCCAACGTCAAACCAGCCACGGCGAGGAACACAGATACTGCGACTTTACGCATGAGGGTTGTGACTCCTTAGTTCTTACGCTCGCGGACCTGACCGAAGATCTCGTCCAACGTGCCGTGCTGGAAAGTAATGGTCTTACCACCAGCTGGAATATCCTTCATATCAGACGTTGGCCAGCCAAGACGACCCTGCTCCCAGCCGTGCTTGCCCCACTCATCAAAGATGTTGCCGTAGTAAATCGCGTGGGCTCCACTCTCCGGGGACCAGTAGATATTACCGTGCTCGAACTCCTGGAAGAAGCCACCGTTGATCTTCTTCTCATTGCTCGTTGGGTAGCCCAGATCAGAACGCGCCGTGCCCATCTCCGCATACTTCGCACCGATGGCACCAAAGACCTGGTAGTGGCCCTCGCCCACGCCCTCCGGGTTACGGGTCAGGTAACCGTTTTGGAACTTCTGCACGTAGCCAGCACCCACGGCCTCAGCCTCAGCCACCGGATAGCCCAGCGGGCCACCCTCGTAGCCACCCTTGCCCCATGCGGCGAACATGTCACCCGGGATAGCCTGCGCACCGGTCTCCGGCGTCCAGTAGACAGAACCACGCTCAAAGTGGACATAACGGCCCTTGCCATCCGGCGTGGTCAGCTCACTTGTCTTGGGGAAGCCCAACCATCCAGCCGGACCACCCAAAGCGTTGTACTTAGCCAAGATCGCGCCGATCAGCACGTGCGCACCAGTCTCCGGGGACCAGAACGCGGAGCCAGAACGGAACTCCTGAGCCTTCCCGCGGCCGCCAGCCACGTCATACTCGTTGTTCACACACGAACCAATGACACCGGACTTAGTTGCCTCATTGATCGCACCAACCGGGTTGCACTGCGCACCACGATCCCCCTCCGGAATGCTCAGCGACTCAGCGATAAACGGCCACGCCTGAGCCATCTCAAACTGCCAATACTCCCACGAGTGAACACCCGACGGACGGTAGCGAGTAATGATAGGCACACCCGCCTGCTTCGCATACCGCTCAAAAGTCTGGGTGGACATGCGAGAGATAACCTCCAAGCCCATACCAGCCGCGTTGGCCGGCCCCTTCGCCACAGACTCAGCGTTACCAAAATCATCCTTGCCCGAGCCCGAGGAGACGTACACAGTCTTGCCCTTCAACGCCTCGATACCCAGCTTCGGATCATGGTCGATCCAGTCCTGGGAACCAACCGGACCCCACATCGCCTCAGAGTTATAGCCACCCGCATCCTTCTGAGCAGCCATAATCGCCATGGGCATACCGCTCGTGGTGGTATCCAAGTATCCAGAGAAGGAACCCACAAAGTTGAACAGGTGCGGGTTACGCTCCGCCAAATTCACAGCAGCGGTCCCACCCATAGACAGACCCACAACAGCGCGGGAACCATTCGAACGGTACTCATTATTCAGCACCGGGACCAGCTCCTTAGTCAGGAAGGTCTCCCACATATAGTGCTTACCGTTATCCGGCTTCTGCCAGTCGGAGTAGAAAGAGGACTCGCCGCCCACCGGCAGCACCACGTTGACGTTCTTGTCAGCGTAAAACTGCTCAATATTCGTCTCGATGGTCCAACCATTTTCATCATCACGCGCACGCAACCCATCAAGCGCCCACACCTCAGGGAACTTCGCCTGCGGGTTAGAATGCCAATCCCTTGCCAACAGAATCTGCACCTGGATAGGCTCACCCGGCATCGCAGCAGAGTTAATAAACACAGCCACACGACGCTGCGTCAACCACTCAATCCGATCAACCGTCACCCCCTCAGGCAGACCCTCAATCTGCGGATTCTCATCCACCTCAATAGGAGTACGTTGTGGCGGGTCCGACGGACGCAGACCATCAGAAAGGCCACGGCCAGAAGACAAAGAGCTGGACAGATCAGCAGACCCGATCTGAGCAACCGCCGGTACAACGGCCACACCAACAGCGAGAGCTGTCGGGACCGCGGCGATAGCAAGCATCTGGCCCTTAGAGGCCTTGCGGGGAAAACGTCGTGGTGTCAAGCGCATGGAGGTATCCCTTTAGTGGTTGATTCGAACAAAAAGGTACGGCAAAATGCCGGAGCTCACCACCCCAGGGGTTCCCCTCCCCTAGGCCGGGCCGGTTACTTAATTACGTTGTGCGGCAAAGTTTAAGTTTCACTTGAGACTTTAACCCAAAGACACGCCGAGTGAAAGGCGTGAATATTGTGACCACTTGAGTTTAGTGGTGAACACGTGATTCCGGTTGCATGACCCGTTCATCGTGGGATCCCCCAGGCGTCCGCCCGCCCGGCAAGGCGTGGAGCGCGGCCTAACTTTTTGTGTCATTCAGGGAACCGTGCTGTTTGTGCTGGATCTGTGGCTTCTTCGCGTGTTCTGGCGCGTATTTGGGCGCGCGTGGCTTGTGGATAGTTTCGTGTTATCCACAAGCCGTTTCGGCCGTTTGATGCGCGTTTGCCGGTTTCGGTTTAGCGTTACCGGCATGAATCCTTTTGCGGCACTCGTAGCAGGGCTGACGAACCCGATTGAGACCCTGGAGCATTTCGATGCCCAGGTGCTCAACGCCGTTGGCTGCAGCCCTGCTCGTATTCGCGAATGGACCAAAGTCCACAAAGTCTACTACGGCAAAACAACGTTCACCCGCAAACAAGCAAACGCTGTAGCTGTGGCACGCTCCACGCAGAAGTCCTTGGATCAGCTTGTCCTTATCGAAACCCGCCTTGCCGGGATCGACGACCCCGGCAACAAATGGGAGCTACGGCTTGCTCTGCTTTCCGTTAAGGGGGATTACAAGACGCTTCAGCGTCGGGCAGAGGACATCGTGCCGGAGGGGGACAAGCCTGCCCCGGAGCCAACAGTGGGGTTTGGTCGCTCGCGTGAAAAGTCCCGCCCTATGAACGTCATGGGGCCAGATAAAGACATGGCAGCTATTGAGTACGCGCTTCGTCAAAGAGTCACTGGTGAAGGTCCTGCCGGCCCACAGATGTATGAGGCATTAATGAGCATTCTGGGTCTTCGTCCTGATGCTGAAGGCGAAGGGGATGCTGCCCCATCGCGGATTGCCCCTGCTGTGCCCCGACCACTGATCCTCATCCCGTTAGACGAGCACATCAACATCATCGGCGGTGACGGCGACGACACCATCCTGGGGCTAACCGATGGCACCACCATGACTGGAGCCGAGTACTTAGCGCAGCATCACGGCGACCACCTGGAGGTGGCGTTATTCCACCCGCAGGAAGGTGCGGTCAACCTGTATGACACACAACGGTTCGCCAACCGGAAACAACGCGACCTAGCACGGGCCACCATGCCAACCTGCCCGGTACCGGATTGTCGGCATGCTGCCGATAACTGCGAGGTCCACCACATCACAGCTTGGTCGAAAGGTGGGCATACGAATATGGATAACCTGGCGATGTTGTGTAGGTATCACAACCGCACCAACGACGACGACCCAGCACATGCCCACCGGGGCAGGGTGGAAAACATCCGAGGCACACCAACCTGGCGATCACCCCGCGGACACCTGGTACCCAACACTGTCCACCCCTACGGAGCGATGACGCTGCTCTACGGCAGGTAGACGGCAAATAAACCACCACCACACACCACATACAGAAAGCCAGCAACAGCTGGCCTTTCCGCATGCCCAAAACAGGTTGTGTGGTGCGGTTGGACTATCGCGATCGCCGCGGGGCAAAACCCCAGGACACTGTTCGCAGTTCGGGGCGATCGTCAAACCGGGTCATCCAACCCGATCATCCAACCGGACAATCAAACCAGCCCATGGACACACAAGCCCCGGCCGCCAGAAAGGCTGACCGGGGCAAGGTCACTGCAACGCGATGACTACGGCGCGGTGACCAGGACGCGATGACGAGGCGCGGGCGGGCGGAGACTAGAGCCCTGCCACGACCTCGTCGCGAGCGGCGACCATCTTGACCAAGGGTGCCACATCGAGCAATTCGACATCGCCCGAAATCAGCTAGTACGCATCACCGATTTTGGACGCTACTTTCTGTTACTTAACCCTCAATTCGCTTTTCCCAGGACGTACGACCGTCTCTGGGGAGAGTGTGAAGCAAGGTCCCGCAAATGCCCCGGGATAGCGCTCAGGTTAAGCTCTGCCGCACCCCAGCTCCGAACAAACGAAAGGTCCCTCCTAGTCACCTGGGAGGGACCTGTTCACGCGAGCTCACTCGCGGTTAAGTGGTAAAGCGATTACCACGCATTCATGTGGTTGAGTACGCGCGCCTTGGTCTTAACCATCTGGCCGCCGAACTCCTTCCAGTTGTGCAGGCCCAGTGGCGGGTAATCCGTGGTTACGTTGATACCGGTCAGGCGGGCCTTGCCTTCCCAGATGCGGGAGCTTGCCAGTGCACCGATTTCGAGGGCGGAGCCTGCCAGCTGGTGCTGGGGCAGGTAGCCGGCGTCGGCCGGGCCTGGGATGCCGCTGGCGGCGGAGATGTATACGTCGGTGTTGCGCAGGCCGTGCATATTGAGGAACGGGTCGTTCTCAAAGCGGGACGGGCTGAGCAGGGAGCCGTACATGGCGTTGATGTTGTAGCCGCCGGCGTCCAGCATGGCCACGCGCAGGAGGGTCTGCATGCCTGGCAGCGTGGTGGTGAGGTAGCCGGAGAAGCTGAGCACCTGACGGAACTGGTCCGGGTGCTTGGCTGCCAGGTTCATTGCGGCGGTGCCGCCCATGGACAGTCCGATGATGGAGTTGTTGTTCGGAGCTACGCCGAAGTGCTGCTGCAGGTAGCCGGGCAGCTCGCGGGTGAGGAAGGTCTCCCACCGGTAGGTTTTGCCGTTGCCGTACTTGGGGTCGGCGGTCCAGTCGGCGTAGAAGGAGCCTTCGCCACCAACTGGGGCAACCAGGGTGATGTTGGAGTTCTCGTAGATGGCGGCCGCGTTGACGTCTTGGAACCAGGCGTTGGTCTTTTCCGTCGCCCGCAGGCCGTCCAGCAGGTACAGGCCAGCGTTGCCACCGCGTGCTGCCGGCACGATTTGTACCGGGATGTTGCGGTTCATCGACGGGGACCAGACATCGCAGCGTTGTACCCAGTAGCCAACTGGGTCCCAGTGGCAGTGTCCTGTTGCGTCTGGGCGGAGCCACCCGCGCGGGTTGGCTTGTGCCTCATTCGGCGCAACGAGCATCATGCTCATCGCTGCTACAACTGCTGTTACCAGCGCGATCAGGGCGCGGCGCACAGAGAGAGTCGCGTTCATGTTGTCACCATTCAAATCTTCGGGAAAATTTTTGGGGTTACATCCCCATATGTCGCAGATTGTCTGCGGAGTGTTACCGCGATGTTATCAACGGTGCCTAAAAGTTTTCTAATTATTCGCTCAACCAGTACACAGGCGGGCCGTCTAGCCCAACGTCTTCTCCGGCTGCGATGCGCTCGAGGGTGTTGGCATCAAGGTACACATCGGGGTGGTCGTTGACAGTGAGTGTGCGGCCCTTTGTCACTGCCCAGCCCATGTTTTTCACGAAGCGCTTGGCGCTCATGGGTTCGCGGTAGGTGGCAATCAGTTCATTGATATCTGGCGTGCGCAGCGCTGCGCGTGCTTGCCGTACGAGTTGCTTATCGACGTACTCCGGCAGCCCCTCAACATCCACCCCCGTATCCGCTAATTGCCAGTGGAACGGCAATTGTTTGTCGTGGCCGATTCGCCCGTCGGGCAGTCGTGGTTGGCGCGCGGCGAGTGGCGTTGCCAGACCTACTGAGTCCAGGATGCGGTCATCGAGCTCGGATAGCATCCCGGTCATACCCAAATTTATGTGGTAGGCCGTGGGGGGCATTTGTCCGAGGTCTGTCTGTACGTCCTTCCCCGTCAAGCGGGGGCGAGTTTGCCACTGGAACACGCTTGGATGGTCTTGAATACGAACGAGACTCACCACAGCGGAGGTGTTGGCCTTATCGGCATGGATTTCGTTCCAGGCTTCTGGCCATCCGTGCATCATGTCTGAGGCGTAGAAGTCTTCGGCGTAGCGTGGCGGGTTTCCGGATTCGCGCTGTAAAACGGCTGTCCAGAATTCTCGTTCGTCCACGATGGTGAGGTCCACGGGATTTTCATCAAAGGGATCAAACCCCAAGTCGTGCCCGCGGTAGATGACTATGCCCGCCCAGATGACAAGACCCGCGGTAGCCACACCTGTGACCACCGTGGCTGGCACTGCCATCACCGGCAGCAGCATGGCAAAGAGGGGTAACAGCACCATGCGGCCGTGCATGAAGTCCCCTCCGACTTTCACCACGTATATAAGATGCAGCGCGCCACAGCCGAAAACTAGGAGGGCTACCAGGGCCTGTTTACCGCCGCGCTGGTAGGTGAACATCGCCCCGAACACGACGGCGATGAGGATAGGCAATAGCAGCCCGTAGGGGCGCACGGTGTCCCATACATAGGCGATGCCCGTACGCCAAGCGGATTCGGAGGCGGACTTAGCTACAGCCGTGTGCGGGGTAAGCAGCCCGTAGTAGCCCATGCGGAAAATGGTGTAAGCCGCGGGCAACGGTAACGCCGCAGCCAGAATTCCGCCAATGCGACGCCGGTTGCGTCGGTTCAGGGCAAGCAGCAGGATACCGGTCAACCCGCCGTACAAGGCTAGTTCTGGCCTGACCAGCCATGACAGGCCGGCCCAGAAGGCAAGCCAGTACAGTGTGGCGGGATTTTCTGATCGGTCTGCCCAGCGCACTAACAGCGCGAACCACACGGCCAGCCACGCTAGGGACAGCCCCCATTCCAAACCGGAGGTGGCAAAGTCCCGGGCGGGTGGCAGGGCAAGGTAGATGATGATGCCAAATGGCAGTACCGCGTGCTGCCCCCAGAGTTTGCCCGCGGCAACGGTACCTACCACCGCAGCGATGACGGTGAAGGCAAGCGCCAGCCACATCGCTACGTCCTCAAGCTTCATCCCGGGCACCCAGGAGAAGGCAACAATGAGGTACTGCCACAGGGTGGATGTGTTCGCCTCAACGCGCTCACCAACGTTGAACACGGGGCCGTTTCCGGCCAGGATGTTGCGCACGGTGCGCAGAACGATCAGCCCGTCATCGCTGATCCAACGGCGGCTGAAACCACCCCAGAATGCGAAAGCGCCCGCTATGAGGGCTGACAAGAGCAGCGAAGAACGAGCGCTTTTTTCCATGCGGGATATCTTAACTTATGGCTGGAACCACATAGACGGCCATCACGATGGTGAAGATCCACAGCAGGGCCAGCATCTGCAGAACTCGGTCTTCCAGAGCGATCTCATCCGGTGCCCCACCGTTGCCGCTATCCACCTCGGCGGCGTAGCGGAGGATGGCGATGATGAAGGGGACCATGGAGATCTGGTACCAGAGACCCTCGGCGGGGGCGACGCCGTCGGAAAGCGTGAAGCCCCACAGTGCGTACGACATGACCACGGCTGTGGCGGACAGTGTCCACACGAAACGCAGGTAGGTCTGCGTGTAGCCTTGCAGCGATTTGCGGATCTTCGCGCCCGTGCGCTCCGCCAGCAGCAGTTCCGCGTAGCGTTTGCCGGAGGCCATGAACAGCGAACCGAACGCCGCGACCAGCAGGAACCACTGTGAGAGCTCAATATTCGCCGCGACACCACCGGCCATGGCACGCAGCATGAAGCCGGAGGACACCAGCGCAATATCAATCACTGGGATGTGCTTCCAGCCGAAGCAGTAGCCCAGCTGCAACACGATGTACACCCCAATGACGGTTGCCAAAGCCACACCATCGGAGGCCAGGAATGACAAGCCGATGGCCAGCGCAATGAGCGTTGCCGCCATCGCATACGCCAACCCAATGGGCAGCTTGCCAGAGGCGATCGGGCGGAAACGCTTCGTCGGGTGAGCGCGGTCCGCCTCCACATCGCGCGCGTCATTGACCAGGTAGATCGAGGACGCACCGAAGCAGAACACGATGAACGCTAGCACAATATCCCACACCGTGCGGGACGTGAAGGAATCAGTGCCCGCAGCCAGCGGGGCCGCCAAAACCAGGACGTTTTTGACCCACTGCTTCGGGCGCAAGCCCTTGATCATCGCGTCAGGCAGGTTCTTCGGTGGAGTTTTCTTCCGGTTGTAGTCCACACCCTCGGTGTGAGGCTCGGATTTCAGAAACGGCTCTTCCTGCAACGGTGGAGTGCTCGGCTCGGTCATGCTGTCTGCCTCTCAATCTCAATCGCGGCTCGCGCCACCCCCGCCCCCAGCAGCGCGCCCGCCAGAGTGTCCGTGGGATAGTGCACGCCCAGAACCATTCGGGATGCCATCATAATGGGAATCCCCGCATACGGCAGTTTCGAGCCAGTGATGTCTGCAAGGTGCACCATCGCAGCGCTTGTCGACGTCGCGTGCGAACTCGGAAAACTCAACCTCGACGGCGTACCCACACCCACTTTGATCCTGGGATCATGTGGGCGACGGCGCCGAACAATGCGCTTGATCACCACGGATGCCGCGTGCGCTGTGAAAGCACCAGCACCCATGGCCAGCCACTTCCGTCGACGCTTTTCATCCAGAGCCGCACCTGCCGCCGAAATGCCCAGCCACCCAAGCGCATGTTCGCCGAAATGGCTGAGGCCGCGGGCGGTGGGGAGGACCCCGGGTGCGTCGAAAAGCAGCTTTTGAAGTTCGCGTAAACCGCTCACTTCAAAAGCAGTCAAAGAGTTGTTATTGCTCATCGAAGATCTTCTTCCAGTTCTCGTGGCTGGTCAGCTCCGGTCGCGCCTCACGGTAGGTGCGCTTGAGCTCCGCCCAGCGGTCCTTGATCTCCGCGCGCAGACGCTTCTGCTCATCCAGGAGAGTCTTTGCCAACTCCTTGTCACGCTTGCGGAAGGCCACGCCCGTACCACCGGCTGTGGACACCGTCGCGGAATCCACGCGAGCCAGCGTGTACCAGCGCGCCTCCTCCGCCGTCAGATTAAGTTGCGGTGCCTCCCAATGCGCACGATCCTCCGGCTTCCGCAGGTGAAGCAAAGACTTCGCGGCCCACGGAATCTTCTTGATCTTGGCCAGACGCCCACCCATCTTGTTCGTGGGCACACCCGGCGCGCCTGTTGCTGCCGGCAAATCCGCCGCGGACGGCAGCACCTGCGCATCGGGGAAACCCTTCCGGATCTCCTGAATCCGCGGCAGCGAGGATTCGAGGATGTCAAAGAGCTGGTCCGGGCCGGCGAGGAAGTCCTTCATCGCCTCATTCTGAATCGCGATGGTGGAGTACTCCATGCACACGTAGTGCTTGAGCGTGGACTTCAGCATGTTCTTCAGCATCGCCTCCGGATTCTCCGGACCATAGATGCTGGCCACGATGAGGCGGTTACGCATGTGGAAGTAGGCCTGCCAGTCGATGGCATCGTCCTTGTCGGCCCAGGCCATGTGCCAGATGGCCACGCCTGGCCACGTGACCGTGGGAAGACCTGCTTCCTTGGCGCGCAACGCGTACTCGTTGTCGTCCCACTTGATAAACAGCGGCAACGGCAGACCCATCTTCTCCGCGACCACGCGCGGGAAAAGGTTCATCCACCAGCCGTTGTAATCCACATCAATGCGGCGGTGCAGCGGGCGCGAGGTGGTCTTTCGCGGGTCGAGGTCCTCTTCCTCCGTGCCCACGTAACCGAGCGGGTATTTAGCAAAGTCATGGTCATAGACCGCATGCTTAGCGGCGGAGAACATGAAGATGTTCGGGTCCACCGTCTCACCCGTCGTGCGCAGCTGGCTACGATCCTGCAAGTTCAGCATCTGGCCACCGACAAGAATCGGGCTCTTCGCGTAACGGGCCGCCTGCACTGCACGCAGAATCGAATCCGGCTCAATCGCAATATCATCATCCATGTACAGGATGAACGGCGCGTCCGTCTGGTTGAGGGCCTCATACATGATGCGGGAGTAGCCACCGGAGCCACCGAGGTTTCCTTGCTGGAAGATCTTCAATCTTCCAGCAAGATTGGCTTCGGCCTCCTTGAAGTCCGGCTCGTCCGCCGGGTGCTGGTTACCCTGGTCCGGCATCAGCACATCCGTAATCGCCTCCAACACGAACGGGTCCTCCGCCAGCGCATGTAGTGCGTTGACAGCATCACGCGGACGGTTGAAGGTAGGGATACCCACCGCGACCTTCTTCTCCGACGGCGCGATCGTGCTGCCGTCCGGCAGCACCTGCTCCTTCGGCTCATGCGGCGCGAACCAGCCAGCGTCCGTGATCGTTGCGTCCGACTCCGCATTCACGTCGAACCACAGCCAGCCACCATCCTCGAAGTTGGCCAGCTTCAACGGGATTTCCACCCGCGCATCCTTCGCTTCCACATTCGTGACCGAGATGCGCACACCATCATGCTTGGAGCGGTACACCGAAATTGTCGCCGCTCCCTGGACATCCATGGCTAGCACCACGGTGTCCAACTGCGACCAGCGGCGCCAATACGACGCTGGGAAAGCATTGAAATATGTTTCGAAAGAGACCTCCTCCCCCGCAAGAATGTTAAAACTCGTACGGCCCGACCACGTCAAACGCTGTTTATTCTGCTCCGCCTCAATGAGGTACAGCATGCGAACGTCGTGTGGTTCGCCCTTCTTTGGCATCAGCACACGCTGAAGTACATCTACTGCAGTCGTTGTTTCCACAGATCTCACTTTCGATGCCTAATCAGACTTCTCAACAGAACTTCGTCTTTAGCGTAGTGCGTTCAGGCACCCGACGGGTTTTCGGCTCTCAGGGGTGCAAGTTTAGGCAGGCCGGTCTCACGTGCCGGGGAATAGCCGGAACGCGAAAACCCTGGCCCGGATAAGAAATCCAGGCCAGGGCTCGTGGCAAAGGCTCGACTGTTCGCGGCCAGTTAAGCGGCGATCAGGGTCTCGCCGTACTTGGCGGGGTCGAGGGTGCCGTCTGCAATGCGGGCAAGCTCTTCTGCAGCTGCGCGGCCAGCGAGAAGCGGAACCCACTGGGTTACCTTCGCGCGCTCTACGTGCTCTGCAAGAACTGCCTCAAGCACAGCGTCGACAACGTGTACGCCCACGACTCCATCAAACCGAGCGTGCAAGTCCTTGGAAATGTTATTGATTGCGATCATGGCATCCTCCTTTCCTTGAACGTGATAGCCATGAAGTTGAATGTGGTCGTTCCGTGGAGGGGAACCTCCTCGGACGAGGCCTACGGGGCGAACTCTTACGTTAGCCCTTTGTTAACCTGTCGTTAACTTTAGCAGATAGTTGGTGGACATCAAGCATTTAATTACCCCATTAAGACCCATGGTCATTCACCTGCATTAATGGCATGAATATAATTCGCCTCAGCTTTGCACCGTGCGCAAGTTAATGCGCAGTTCACCTTCAAGTTCATATCCCGTGATGTTTGCTAACCGTTTAGTTAACCTCGGTGGCCCTGGAAGGCTATTTTGTCGTGCTAACCTCCCCGCTGTGCTTATCGACGCCCCACAGTCCCCCACCCCCGCCCGCACCCCGGCGGTATCAGAAGTCTTTCGCGTGGCGGTTCCCCTGCTGTACACGGTGATGGCCTTCATCCTTCTCCGTTCGGCCATAGTGTTCCCCCAGATGAATTCGGGCACGGACTTCATTCCGATCTGGACCGCAGCCAATAACTATGTTTCCGGCGAGCCAGTTTTTAATTCGGATTACACCGTCGATATGCCTCACTACCTGTACACCCCTGCGGGCACTGTGCTGATCGCCCCGGTTGCAGTCTTCGGTTCACAAGAAGTGGCGCGCGCGGTCATGGCTGCTCTTGGCGCACTGTGCATCATCGCTGCCATCGCTGTGGCCGCGCACATGGTTCGCCCACGCTGGTTCCACATTGTCTTCCCGCTCGCGGTGAGCTTCTTCTTCATCACACCGGAACCAGTCCGCACAACGTTGGCACTGACCAATATCAACGGCTTCATGCTGCTGTTGCAGGTGCTATTCATCTGGTTCTCCCTCCGCCTACGGGCGCTAAAGGTCGGCTGGCGCAATCACTTCACACGGCCAGAAGCATGGGTAGCGGGCGCTCTCGCCGGCGTGGCACTGTCCATCAAGCCCCAGTTCGCGGTGCTGTTCATCGTCTCCCTTGCCTATTGGCAGGTGGCCGTGGTGGTTATCGCGACGCTCGTCGCCGCAGCACTGTTCGCCTTCGGGTGGTTCACCATCGCGGAACCAGAGCTGTTCTTCACCAACCTGGTCCCTTATCTCAGCGAACCCCGGCCGCGATTCAACGGTTCAGTCAGCGGACTCGGAATCATCCTCGAATGGCCGAATGCAGTAGTTACTGTGCTGACACTTTTCGTCATCGTCGCATCACTCGGTGCGGTCGCCCTGATGTGGCAGTGGAAAGAAACAGACCCAGTTCTGTTCACCTTTGTGGCCACGGGCGTGTGCTTTGCCGGCGGCTTCATGGCCAGCGGACTGCTGCAAAACTACTACTCAATCTGGCTCATCCCTCTCGTGCTCACCATCGCCGGGCGCCAATCCCCGGTGCGCTGGCCGGTCACCACCCTGATCCTGCTTTTCATGTACGCCAACTGGACCTGGCCGGAAACCGACAACGTGACGCTGGGCGTCACGTTGGCCTACATTCCGTCGTTCATGTTCATCGCGCTGCCGGTTGCGGTGGCTGCCTGGGCGCTGGCCAATCGGCCGGCAGAAGAGCAGCAAGTCGAAGCACCAGCATCCCGCACTGTTGCCGGGGACTTTTAGCCACCAGAATCACATGCTCCTACCTGGACGTTTTGCGCTTTGAAACGGTTTCACTTTGCGTTTTGAAAGGCAACTGCTTGGCGTTTGGGAATCGCGTAAAACCAGCTAACGCCACCGAAGCCAATTCTGTTCACTCGAGTTAGAGAGGCTACATGGCTACGTTTCCTTGGGCGCGCTCTGCTGCGCCCGCGGCGGAAGGCCGGATCCCCAGCATCGGACATGCTGGTGGCCAAGCTCACGGGCTTCGTATGCGACATCAACCGCTACCTGGTGGCAACGTTCGTGCCCGTAAGTGGCTAAAGCGTGCAAGTTGTCCGGGAGTTGTTTCAAACAACTCTGAAACAACTAGGCAAACAACTCCCCGAAAAACACGCTGTAAGAAGCACGTTTACGCAGGCAGACATAGTTGTTTCGAGTTGTTTCGAGTTGTTTGGAGTTGTTTGGAGTTGTTTGCGAGGGGCGCGGAATCCGAACTAGGCGGACACCCATCGGACGCTTGGGCCGCGCGTTGGACTATCGCCAGCGATCTTCGCTTTGCCTACGTCGCGCAGATGACGGAGAAGTCTGCTCACTGCCTCCCGCTCAACGCCCAACTCATCAGCGACCTCGCGTGCATTCAAGGACTTCCCTTCGCGGAGTTGGGCGAGGACCCAATCCTCAGTGGTGACGGCACTGACCACCGAAGGCGCTTCCCCATCAAAAGCAGCGCGGGCTCGTGCGGAGAGGATCCACTCCGGCGCATCCCGCAACTGCTCCAGAAAGCCCTGGCTCGAGTACCACGCCAAGGTTTCCTGGGCCTGCGCGTCCGAGACCTGCATCAACCTGGCGGCAGTAGATGTCATGAGGATCTGATTGTTGGCTAAATGCCGTGTGACCAGGAGGCCATTAGCGCCGTCAAAAATGGACTCGCCGAATTCAATACGCAGCAGGTACAACGCTCTGATGAAACCTGAATCCACACTTCCCGAAGGCAAAGTGACTTCAACGAACGGCCCGTTGGCATTCAGGCTTGGGGCTTGCCTGCCACTAGAAAGCATGGAAACCCACATGCGGTCAAAACCACGCGAAGATTCTTCCGCAAGCCCCAACTGTCGCAACGCCGCCATGAGGACCGGATTGCGCGGAATGGATTGGGTAGTCAGGATCTTCTCTTCAGCCACGCCGACGGGGAGACCACCGGGGGACCACACCGTCAAGCTGGTAGGCGACTGATCAACGACGATAGAGGTGGTCGCTCCCCAATCACGGTGCGCGAAAGCATTGGACACAATCTCATCGACGGCGGTGGCAGGGAATGCTGGAATTGGGAATTCCTGCCCGTTCGGGAGCTGAACACGAGCAATCTCTTGCGTCGTATTGGCCTTGATAAGCGCACGTACCTGCTCTGAAGCGGTAATCAACGGTGCGGAAATCTCGGTGACTTTGGGGTCACCACTAGGCACCTCGCGAAGCAAATGGCGCACCACTGTCCGGTTGTGCAACGGCTGCATGAACAATATTTCTGCCGCGAAAGTCAGAGCGCCATCGGAAGTGAGCAAGCCTAACTCACTGCAGAGCTCGAGGCCCGTCTGCGGAACAGGCGATGTGTCACCGAGCGCACTTTTCCTGTTAGCAAGCAGAGCCTTTGCTCGCTCAATAGCTTGCACGTTGAGGTCTTCGGGCCCACGCCACGACTTTCCGGCGCTGAGATCCGGATTAGAGCGAGACAAGTGGATGCCGCGGCGCTCGTCTTCAGTCAAGGGGACGCAGCTCTTGCCAACACGCTTGCTTGCCTGACCTTTAGGACGCTGATACAAAGCCATCCCACGAGGAATGCGTAAGACCACTAGGCGGGCATCGCACCGTTGAATCGCAAAGGCCTCAACCTGGATATGCGGTTGAGTGTTGCTGTAGATCTTCTCCACCAACCACTCACAAGGGCGGTCAGTTCCAGTGAATGCAGAAGGTCCCGCCTCCTTATCATTGACGCCAAGGACGATGTAAGCAACGCCACCGTCCGCATTCGAGAAACAGATGACCTCATCAACAAGAAATTCAACCAACCTCGCATCAGGGTTCTTGTTCTTCGGATGGACAGCGGGGTCTTCCTTGAAATCCAGCACTTGGGACTCCCAATTGCCAGCGCTATCGCCAGCCTCAATCGCCGATAGCGCTTCCTCCACAATCTCAAAACCTGCATCCAGCATGCACCTAGTTTAGCAAGAGTTGTTCATGAGTTGTTTAAAACAACTCTGAAACAACTAGGCAAACAACTCTCCGAAAAACACGCTGTAAGAAGCACGTTTACGCAGGCAGACATAGTTGTTTCTAGTTTTTTGGAGTTGTTTATTACTCCCCAATATCCGGCGACTCCTGGGCCCCACGCCACGTGATGATCGCGCCAGCGACCGCGATCATCACGATGCCCGCCACCATGGACCAGGTCAGCTCGTCGCCGGAGAAGGCCCAGCCCAGAATCGCGCCGATCACAGGGTCAAGGGCAAAAAGCGTGCCGACGACCGCCGCCGACACAATCCCCGCCGCGATCGTATCCATGACATAAGGGATGACGGCGCCGATGAAACCGGAGATGATGATGGTGATCCACATAGGCCCGCTAAGAAGCGGAACGGCAGGCACGGAGAACGGCATGAGAATAAGCGCGGCGACGACCACCGACAAGGCGAGATCCGGCATACCACCACCGTCGGTGCTGCCCATGCGCGCGGCGAAGAGTGTGTAGGCACCGAAGAACACGGCGCCGAGTGCGGCGAAGCCGATGCCGACGATGTCCAGGTCATTGGAGGGTTGCGCGATGAGGGCGACACCGATGAATGCGACCACGGCCCATAGGCGCGAGCGCCACATGGTCAACCCAAGGAAGGAGACGACGCAGGGGCCAAGGAAGTCGATGGTCACGGCAACACCTTGCGGGAGGCGCGCGATGGCGGCGTAGACCATCATGCTCATCATGCCCATGGCCACGCCGTACACCACGATGTTGATAGCGCGGGCCCGTGTCATGCCGGTCAGCTTCGGCCGGAACAGCGCCACCATGATCACCGCGGCAGCTGCCATGCGCAGGCCGGATACACCCGGCGCGCCGACAGTGGCCAGCATGTCCGTGACAATCACAGCCGCGGCCTGCGTACCGAGCGACCCAATGAGCACCATCAGGACCGGGGCCGCCGGCAAGGCAAGAAAAGCGGTGACACCCTGCCGGGTCAATCGGGTTTGGTTACGTTCGCGTGACACTCGGGAAAGGGTAGTACATGGGTGCAGAACTTGAGCGTTCGATCACGTCCCCTCGCGCCGAAGTAGTAAAGATAGTAAAAATAGTAAAGATAGTAAGAAATAGTAAGGAGGCGGAATGTCAGCGATTCAGCGGCGCCCCAAGAACCCTTTCACCGCAACGGTTGGAAAGACACCGGTGGTGGTCGCGGGGCGCGATGAGTATCTCCGCGACTTTGACGCCGCCATCCAGGACGGTCCGGGAAGCCACGAACGAATCTCCATCATCACCGGTCCCAGAGGTGTAGGCAAGACTGTTTTGCTGAATGAATTCGAAGCAGTCGCCAAATCTCACTCCTGGCACGTCATCTCCGAGACCACGACTCGCGGTTTCATCGATCGCATCCGCGACCGTGCGTACAAGCTCGTGCAGGAGCTTTCCAGCGAACCCAAGCGCCGCCTCTCCGGAATCAAACTCCCCTACCTTGGCTTTGACACCGAATCTGTTCCCGCATATTCGCCGACCCCGACGTTGCGATCGGTGCTCGATGAACTGTTTGACTGCCAAGCAGAAATTGATGCCCGCCTTGGCCAGGAACCGGTCGGGCTGTTGATTACCTTGGATGAGCTGCACTACGCGCACATGGACGAGATCGTCGAATTCGGCACAACAATCCAACATCTTGTCCGGGAAGATCGTGAAATTGCGGTTGCAATGGCCGGCATCCCCGGTGCTGTGAAGCCCCTTCTCGCTGCTGATGAAGGCCGCAACCCCGTGACCTTCTTACGGCGCGCAAACAGGATTGAAACCGGAATGGTCCCAATCGAAGAGGTACGCATGGCATTGGAGGAGACCGCCGCTCAAGTTGGGGTGTCATGGACCCCGGAGGCCCTTGACGCCGCATCAAATGCGACTGGCGGATACCCATTCATGATCCAGCTCGTTGGGCAACACGCTTTCCGCAATCTCACTGACAACGAGATCAATGAAGAAGCGGTTTCACATGGCATCGGAGCTGCCCGCAGGAAACTCGGACAACTCGTTCACGAACCATCGCTTGCTGATCTATCGGAGGTCGATCGCACCTTCCTCACCGCGATGTCCGCAGACGACGGGCCCTCACGTATGTCCGACATTGCTGCGCGCATGAGCGTCGATTCGCAATATGCGGGCAACTACCGCAAGAGGCTTATCGACGCTGAAATGATCCGCCCCACATCCCATGGCTACGTCGACTACGAGCTGCCCTACATGCGCGAGTACCTACGCTCCCACCATGTGACCGATGCGATGGAGCAGTTCTCCATCTGGCCGGAGTGAGAGCGCGCTACACCACCGCGTAGACCGCCCAGGTGAGCAGGAAGCCGATGACACCGAAGATGGTGGACACGGTTGTCCAGTAGCGGAGGCCTTGTTTGACGTTGAGTCCGAGGTACTTGGTCACGATCCAGAAGCCGGAGTCGTTGATGTGGCTGAGTCCCAGGCCACCGAAGCCGATGGCCACCATGACGAGTGCGGCTTGGACGCTGCTCAGGCCAGCATCCGCGATGGGTTGTGCGATGAGTCCGGCGGTGGTGAGAAGTGCCACCGTTGCGGAACCCTGCGCGGCGCGGAGAGCGGCGGTGAGCAGGAACGCGGTGAGAATAAGCGGCAGGCCGGTGCCGGCGAGAAGGTCGGAAAGAACCTGGCCGATGCCGGATTCAACGAGCACGTTGGCAAAGGCACCGCCAGCGCCGGTGACGAAAATGATCACGGCGACGGCCGGCAGGGCGGAGTCGAGGACATCCGAGGATTCCTGGCGGTTCCAGCCGCGCTGGCTGCCCAGGACGCACCAGGCCACGAGCACAGCGATGAGAAGGGCAACCGGGGACGCACCGATGAAGGAGGCGACATCGCGGGCGAAGGAGTCTTCTTCCAGGACCATGGCGCTGGTCGTGCCCACCATGATGAGGACAATCGGCAGCAAGATGAGGCCGATGATGGTCCACGGTGACGGTGGGTTGTCCACCTCGTTCACACCGGCGTCCTCAACCGGGGATGCGGCGCGCTCAATGCCGCTGACATCAATGCGGCGGGTGATCAGGTAACCCAAGGCCACGGTCACGGCAGCGATGGGTAGGCCGATGGTGAGGAGGAGGCCAGCGTCGCCGTCGAGAAGCTCTGCTACTGCAACCGGACCTGGGTGCGGTGGCAGAACAACGTGAACGGTGAGAAGTGCTGCGGCGACGGGCAGACCGATCTTGAGTGGGTTGATGTTGGCCACGGCGGCGAAGCCGAAGATGATCGGCGCGAGGATGATGAAGCCAACGTCGAAGAAGACTGGAATGCCCAGGATGAATGCGGCGATGACCACTGCGGCGACGATGCGTTTGCGGCCGAGTTTGCCGGTGAAGTATTGGGCAAGGGCGGTAGCACCACCGGATTCTTCAATGATCTTGCCCAACATGGCGCCAAGGCCCACCACCACGGCGACGGAGCCAAGTGTTTTGCCCACACCGCCGGTGACCACACTCACGGACTCGGCCAGCGGGATGCCGGAGAGCACTGCCGTGGCTAGGGAGACCAGGAGCAAAGCCACGAAGGCGGGCATGCGCACCCAGATCACCAGGGCCAGTAGGACGGCAACGGCCGCGAGGCCGAGCCAAATCAAACCAGTACCGGTAATCATGCGTTCCCACCCTTCGGGCCGGTCGGGGAGGAAATGGTGATGATGGAGGAATCATCCTTCGCAGCCATCCCGCGTGCGAAGGCCTGCAGGTACTGCTGCTCAGCAGCAGCGGCAACAGGCACAGCGATGCCAGCGGTTTTCGCGGCGGCGGTGACAATACCCATGTCCTTGACAAAGATGTCAATGCGGCTTTTCACTTCCGCGCCTTCCTCGGTGTATGCATCCAGCATGCGCTCACCGCGATCACCCAGCATGAAGGATGCGGCGGCACCGCTCATAAGGGCATCCAGCGTGGCCTTCTGGTCCAGACCTAGCTCACCCGCCAGGGCGAGGGCCTCACCAGCAGCGGCGATGTGCACGCCGCAGAGCAGCTGGTTCACGGTCTTCAGGGCCTGGCCCTTGCCTGGCTTGTCGCCAACAATCACCAGATTGCCGGCCATTGCCTCAAGCACATCGCGGTAACGGTCAACCACCGCAGGTTCAGCACCGACGGTGACCAAGAGGTCGCCTTCGCCGGCGCGGACGGGGCCGCCGGACACGGGGGCGTCGATAAGCGAGATGCCCATGTCACCGAGCATGGCTGCGGTCTGCTCCACGGCAGCAACGCCCACGGTGGAAATGAGCAAGATTGCGGCGCCGTCCTTCATGCGTTCGGCGATGCCGCCTTCACCAAAGAGAACATCAGTGAGCTGCGCGTGGTTGCGCACGGCGAGCAACACAACGTCGGCGCCTTCAGAGGCTTCGAGAGCAGTGTTGAACACCTCCAGGCCAGCCTCGCGACCAAGCGCCAGGCGCGCCTCGGCGATGTCTACGCCACGGACGATGAAATCGTGGTTACGCAGGTTCGTGGCAATCGGCAGGCCCATCGCTCCGAGGCCAACGACGGTGATGGTGTGTGACATGGTGTGCTCCTTTAATTCAGGGGATGAGTGGAAAGCGCGGCAACGACCTCGGCGAGCGAGTCATCCGTGCCCACGTTTCCAGCGAAGACGATGTACGGGACGCCAGCGGCAGGGCCGTCAAGCAGCTGCCACATGGAGATGATTCCGGGTTGCATCGGGCCAATGACCATCGCGCGGGTCATCTCCAGGCCCTTCGATGCAACATCGGAGGACGTAATGCCGCCCTTGGCAATAACGAAGGCAGGCGTAATGCGGTTGACCACACGGTTAACCACGGTGACGAGAGAATCAGAGACCTTGCGGGCAATCGCGAGCGACTCATCCGGGGTTGCCCCGCGCACGAGTTCACGGGAGGTATGGAAGATGACGTTGCCACGGGTGAGCAACTGTTCAATCTCGCCGGCAAGTTCCGCGATGTAGTCTTCGCGGTCCTCCCCGATCACGCGCGCCACATCCATCTCCACGACGGGCGCGCCATTGGTCTCCTTCAGCCGCGCGAGCTGACGCGTCGTGGTGGGCACGTGCGAACCAATCACGATGAGACCGCCGGCCACGTTGTCCGTGTTCTGCCGAAGGTCCGCCACGCGCTCCGGGCGCACCGGCTCCGGCACATCCTGTCCAATCCGCGCGCGCACAAACGGCGGGCCAACGCGGTAAATGAAGTTTTTACCAGCACGTTCAGCCGCGATCAGGCCGAGCGACAGCAAACGCAGATCATCTTCCGTGACAATGTCCACGGCGATCGGGGTGCGGTCGTGTGCTTGAAGCAATTGCTTTTCGACGCCCCCTTGCTCCCCCCTCACCACATCCAGCGGGATCTCAATCACGTCGGCAGCTTTCACCGCGCCGCCAGTCTTCTCTTCCACCCAGTCTGCAATGCGGGAGTGCTTGTAACCAAAGGTGGCGTCCTGGGCGAACTCGGTGTCTTCCACCTTCTGGTAGCCATCAGTGTCATTGCCCGCATAGTGCACGCCGCCGACGGTGATGCGGCCGGCATCGCCGAAAGCCGGGACAATGACATAGCCGTCGATGGTCTGGCCGTTCGCCTCTGCGACCCCCGCGAGCGTGTCCGGCTCAAGCGGGTAATGCCCACGCAGCGTGGAGTCAGAGCGGGAAACGAAGGCAACCTTCTTGTCCAGCTTCTTCGCTGCTGCAATAGCCGCGCGAGCCACGTCGAGGTTGATCGCGCGTGCATCTGCCGGGCCCAACGAACGGGAGTTAGTCATGACATAGATCGCGGGGACGTCCTGCTGGAGTGCCCAGGCCATGTCATCTTCTTCCCAACGGGTCAGTACCGGAAGGTTAGCTACGGACTGGGTGCC
Source organism: Corynebacterium tuscaniense (assembly GCF_008693065.1). Taxonomy (GTDB): domain Bacteria; phylum Actinomycetota; class Actinomycetes; order Mycobacteriales; family Mycobacteriaceae; genus Corynebacterium; species Corynebacterium tuscaniense. Next base: position 12,390 of record NZ_VXKH01000008.1, on the reverse strand, counting down.
CGTCGGGTCATCATCCAGCACCACCAGCGTGGTGTCGGTGGTGGGGATGGCCGATGCGGGGACGCGGACGGGTTCGGGGTAGCCCTCAAGCAGGGTTTGCAGGGAAACCATTGTGACTCGCTTTCTTCTCGCCAAATCCTCAGACCTCTGAGGAGTCACTTGAAAGGTTAGTACCTGCAACGCATTTAACCTTGTTATGTGAGTTGCATCACAGAGAAACTACCCCCGATTGTTGCCCCTATCGGACGTTCGTAGGTCCGACCATGTTTGATCCATGTGGGCACGCATGGCATTTTTTGCCCCCTCCGCATCCCCCGCCTTAATGGCTTCCAGGATCTTCTTGTGGTGCCGGTCAGCGCGGACGCGCACCGCCGAATCCGCGGTGGTGGCCCGGCGCGAATCCGCCAACGCACCCTCCAGCGGACGCATGACAGCCATGAGGAATGGGTTGCCCGTCGCACGTAGGATCTGGTTGTGAAAATCCACGTCTGCCCTGTTCACACCCTCAAGGTCACCGCTGTCAGCGGCCTTAGCGAAGCGCGCAAGACAGGCCTCAAGCTCCTCAATATCCTCCGCCGTGCGGTTGTTAGCGGCATGCCCGCAGGAGCCAACCTCGATCATCCGGCGCACTTCAGTGAGGCGCTGATTGACCTCAGCTTGCGGCAAGACCTGACGCCACACCTCAACCAGGGTTTCCATATCGCGCCACTGACTACGGGGCAGCACGAAAGTGCCCCGCCCGTGTACGACTTCGAGCACGCCCCGATCAGCGAGTGCGCGAACAACCTCACGCATGGTCGGGCGTGAAACCTCAAGAAAATCAGCGAGCGCCTGCTCACCGGGCAAGGCTTCACCTTCGGGGAAGTGGCCGCTCGCAATGGAGTTGACCATTTTCTCAATCCCCTCGGTGACCAAGTCCCTCCGCACGCTAGCCCCTAGTGCCCGCGCGGCTGGTCGATGGGTTTGCCGTCTTCAAAGTAGGTGCGCACGTGGTTGTCAAAGACGGACAGTGCTGCACCGATGGCCATGTGCATGTCCAGGTACTGGTAGGTGCCCAGGCGGCCACCGAAGAGGACCTTGTTCTCGCGGGACTCGGCGGCGGCGAGCTCGCGGTAGCGCTTGAGCATCTCACGGTCTTCGGGGGTGTTGATGGGGTAATACACCTCATCATCGTCCTCGGCGAAGCGAGAGTATTCCTTCACAATGACGGTCTTATCGTCGGGGTACTCAGTGCGCTCCGGGTGGAAGTGGCGGAACTCGTGGATGCGGGTGTACGGGACATCCGCATCGTTGTAGTTCATCACCGGGGTGCCCTGAAAGTCCCCGGTGTCTAGGACTTCCTGCTCGAAGTCGAGGGTGCGCCAGCCAAGGCGACCTTCGGCGTAGTCGAAGTAGCGGTCCAGCGGGCCGGTGTACACCACCGGGGCATCGGGGGATTCACCGCGGATGGAGTCGCGGACGTCGAACCAGTCGGTGTTCAAGCGGACATCGATAAGCTCATGCGATGCCATCTTCTCCAACCAGGCGGCGTAACCGTCGACGGGGAGGCCTTCGTACTTGTCGTTGAAGTAGCGGTTGTTGAAGGTGTAGCGCACTGGTAGGCGGGAAATGATTTCCGGCGGCAGGTCTGTCGGGTCGGTCTGCCACTGTTTGGCGGTGTAGTGCTTCACAAATGCGTCGTAAAGCGGCTTGCCGATGAGCGCGATGCCACGCTCCTCCAGGTTCGTTGCTGCGGCCGGGTCGAGACCCTCGCGCTGCTCCTCGATGAGCGCTTTCGCCTCGTCCGGGCTGTAGTACTTGCCAAAAAACTGGTTGATCAGGCCCAGCCCCATGGGGAACTGGTACGCCGTGCCATCGTGCATGGCGAACACGCGGTGCTGGTAATCAGTGAACTCAGCGAAGCGGTTGACGTACCCCCACACACGGTCATTGGAGGTGTGGAACAGGTGTGCCCCGTATTTATGCACCTCAATGCCCGTATCGGGTTCCTTTTCGGAGTACGCGTTGCCGCCGATATGCTCGCGCTTTTCGACGACGAGTACCCGCTTACCCAGCTCCGACGCTGCCTGCTCCGCAATGGTGAGGCCGAAGAAGCCGGAGCCGACAACGATGAGGTCATACGTATTGGTGTCACCTGAAGTCATGGGCCCAAGGCTACTGGGAAATGGGGTGGAAGCGCTAGATAGGCGCGACACACTCGCGACACACCAGCAAGTCACACTATTCACAAAAGCCCCATAAGTGATCTATAGTTGCTATTCGTCTAGATTAGTCACAGCTGTAACTATTAACTCAGGAGCGTAGAACGTGAAACAACGACGCCACCTCAACCCTTCCACCAGGAAGAAGACCCCGGTCATCGCTGTTGCCAGCACCCTCGCCGTCATCGCGGCGAGCGTCTTCGGCGGCAACGAGATCCTCAAGACCCAGGACGTCGGCTCCGCCAACATTCAGGTTTCCTCTTCCACAGCGTCCCTGGCTGACGCGAAATCCATCATCGTTGATGATCCAGCCGTGGCCACCCAAGGCGAAGGCGATGAAGCCCGCACGGTGAAAGAGTTCGTCCGCGATGAGGAATTCTCCGTTTTCGGCCTGACCTGGGAAGGCGACCGTGACATTGCCGCTTTCGTCCGCGCCGAGCGCCCAGACGGCACCTGGTCCGAGTGGTACGAGATGGACGCCGAAGTCGGCCCAGACGGCGTTGCCAACGGCACCGAGCCGATTTACGTAGAAAAGACCAAGCGGGTTCAGGTCTCCACAGCAAACGTTGACCTCGTCGCACACGATGCTCCAGCAGAGGATGCACCGGCTGATACGCCGTCTGAATCGCCGGTGGGCACTGCGGACAGCGACCTGCCTGACTCCTCCCCTGTTGACCTGTCTGGATTCCCCTCCGGCACAGGTCCGTCCGTGCTGGGAGACCGCGCACTGCCAACCAACTACGGAGAGATCGCCCCAGTTGCAGACGTTGAAGAGCTGGCAGATGAACCGTCCGAAGGCAACGCCGACAACGCCCCAGTGACCACCGCTGCTGACCTTGACGCTGTGTTCATTGAAGGTGGTGAAGGCACAGCCGATGGCGCAATCGCCCCGGCGCAGTACAACACCAACGGCATGCCACGCGTAGTGTCCCGCTCCTCCTGGGGCGCAGGCAAAAGCCGTACCCCGTACTACTCGGAGCCGACCAAGGCGATCACTATTCACCACACCGCCGGTTCCAATAACTACACCGCTGCGCAGGCACCGGGCATCGTCCGCGGAATTTGGGCTTACCACGCCAACAACCTCGGGTGGGGTGATATTGGGTACAACGCCCTCGTAGATAAGTACGGCAACATCTACGAAGGCCGCGCTGGCGGGCTGGACCGCAACCCGCAGGGCGCACACGTTGGTGGCTTCAACGCCCACACCTGGGGCATTTCAATGCTGGGTAACTACATGAACGCGCAGCCCACCCAAGAGTCCCTGAACGCGATGGGTGAAATGATCGGTTGGAAGGCTGGCACCGCAGGCCTTGATCCGACCGGCAAGGTCTGGCTGACCTCCGACGCAAACTTCCGTGGCACCAGGTACAACCGGGGCCAGGGCGCGAACTTCAATGTTGTGAATGCTCACCGCGACTTCCACTACAACAGCTGCCCGGGCGATAACCTGTACGGCCAGATGGGGTACATCCGTAATGTGGCCAAGAACAAGGCCAACGCGGTGCGCTCCAACCAGGCCTACACTCCGCCAACGTCAAACCCACAGCAAACTGCGCCCACTCCATCGCAGCAAACACCACCAAAGACCGGTACTGTTCCGAATAATAATGGCACAACCACGACCATCAACAACCTGGCCAACACCTCTAGCGACATCTCCTTTGAGGGCATTCTGAATGGTGACCCGGCTGCTATTGCCACCGCGGCAGGCACCGTTGGTGGCGCGCTCCTGCTCTTCGCTGCCGGCAACGACATGCTGCCTAAGCAGGTGAGCAATGTGGCAAACCTGGAAATTATCCCGGGCATGACGCTGGCCAGCATCCGCCCGTACGTCGGCCAGTTCATTAACGCCGTGGGCAGCCCGGAGGCGAAGCAGAAGTGGAGTCAGTTTGAGCCGATGCTCGGCAAGCTCGACGGTGTGCTTCAAGGTGTCGGTGGCGACGAGTACGGCATCTTCGAAAAGGGAATTGCCTTGCTCAGCGCCGATGGCAACCAGGTGATCTTGCCTGAGCAGATCGCCGATGCGTGGATCAAGCAGGGCCTGGACCTGGGTCCGCTGGGTAAGCCGGTGAAGTCTGATACCGCCGCCAACAATGGCGATATCCGCGTTGACTTCGCTCGCGGTTCCATCACCTACCGCGTGACCACGGGCAACCTGGATATCGACGTTAAATAGATCAAGCTACATCAAGCCAGATCAAGGGAGCGAGCCACGGCTTCCTCCCACCGCGCAATGAGCCGGTCCCGGTCGGGGCCGGCCATTGTGTTTTCCCAGGTCTTTTCCTGCCCAAGGCTCAGCGGCTCATCCACAAGCCCTGCCCCGATCCCGGCGGCACTCGCCGCACCCATCACGGTGGTTTCCATGTTGTCAGGCCTCACGACGGTGGATTCCAACACATCGGCCTGCATTTGCATGAGTAGGCTGTTCGCGGTCATGCCGCCGTCCACACGCAAAGCATCAATGCTTATCCGCGCATCCGCTTCCATTGCCCGCACCACCTCCAACGTCTGCAGGCAGGTGGCATCTAAGGCAGCCCGCACGATGTGGCGCCGGTCGGTGTAGCGCGTGATGCCTGTGATCACACCACGGGCATCCGGCCGCCAGCGTGGCGCGAACAGTCCGGAGAAGGCCGGCACGATAACTACGCCAGCGGAATCCTCCACCTGACTGGCCACCTTCTCTGATTCAGCCGCGTTGTTGATGATGCCCAGTTGATCCCGCAGCCACTGGATGAGCGAACCACCCACAGCCACGGAGCCCTCTAGCGCATATACCGGTGGTTTACCCGCCTTCTGGTATGCAACAGTGGTGAGCAAACCGTGTTCGGAGAAATGCGGCTTGTCGCCGGTATTGAGAAGCATGAACAAGCCCGTGCCATAGGTCATCTTCGCCGTGCCTTTATCCAAACAGCCCTGCCCGAACAGTGCCGCCTGCTGGTCGCCGAGCACACCTGTGATGGGCACATCGCGTGAGCTCTTCTTCCGGCGAATCGACCCGAAGTTGCCAAAGCTGGGTTTGATCTCCGGCAAGATCTGCCGCGGCACCCCGATTTCCGCGCAAAGTTCCTCGTCCCACTTCAGCGTCTCCAAATCCATGAGCAGCGTGCGCGATGCGTTGGTCACGTCCGTGACATGCTGTGCGTGCCCCTTGGCAAACCCGAACATGCCTGCGAACACGGACCTGCGAGATTCCCGCGCCCCACCCGTGAGGTTCCAGATCAGCCACGTATCAATCGTGCCGGCCAACAGCTCGCCCTTTTCCGCGCGTTCGCGCGCGCCCTCCACGTTGTCCAGGATCCACGCCCACTTCGGGCCCGCCGGATAAGAATTAGCCAACAACCCTGTCTTTTTCAGATACCGCGTCTTATCCCCGTCCGGGGCCACGTCTTCCGTGCGGGTGTCCTGCCACACAATGGCGTTATAGATCGGCTTTCCGGTCTCCTTATCCCAGATCACCGCTGTTTCACGCTGGTTGGTCAGCCCAACAGCAGCCAGGTCCTCCACATCGAGATCCGCGGCAACCAAGGCCTCCGAGAGTGCCCGGCGCGTGTTGCGCCAGATCTCACGGGGGTTGTGTTCCACCCATCCTTCGCGCGGCATGATTTGTTTGTGCTCAAACTGGGCGGTGCCCACCACCTCGCCGTCGGGAGTGGTGATGTAGCACCGGGTGGACGTTGTTCCCTGGTCAATCGCGGCGATGTATGGCATGGGGGTTATTTAACCCTAGAACCAACTCTCAAGGACACGCGCTACACCAAAATCATCATTCGACGTGGTCACCACATCAGCCGCATCCTGCACGAGTGGCTCCGCATTCGCCATGGCCACACCCATGCCAGCCCACGCCAACATCTCCATGTCATTCGGCATATCACCAAAAGCAAGGACCCGTTCACGCTCAATGCCATGTTGCGTAGCGACGATCGACACACCCGTCGCCTTATTCACCCCCGGTGCACTGAACTCCAGCAGCCCCTCGTTCATGGAGTAGGTCACGTGAGCATCTTCGGGGTCGATGAACGGCGCCAATACGTCGAAAAGCTCCTGCGAACTCATCTCCGGGTGGCGCACGAGAATCTTCGCGGCGGGCACCGATGTCAGCTCCGCAACGTCCACCACCCCATAGCCGATATCCCACAAATCAGGGCTGTAACCAGGGGTAATGAGGAAGCATTCTTCCTCCGGGTCAAAGGCGGAACTGCCCACGCGCTCCACGCCGAAACCGTAGGTGCCATAGCCTGCCAAAGCCTCACGCGCGATCTCCGCGATGCGCCCCAACGCCTCCGTGTCCAACTCATGGCGCACCAGCACCTCATCCAGTGACGGGTCATACACCACCGCACCGTTAGCGCAGATGCAGTCCGGGGTAAACGGCAACTGATCCAGCACCGGCGTCAACCACCGATGTGGCCGCCCCGTGGCCAGCGCGATCTTCGTACCCATGCGCGCCGCCCGCGTAATCGTGTCGCGCAGACGCGAACTCACGCGTCCATTGCTATCCAGCAACGTGCCATCAATATCGCTCACAATCAGCTTCGGCGGCTTAGGGGTTGACACGAGGAATCGACCTACCCTTTCTTCTGCTTCTTCCGGCTCTTCCGCTCGGCCTTGGCTCGCTGGTCAAGCACTTTTGCCTCCTCTACCGTGGGTGCCGATCCCCCCATCGACGCTGCCATCCAGTCTAAGCCCTCCGGGAAGGGGCCGAAGCGGTCGTTGTATTCTTCCCGGGCGCCTTCGAGAAGCACCTGCATCGCTTCTTTCAGCCGGACCGTAATTTCTTCGTGCGACCCCTCCGTGGACACCGCGGGCCCGATATTCGTGATGATCGGATACTTTGTCCGACCCATCTCAATTTTCCCGCGTTTCGCCCAAATCCGCTGCGTGCCCCACGAAACAGATGGGATTAACGTGGCACCCGAGGCCTTCGCAATACGCGCCGCACCCGTTTTGAACTCCTCCAGCTCAAAGGAACGCGCCAGGGTGCCTTCCGGGAAAATTCCCACAACCTGATCGCTGTCAGTCAGCCGCTCAATAGCCTTATCGACGCTACCCGCACCCATCGACCGGTCCACCTCAATCTGCCCCGTACCCCGCGCAGCTGGCCCCACCAGCCAATGATCAAACAGCTCTTTCTTGGCCATATAGCGCGTCGGCCGGCGCCCACGCAGCAAACCCGGCAACGCACCGGTGACAAAGTCGTAGTAGCCAATGTGGTTCCCAGCAACCAGAACTGGCCCCTCCGCAGGCATGTTCTCCAGGCCGTTGACGTAAAACTTCAGACCCTGAAGCCGCAGGATAGGCACCACCGTGTTGAGCACCGCCCGGTACCAGCGTTCATTTTTCCAGCCTGGCTGCTCCGGCAGTGCAGGGACATCTTCAGGGATGTAGAAAACGCCCTTCTCAACGCGGTAACTCGTCATGTTTTACCCCTGCTTCTTCGCCTGCTTCTTGGCGAGTTTCGCTGCGCGTTCCTTCTCCTGGATCACCGTGGCTTCCTCCAGAGTTGGAGCGCCACCGCCGAGTGATGCGGGCATCCACTTCTGGCCAGGCTCAAAGGGTCCGAACCGGCGGGCATACTCTTCGCGGTTGAATTCCAGCAGTTCCTGCATCGCTGCCTTCACCCGGCGCGTGTCCTCCTCCGCGTCACCGGTGGTGTACACAGGCTCCCCATAACTGAGCACAATCGGGGTGTGGGAACGGCCCAGGTTTTTAGGGATCCCCTTGGTCCAAATACGTTGTGAGCCCCAAATCACCGTGGGGATCATGGGCACCCCAGCCTCATCCGCAATGCGGGCCGCACCCGTTTTGAAGTCCGCGAGCTCAAAGGAGCGCGAGAGCGTGGACTCCGGGAAGATACCCACCAAGCCACCACCACGCAGCCACTTCGTTGCCTCAGCGATCGCGTCCATGCCTGCAGATCGATCCACCGGCACATGCTTCATCCCCCGCATCAAGGAACCGACGACCTTGGTGTCAAAGACCTCTTTTTTCGCCATAAACCGCACCAGGCGCTTGCCTCGCAGATGCGCCCCAATTCCGGCAATGATGAAATCGTAGTAGCCCGTGTGATTGATCACCAACAACGCGCCGTCCCGCTCCGGCAGATTCTCCGCACCGTGGACATAAAACCGCAGACCCTGGGCCTGCATGATGCGCTTAAAACCACCAATGATGGCCTGGTAGAAACGCTCCTTCGACTCCACCGGGTGAGGTGCCGGCTCCACAAAATCTGCCGGCACCTCAAACAGTGGGCCAATCCACCGCTTCGGCTCCTTGTCCCCAGTCATGTTGGGACCCCTTTCACAGACAGTTAGTTCTTGGAAAGGATATCTTTTCCAACCCACGGGCGGAGTGCCTCAGGCACCACCACCGAGCCATCAGCCCGCTGGTTATTCTCCAAAATGGCCACCAGCCAACGTGTTGTTGCCAGAGTGCCGTTGAGGGTGGCAGCGGTCTGCGTCTTGCCCTCCTCATCACGGTAACGAGTAGCTAGGCGGCGACCCTGGAACGTCGTGCAATTCGACGTCGACGTCAGCTCACGGTACGTGCCCTGCGAGGGCACCCACGCCTCCGTATCAAACTTGCGGGCAGCTGATGACCCGAGATCTCCCGCCGCGACATCAATAATGCGGTACGGAACCTCCACCGCGGCAAGCATCTCACGCTCAAGCCCCAGCAGTTTCTGGTGCATCTCCTCTGCATCTTCAGGCTTGCAGTAAACAAACATCTCCAGTTTGTCGAACTGGTGGACACGCAAAATACCCTTCGTGTCCTTGCCGTACGAGCCCGCTTCTCTACGGAAGCAGCTCGACCACCCCGCATACAACAACGGCCCCTCGCTTAAATCAATGATCTCGTCCTTGTGGTAACCCGCCAACGCCACTTCCGACGTACCCACCAGGTACAGCTCATCGCGCTCGAGATAATAAATCTCCTCATCATGCGCATCCAGAAAGCCTGTGCCCTGCATAATCTCCGGACGCACAAGCACCGGCGGGACCATCACCTTAAAACCAGCCTCACGCGCCTTCTGTGCCGCCAGCATCAACATGCCCAGCTGCAGCCACGCACCGTCACCCACCAAGTAGTAGAAGCGGGCGCCACCGACTTTGGTGCCCCGTTTGACGTCGATAAGCCCCAGCTCTTCACCCAGATCCAAGTGATCCTTAACCTCGAAATCAAACTCTGGCACCTCCCCCACGTGCTCAAGAACAACGAAGTCCTCCTCACCCCCCGCGGGCGCTCCCGCGATGACATTGGAGATCGAATACTGCAACTGCGTCACACGTTCCTCCGCCCCCGACTGCGCAGCCTCCGCCTCCTTCACCTTCGCCTTCAACTCATTCGAACCCTCCAGCAACGCCGGACGATCCTCCGGAGCAGCCTGACCAATCCTCTTGCCAAACGCCTTCTGCTCCCCCCGCAACTCATCCGCCTTAGCGATGGCCGCGCGCCGCTCCTCATCAGCCTTCAACAGCGCATCCACCAACGCCGGATCCTCACCACGAGCCAGCTGAGAGGCACGAACAACATCCGGATTTTCACGCAGAAACTTCAGATCAATCACAAGCCCCAACCCTACCCGTTGGACTGGGCCCACGAGCTGCAGGCATGATGGTGTATATGAATAACGGCACTTCGCTTTCCCGCACAGGACTGCGCACCCTGCTCATCGCCGGACTCGCCGGCGCACTGTGCATGGGCACATACGCCGGAACAACCGGACTAACCCTGGCTTCCGACAAACAATCAGGCGCCAGCACCGGCGGCACCCCGGAACCCGATGCCAACGGCGTCATCCCCTTCACCGCCGCCAAAGAAGGCACCTGCCTGACCTGGGACATGGACGACAAAGGCACCATCAGCGACTTCGAAGAAACCGACTGCAACAAAGAACACCGCTTCGAAGTCTCCTCCCGCGAAGACCTCAACACCTACCCCACCGCCGAATTCGGCCCCGGCGCCCCACCACCAAACCAAACCCGTCAGGCCCAGCTCCGCGAAGAGCTCTGCCAAACCGCATCCATCCGCTACCTCGGCGGACGCTACGACCCCTCCGGCCGCTACTCCATCGCCCCCATCCTGCCGCCCACCGACGCATGGGAAGACGGTGACCGCACCATGCTGTGTGGCCTCCAAGAAACCGACACCGAGGGCGTACCCATCCTTACCACCGGCAAAGCTGCCGAACGCGACCAAGCCCGCGTCGCCGAAACCGGAACCTGCCTGATCACGGACCAGGCCAACAACCTCAACGTTGTCAAATGCTCCGACCGACACCACATCGAAATCACCGGCAAAGTCGACCTCGCCCCCGTCTTCGCCGACCACACCCCCTCTGTCGACGAACAAAATAAGTACCTCGGCGACGTTTGCGCCAAAACTGCCGAAGAATACGTCGGCGGCGAAGAAAACCTCTACCAAACCACCCTGCAGATCTACTGGGGCACCTCCACCACACGAGCTTGGGATGGTGGCAGCCGAACCGTCAACTGCGGCCTCATGTTTGCTAAAGACGATCGCTTCGCCTCCCTCACCGGCTCCGCCAAGGACGGCCGTGAAGCGCTCACCGTCGATGGCTCCGTTCCTGCCCCGCCACCAGAGCGTCGACCGCTGCGCTCTGCACAGGGTAGAGCTGCTGGCCCCGCCCCCGTTGCACCCCAGCCTTACAACGCACCTTAAATCATGGACCCCATCAGCGACGAAGAGTTCGAGTCCCTCATCAACGATGCCCTCGACCTCATTCCTGAATCCTTCGCCCGGTCCATGACCAACATGGTCATCCTGGCCCGGCCCTACAACGAGGACAACCCCACCCTGCTCGGGCTTTTCCAGGGAGTCCCCCTCACCGAACAACATGCCAACCACACCGGCTACCTGCCGGATGCCGTGTTCATTTACAAAGACGCGCTCGAAGCCATCTGCTCAGATATTGAGGAACTCCGCCACGAGGTCAAAGTCACCGTCTTCCACGAAGTTGGGCACTACTTCGGGCTAGAGGAAAATGAGTTGCATGAGTTGGGGTGGGGTTAGCCGCGCAACCCGGCGAGGTCATACTTGCCCCAGCGCACGACCTGCCAATCCCCGAAGGTGCCGGCAGGATCCTCACCTGGGTCTAGGACGACGTATTCACAGTTGGGGAGGTAGGACTGCTCGGCAAACTGGGGGTCAACCTGGCAGGCATTGGCGGTAAACCCCCTGATGGCCCCACCGTGCGAAACGATCACGGTGCTACCGCGGCTAGAACCCGATGCACCCGCAGAACCGGCAGAATACAAGGCAGGGTCAAGCGCGGCCAGCACCCCAGCGCGGTAACGGGTGAGGAAAGTCTCCAGGGAGTCGCCGTCTTCGACGGTGGCGGCGAGGTCCCGGCGGTAGAAGCCGCGGAATGCGGTGAGGTAGGCCTCGTGGGCTGCGGACGAGTTGTGCATTTCCCACCGTCCAGCCTGGATTTCGTGGAGGCCGGGCAGGGCAGGGATGTCGCCGACCAGGGAAGAAAAGGCGATAGCGGCGGTTTGCCGGGCGCGTAACGCTTCGGAGGAAAAGACCCTCCCTACCTGGTAGTCAGCTGAAATCGCTCGGCCCGCAGCCAAAGCCTGCTCCTCGCCGAGGGGAGTCAGGGGTGCACCGGGGAGAAGAGTATCCAGTTTGCGGTCGACGTTGGAGGTGGTTTGGCCGTGGCGTAAAAGAATCAGCATGACTAGTCTCCTAACTCTCCTAGATCTCCAGTGCGGGCAGCCCGAACCCAATCTTCGGCTTGGGCAAGGCGGGCGGGGTCCATCATCGTCGACGGAACAACCCCAGAATCCGAGTCGCGGTAGCGCGGCCACGACCCAAGGAACGTCACCCGGGTGGCACGGAGCCAGAGGGAGCGCAGCGCTTCTGCGAGTGGGATGTCGTCGATGTGGCCAACAAGGTCAACGTAGAAGTTGTAGGTGTTGGCTTCCTCCCGAGTCGGGCGGGATTCAATGCGTGTGAGATCCACACCGCGGTAGGCGAACTCGTGCAGGGCGCCGACCAAAGTGCCGGCTTCGTTAGGGAGCTGGAAGACGACAGAGGTGCGGTCATCCCCAGTGCGCGGGGTGGGCACCCCGGTGGGTCCTGCCAGCACAAAGCGGGTGCGGGCGGTGGCCAGGTCCGCGATGCCGGTGGCGTGGACCTCCAGCCCAAACAGGTCGGCGGAACG
>NZ_VXKH01000007.1 GCF_008693065.1 Corynebacterium tuscaniense | reverse complement strand
TCGTGGGACTCGCGGGCGCGGCGTTGATGCGGCGCGCGCGGGCCACGCGGGACGAGGCTCTCACTGAGATGGGCGGGGATGCCTGATGCGCCATTACTTGGAAGAAGCCGTGTTGGTTGCGGAGGGGCTGCGTGTCAATTACGGCCCCGCGAGTGTGTTCGCGGATGTGAGCGTGACGGTGGGCGCCGGGGAGTTTGTTGGGTTGCTTGGGCCGAATGGTGCGGGCAAGACGACGTTCCTGCGCGCGTTGTTGGGTCTGGTCAAGGCCGATTCTGGTGAGGTTGAGGTGTCCGGGCAGCGCGGTAAGGGGGTGCGGGATGCTGTCGGCTATGTGCCGCAACGTCATGCGGTGGCGTGGGATTTTCCCATTGACATTTACGCGATGGTGCTCAGCGGCCGCCTGAGTTTGCGCCCATGGTGGCGCCCCGCCAGTCGCGCGGACCACATCGCCACAGCGCGCGCTATCAAACAGGTCGGCCTTTGGGACCTGCGCGAACGCCCAGTGGGAAGGCTCTCCGGCGGTCAGCGTCAGCGTGTCCTCGTCGCTCGTGCGCTTGCGCGTGAGCCGAAGCTTTTGCTTCTCGACGAACCCTTTACCGGCCTTGACATCCCCACCACCGAACAACTTTTGTATCTCTTCCGCGAGCTGGTGGACAGCGGTGTGGCTGTGGTGATGTCCACGCACAACGTCGCTGAGGCGGTGTATTCCTGTGACCGTCTGATCTTGTTTAACCACGGCATTGTTGCTGATGGCAGCCCGGAGGACCTCGCTGACCCGCAGCCATGGTCGGAAACTTTTTGTGTGGCCCCGAATTCACGGTGGCTGGCTGGAATTCATGCTGTTCAAGGAGGCGTTCGTGCCTGAGATTAGTTTTGTGCAGTTCCTGGTTGATTTGACCAACCCTCAACTGAGTTTCCTGCCGCGCGCCCTTATTGTGGCGGTGATCGCGGCGGTGGTCTGTGCGGTGGTGGGCTGCTACGTGGTACTTCGTGGGATGGCCTTCATCGGTGATGCTGTGGCGCATGCTGTGTTCCCCGGTATTGCTGTGGCCTTTGCGTTGCAGGTGTCTGTGCTGCTTGGCGGTGCTGTTGCCGGCATGACGGTGGCGGTGTTGATCGCGGTGTTCTCACAGCGGGAACGGGTGAAGGAAGACACCGTGATCGGTATTTTCTACGCCGCCGCGTTCGCCGTGGGGCTCGTGGTGATCTCCCGCGTTGAGGGCTATACCGCCTCGCTCACATCTTTCCTTTTCGGTTCGCTGACTGGTGTGTCTGAGCAGGATATGTGGGTTTCGGCGGCCGCCGGCATTCTCATTGTGGGGCTCATGCTGGGCTTGCGTCCGTGGTTTACTGCGGTGAGTCTGGACCGGGAGACCGCGCGTTCCATGAACCTTCCCGTTTTTGTTCTGGACCTGCTGCTGTACTTGGCGGTGACCACGGCGGTGGTGATTTCCGTGCGCACGATCGGCAACATCCTCGTGGTTGCCCTCTTGGTTACCCCGGCTGCCACAGCCCGGATGTTTACTGACAAGCTCGGCGTGATGATGTTGCTTGCCGCTGGCACCGGTGTTGCCGGCTCCGTCCTCGGAGTGTGGCTGTCCTGGGCCTATGACACCCCCACCGGCGCCACCGTAGTGCTCTGTCTCACCGCATTCTTTGTAGTCAGCTGGCTCTTTTCGCCCCAGCAGGGGCTGGCCACCGAACGTTTTCGCCGCCGTACACGGCACGACTTAAGGAAGAACCTTGCTCACTCACTCAACTGATACTTCTGCTCTGCGTCGCGGTTCAGCTGCCGTGGCTGCCACATTCGTGGTTGCTGGCAGCGCCTTAAGTGGTGCCCTCATTGGGGCTGGCACTGCTGCTGCGGACCCTGCCGTATCGAGTGCCCACCGCCCCGGCGATGCAGGCTTTGGTGTGAACCTGCCCGCGGACGCCACCATGACAACCACGGAGGGCAGGCAGGTGACCCATCCCTGCGCGGGCCGCAAGCTGTTGTACCACTCTCACGTTGATGCGTTGTACGGCACCCGCGACGCCCAGGGCGCATTGTCCGTGATGGCGGTGGATGGCCAATCCGTGGTGCCCATGGATGATGTGTGTTTCCGTCTCGCGCCCGACGCGGATGCGGACGGTAATGAGGTGAGCCGCATCACCGTCCCCGACTCCGATGCCTTGTCCTTCCTGGGGGCACCGGGTGATGTGGTGTGGACCGCCCCGCAGTCCGTCAGCTTCTTCGACCAGTGGCGCCCGATCTGGGCGGGCCTTGGCGCCTTCGACCCGAACCACGAGTTGGATGGGCGGATCCCCACCAATTTCGTCGACGACCTCATGTATTTCGACCTCAAAGAATTCTCCGGACCGGGCGACATGAATGTCTTCTTCGCTGGCGCGGGCGGTGCCGGGGATGTGGAGCACGCCTTCAGCAGCGCCGATGAGACCAAGCACAGCATTGACTACGAAGTGGGTGCGCATGGCCATTTCACCTGGACCTTCACCAAGCCCGGTATTTACGCCACCACGTGGCAAGGTCGTGCCGAGCTTATCGACGGCACCCAGGAACTCACCACCCCCGTCACCATGTACTGGCTCGTGGGCACGGATGAACAGGCGGGCTTGCCGAAAGGGACGACGACGGAGCTTCGCCCCATCACTAACCCGCTAGCCCCAGTCGATACACCAGCACCAACGCCGCCACCCGGGCCATCACCGGGACCCAGCCAGCCGCCCGCGCCGTCGAACCCGCCCAGCGAACCCAGCAGGCCTGCGCCCCGCTTGCCCAACGCTGCAGAGAAGTGCCAGGCAGCCAAGGCTCTAGCGGGTAAACCAGACACCATCATTACCCACGGGCACCTCGATATCGCTCTGGCCGGCGGCGGCGATAAGCCGATCACGTTTGAGCTTCTCGACGGCTCTGACCCGGCCAACACCATCTCCCGCCCGAGCGGCACATTCGCCTTGACCGTCCCGGATGCGGCGAAGGTGACACCACCGGCAAAGATCCGGGAGTCCTTGCCGGGCCAGCCGGAAACCCTGTGGTCCCTGCCGCAGTCGCAGAAACCCAACGTGCCGTGGCCAGGCTTTTCCACAGACCACCTCGCCCCCGGCACCCTCGCGCCGGGCAGTACCGTGACTGTGTCCATCAGTGATTACACCGGCCCCGGCCGGATGCTGGCGTGGCATGAATCCCTCGGTGGTCTCAAAATCGCTTTTGATTCCCACGACCGCAGTCACGTGATGCAGTACCCGGCCCGCGCACATGACCACATGGCCTTCGGCTTTAATCGGCCGGGCTATTACACGGTGCGGTTCAACGTCAGTGGGGAAACCGCGGCAGGGGAGAACATCGATCACTCCATCGACGTACCATTCCTCGTGGGGGATAAAACCATTGCCACTGCTCAGGCGCACCAGGCTGCCGGCTATACAGACCTGGGCAATGTGGATGAGCTCTGCGCCGGACTCCCATCTGCCCCATCAGTTGCCAGCCCGTGGACACCACAGGGCATCGGCCAGATAGGCACCGCCGTGCAGCAACTTGGCAAAGCCCTTGACGGCACCCTGAAAGCCGCAGCCCCAAAACGGACCAACACCAACAGCACCACCAAAGGCAACATCACCAAGCCAGCTACCAAACCCGCGCCGGGCCATCCGGGAGGCACTGCACCCCAAAACCAAGCAGGTGCACCAGCTCCCGCTCACGTCGCTGCACCAGCTGGCGTTGCGCAACCCGCGGCGGTAGGTGGTGGTGTTGCCCAACCGGCGCCAGTCGGTAACGCTGAGGACATCACCGATGCAATGGAGGACGCACCGGAAGATGTAGTGGAGGATGCTCCGCCGGTTGAAGTCGGGGAGGAAGGGGCGCCGATTAGATCGTCGATAAGCGGAATGGGCGTGCCCGATGAGGACACTGATCGCGTGGATAGCCTCGGCGGGCTCGCGTCACTCACGGCGGGCGGATTCTGGTCCGGGCTCGCGCTAGGCGTGGGGGTGATGGCGCTGATTGGCGGGATCGTGCTGTTTAACGCGGCGCGGCGCCTGATCAAGGATTTGGAAAAAGCCAAGGGGAAGCGCTAGGGTACTCAACCGAAGTTTGAACGGGTACTACCCGAGCTCAAGTTTCACCGAAGACCGTCGGTCATCTGTCCTCGAGGCAGATCGAAGGATCCCACCCAGGGATCGGCCCACGCAGGAGAAACGTGGCACCTTTCGCGCAACATGCGCACTGCCTCGTGCTTCTGCACGGGGCTTTTTGTCGCTTCGCTCCAAAACGGATGCAAAGTGTCTGAAAGCTCCGGGCGGACAAGACATGAAGTAATGGGAAGGAGGCGTGTGTTATGGCAAACCCGAAGAATGTTGCGGAGCTCAAGGCTCTCAAGGAGAAGTTTGAGTCATCTTCCGCTGTGTTCCTCACCGAGTACCGTGGTCTGACCGTTGGTCAGCTGCAGCAGCTGCGCGGTGATCTGGGCTTTGATGTTGAACTGCACGTCGCCAAGAACACCCTCGTGAAGATCGCTGCTAACGAGCAGGGCATCGAGGGTCTCGATGATCTTCTCACCGGCCCAACCGCCGTTGCCTTCATCCAGGGCGACGCATCGGTTGACGCTGCGAAGGTGATGAAGAAGTTCGCCAAGGAGAACGACAAGTTCATCCTCAAGGGCGGCTACATGGACGGTAACCCTCTCGACGCAGCCCAGCTGGACGCTGTCGCAGAGATGGACAACCGCGAGACCACTCTGGCCAAGCTTGCCGGCGCATTCCAGGGTTCTTTGGCAAAGGCTGCAGGCCTGTTCCAGGCTCCGGCCTCCAAGACGGCACGACTCGTTGCCGCACTGCAGGACAAGCAGGGCGACGCCGCTTAAGGCAAGCCCACCACAAACACACTTACAAGTCGGCCACACGGCCGCATAAAGAAAGGAAGCCACAATGGCTAAGCTGTCTAAGGACGAGCTCATTGAGCAGTTCAAGGAAATGACCCTCATCGAGCTCTCCGAGTTCCTGAAGGAATTCGAAGAGGTCTTCGACGTTACCGCTGCCGCTCCGGTTGCAGTTGCTGCTGCCCCGGGTGCTGCTGGCGGCGATGCTCCGGCTGCTGAGGAGAAAGACGAGTTTGACGTCGTTCTCGAGGACGCTGGCGACAAGAAGATCGGCGTGATCAAGGCTGTCCGCGAGATCGTCTCCGGCCTGGGCCTGAAGGACGCCAAGGAGATGGTTGAGGGCGCACCGAAGGCCATCCTCGAGGGCGCAAACAAGGACGACGCTGAGGCTGCAAAGGCCAAGCTGGAAGAGGCTGGCGCAAAGGTCTCCCTCAAGTAAGCGCGTCTTCGCATCATGCCCCTGCCGATTGGCAGGGGCATTTTTGCGTTTCGACGTTTCACTCCAAACACCCCCACAGCCCACTACATAGTTGCCACGAGCCACCGCATATTCTGGTGCAACCCAACCTAAACGTAGCCCCAAGCTCAATCCCCGCTCACGCGGGGAACACACGATTTTGCTTGACCGACCTGCACAGGCAGGGCTCATCCCCGCTTGCGCGGGGAACACGACATGTCCTTTCGGGTTGATGCCGGGGGCCGGGGCTCATCCCCGCTTACGCGGGGAACACGGCCGCCCCCTTCGCTTTTCCGAGTACATCCGGGGCTCATCCCCGCTTACGCGGGGAACACGAGTACGTCGAGCGTCTCCGCCAGGCGCTGGTGGGCTCATCCCCGCTTACGCGGGGAACACGTGATGCGCTGATGGAGCAATTACAGGGTGAGCGGCTCATCCCCGCTTACGCGGGGAACACTTTGAAAGCGGTGTGGGGGGCTTCCCTCCGTGGGGGCGCATCCCCGCTTGCGCGGGGAACACTCCTCCACTTGGGTTCCTGTTGCCTCACTGTGGGGGCGCATCCCCGCTTACGCGGGGAGCACCGACACAATCAGAGAATCTTCGATATGCGGTACGGCTCATCCCCGCTCACGCGGGGAGCACTCCATCGTGGTGAGCTTCTGATTACCAGCAACCGGCTCATCCCCGCTCACGCGGGGAGCACTGTCAGTGATGTACATGGCGTGATGCTTTCTCGGGCTCATCCCCGCTCACGCGGGGAGCACCGTCGCGGGTGAACGGGTCGGCTTTAGCGCCTGGGCTCATCCCCGCTCACGCGGGGAGCACAAGATCCGGTTTAGGCAGGATGATCGCGGCGTGGGCTCATCCCCGCTCACGCGGGGAGCACCACGCTCATGGTTGTACCGCGACCTCATTCCCGGGCTCATCCCCGCTCACGCGGGGAGCACAGCCTCTTCCAAAAACTCTAACCCCGAACCCCCGGCTCATCCCCGCTCACGCGGGGAGCACTACTTTTTTTGAGCGGGAGATTGACCGTGGGGGGGCTCATCCCCGCTCACGCGGGGAGCACTACCCGCCCCACCCCGGCCCGCGCCTGGACCGCGGGCTCATCCCCGCTCACGCGGGGAGCACGAGGCCTAAGAATAATGATTCTTTGGACTGATGGGCTCATCCCCGCTCACGCGGGGAGCACTTGTGAAGTTCGCCAGGGCCTTCAACGTCAATGGGCTCATCCCCGCTCACGCGGGGAGCACCCCATCGGGGCAGCCCTTGTCTGTGCAAGTTGCGGCTCATCCCCGCTCACGCGGGGAGCACGTCCGCGACATCCACCACGAAATGACCCACAAAGGCTCATCCCCGCTCACGCGGGGAGCACGGGCGGCTGCCAGTCACGCTAAACGTATGCGAGGGCTCATCCCCGCTCACGCGGGGAGCACCCAGCAGCCGCACCCATATTCTCCAAAGCACCCGGCTCATCCCCGCTCACGCGGGGAGCACGCGGCGGATGCTGCCGGTAAAACCGAGGTTGCCGGCTCATCCCCGCTCACGCGGGGAGCACGCCCATGGTGACAAGAAGCGTGTCTACCGGCTGGGCTCATCCCCGCTCACGCGGGGAGCACTTCTTTAGTTGTCGCCGAGAACTTCGGCTGCGACGGCTCATCCCCGCTCACGCGGGGAGCACGTATGTCTGGGGTGGTGTCCAAGGTTGGTGGGGGGCTCATCCCCGCTCACGCGGGGAGCACCTTCCTTTCGGGGTGGTTTCTTCCTGACACCTAGGCTCATCCCCGCTCACGCGGGGAGCACGTGTCATTTGACGCTTCCTTTCGGGGTGGTTTCGGCTCATCCCCGCTCACGCGGGGAGCACGGCTGTCTGTGGTAGCGGAACAGCTCGCGGAGGGGCTCATCCCCGCTCACGCGGGGAGCACAAACAGCGGGCCACACACAAATATATGGACGGGGGCTCATCCCCGCTCACGCGGGGAGCACCCTCCCTGAACAGTGGGGGAGGGGCTGTCCACATTGGGAGAGGGACAACTTGAAGCCCAATCCGATGATACCCCGCTCACGCGGGGAGGGGAGCCAATCGCATAAGAACAATGGCTCATCCCCGTAATCGGGGATGAGCCAACGGTAGGTGAGTGGTGCCTATTTTTGCTAAATTAGGCCCGATCGCTATACCTAACTTGTTATTAAGAGATTATTAAGACCGGAATGGTGGAGGGATTATGCTATCTTCGTTGGTGAAGATGTTTATCGCATGGATCGTTAGCAAGGAGTAGATCATGGAGGGGCGACACGAAACTTTGCTCCTTGAACAATCTGTTCGAGGGCTTTTGGCTTCCCTAGATTTCAGTGAGCGATCACGGGCCTTGTGGGCGAAGTCGGGAGATGAGAGTGGGAGCCTTAGTCTTCCCCAGCACCTCATGGATGCTGCGCGGGTCGCTGCCGTGGTTTACGACATCTGGGTCGCGAAACCTTTGAAACGCAGGTTGTCAGAAGGGTTGGGTCTCACTGATGAGCAGGTGCGGAGCTTGTATGTGTGGCTGGCGGGAACCCACGACGTTGGAAAAGCCTGCCTCAAGTTCCAGACGCAGTTGGAGAAGATGGGAGGGTACGAGCATCTTGTTTCGGCGCTGGCGGACGTCGGCATCCCTCTCCGTATGAGTGGTTTGGAAAAGGGGCGAGACAAGATGCCACATGGCATTTGTTCGGGGGTTCTGATTGCGAACTGGCTCATGGATGAGGGCTTTGATTTTCCCACTGCGGAATGGCTGGCGTCCGTGGCTGATGCCCACCACGGTGTCCCGTCTTTGGATGGGGAGCGGGATCATATTGAGACGATTTTGAGTACCTACTCTCGCGAATGGCAAGAAATTCATACTGAATTGTTGGATTCTATGGCTGATGCGACGGGGGTTCGGCCGACGCTGGATGAATTGAAAGAGGGGGCAAGGCCGAACGCTTCGGTGATGCAGTTGTTTACGGGTCTCGTCGTTATCGCTGACTGGATTGCATCCAACGCCGATGCATTTCCCATGGTGGTCGATGGGAGCCAGGAAGCTCGCATTCGCGTCGGGATGCAATCGACCGATTTGACTGGTCCGTGGAGGGGGAAGGCGGTTGAGGGGGACGTCGATAAGCAATATCAAAGCTCTTTCGGCTGGCCAGAGTTTTATCGCGCGAGGAGCGTTCAATCGGCGATGGTCGAGGCCGCGAAGGAAATCACGGAGCCGGCATTGATCATTCTTGAGGCTGAAACTGGTGTAGGAAAGACGGAGGCTGCCCTGGCCACGGCGCACGTGATTGCGAATGCCACCGGCGCCCAGGGGATTTACTTCGCGGCGCCAACGATGGCTACGGCTAATGGTTTGCTCGAGCGGACTATCGCTTGGGCTGAAAACACCACTGAATCAGGTGCTGTTTCATCTCTCTACCTAGCTCATTCCAAAAATCAATTGGCGCAGCCTTATCAGGAGTTGCGATTCCGAGGGATTGGGGAGGATGGTCTGGCTGGTGAAAATGTGGTTGCCAGTTCGTGGATGAGTGGACGGCGCCGTGGTTTGCTTTCAAACGTGGTTGTAGGAACCGTTGACCAGGTGCTCATGATGGCCCTGCGGCAACGATATTCGATGCTGCGACACGTTGCGCTCGCTGGAAAAATCATCATTTTCGACGAGGTCCATGCGTATGACACCTATACCTCTGACTACCTTGAAACCACTCTTGAATGGCTGGCGGAGTACGGCGTGACAGTCATCATGATGTCTGCGACCTTGCCGCCCGAGCGCAGAAACGCACTGGTCAAGGCTTTCTCCGGTCGGGAAATCGCGGAGCCTTCGAATGCGTATCCGCTCATTACCGTGGTCTCCGAATCGGGGCAGCGAAACCTCGCGCCCGAACCTAGCCCCACGAACCTCGAAGCAACAATGGAGGTTATTGATGATTCGCTCGATGCTCTTCAGCAGCGCATTGGAGATGTGCTTGAGGATGGCGGCGTGGCCCTCATTATCTGCAACACCATTGCGCGCGCCCAAGAAACATACAGTGCCTTAAAGCGGTTTTATCCTGACGAAGTTGAGTTGCACCACGCGGGATTCATGGCCTGGGAGCGTTCAGAGAAGGAAGACCGCTTGCGTGGGGAGCTCGGCCCGGATGCCCACCGCGGCGCGGGGCGACCAGACCGAAAAATCGTGGTTGCCACTCAGGTAGCGGAGCAGAGTCTAGATATTGATGCCGATGTCCTGGTTACAGACATTGCCCCGATGGACCTGATTATTCAGCGTATTGGGCGCCTGCATCGGCATAATCGCCCGGTGGCTGACCGCCCCGAACGGGTACGGGAACCAAAAGTGTTTGTGCGAGGTATCGAGTCCCAGACCCCTTGCCCAGTTCTCAATTCGGGAGCTGAAGCCATCTACGGGGCGAAGGTTCTTCTTTCAACCATCCTTCATTTGCCCACGACGTTTAGACGTCCGGATGACGTAGCTGCGCTCGTGCGTCAGGTCTACGACGTTGAACAAGACATTCCCACGGAGTGGATGGAGGAATGGGAGAAAGCACTGGTTGCCGAGGAGGCGCGTGTACAGACGGCACATAGCCGATCGAAGAGCTTCCGTCTGAAATCACCACAGAGATGCACGAAACTAAGTGATCTGTTTGGTGATCTCCGGCAAGCCACCATCACCCTTGGGGATGATGAGGTGGGTGCGGCGCAAGTGCGCGACGCTGAGCCGGCAGTTGAGGTTATTCCCATCTTCGGTGATGCGGAGGAGTACGTGCCACTGGGCACCGACTGGTTGATCACTGGTGACCCCGAACTCAATTACCGCCAGGCATTCCACCTGGCGTCAAGTACCGTTCGGCTTCCAACGCGAATGACCCGGTACAACTCGGATTTTGAGGATGTAGTTGGGACGCTTGAACAACAAACACCTATGGCGTGGAACAAGCACTACCTGCTCAAAGGACAGTTAGCTCTTCCTCTAAACGCAGAAGGGGAAGCGGTCTTGGGGAGGTTCAAGGTGAGATACACCTCGGAACTCGGAATCGAAATTCTGAGCGATAAACCTGGGTCGGATGTCACGCACGATTCCTAATATCTGAGATGACAAGATCCGCTAACACAAGAAGGAAGGAGAAAATGGAGTGAGACAGCTGGACAATCATCCGTCGTTTAACTTGCTTGATCAGCCGTGGATCGTCTGCGTGACCTCTGCGGGCACCGAGAAGCTAAGTATTCGCCAAATTTTCGATGGCACGGCGACCCCCATCCAAGTCCTCGGGGATTCCCCGACTCAGGATTACGCAGTACTCCGTGTCTTGTTGGCAATCTTCTGGCGGGCTCACCGCGGCAGCCCGGAAGATTCACCAAGTTGGGAGCAGTGGTTCATTGCAAAACGGCAGGAGCTAATCGAACAGAACCGGGACGAGCGGGTATTGGAGTACTTGGACAAGTACCAGCACCGTTTTGATCTGTTCGATGGTGAGGTGCCGTTCATGCAAGTGGCTAGCCTCGATACAACCAAGTCAACGCGACAGTCAGTCTCCAGAATTTTGCCGGATGCTGAACATGACTTTTTCACGATGCGCACGCATGAGGGGCGTCAAGGCCTTGCTTTCGATGAAGCAGCGCGATGGCTAATTCACACCCAAGCGTATGACTACTCCGGGATCAAGTCCGGTGCGATTGGAGACCCTCGTGTTAAAGGCGGAAGGGGTTACCCCATCGGGACCGGTTGGGCGGGCATGACTGGTGGAACTGTCATCCGGGGGCGTTCGCTTCTGGAGACACTTCTGCTTAACACCACTCCGCAAGTCCTTGCTGATGAGGCGGTCGTCGACTTCCCCGTGTGGGAGCGCGAGGCTGACTCATCTGCGCAACGTAATGATCGGGCAGGCAAACTAGACAAACCCCCAGCCGTGCAGCCGCAGGGAGCTGCGGACTTGGCCACATGGCAGTCCAGAAGAATTCGGTTGTTTGCCGAAAGTGACCGGATTGTCGCGGTGTTGGTGAGCAATGGTGACCAGATCCCGGATGCCGGAAAGAACGTCTTCGGGGATCCAATGACGCCGTACCGTTTCAGTAAAAACCAGACCAAAAAAGGCCAGCTGGCTTTTTATCCCAAACCGTACGATGCACAGCGCACCATGTGGCGCTCACTCGATGCGCTGCTTGTGTCTGAATCTGATGCCGGTTTTACCGGTGGCGAGCATGCGCCCAAGCGGCCAGAAAATCTGGTGAATTTCTCCAGTATCGCGAGGTCTCAGAGGGCGCAGGAAATCGCGGATGTCAGCATCGTATCGATGGAGTACGGCCCGCAAAGCTCATCGGTTGGGACGGTAGTTACAGGGACTATTGGGTTGCCGCTTTCACTGCTGCAGGACGACAAAACTTCCCGAGTACATAGGCAGTACGTGCGCGACGCGGCTGATGTCACGCGCAATGCAGCTATTTCGTTGGGTTGGTTTGTTGGGCAGCTCGCTGTCGCCGCGGGTGGAGAGTACATCTTCGATGCGGACGCAGCGGATCGCTTGTACACCGTCTTGGAGCCACTCTTTATCAATTGGCTGCGCGACTTAGACCTCGAAAACATTGAGGAAGATGCAGTTGTGTGGCAGAAGCAGATCCGAAAAGAGCTCTTCCAAATTGCTGATGAAGCGGTTCGCGGAGCTGGACAGAAAGCTCTGATCGGTCGCGTTGTGGATAGCGGAGAAGACGGAGGTGGTCGCGTGATTAGCGCCGGTTCACTGTACCGCCATCTGCAATACCGAATCAGTCAGGATCTTCCCCTTCTACGAGAACACGAGAGAGAAGAAAGAGAACTGCGACAGAAAGGTAACCAGCCATGAGTAAACCACATCTCCGGTTCAGTGTGGCCAACACTGTGAACCGATTGCAGACGAACTACCTTGAGCACCAAGAATCAATCGCGGGCAGTGAAGCACGTCGCGTGCTCGCAGAATTGCGTAAGAGTGCAGCACGCGAATTCGGCACGGATCCGCTTGCTCTCCAACACGTCCTGAGCATCCTCACCCCAGCACTCAGTGACGGAGAACTCGGCTGTGGCGATGCACCTTCGCCTTCCGAGTCCGCGGCCTACTACGCACTCACGCTCTTTGCTGCGCACATGCAAAGCGCCACCACGCCTGCACATTCTGAAGAGCGCACCTTCGCAATGGCCTGCGGTCGGCTGCAAGCTATCAGCGAATCAGGCTCCCTCAAAGCTCGTTTTGACGCTATGCAGACGGCTCGTGAAGAAGCGTCGCGTCTGATTCATTTGCGCACGCTGGTCTCTCTCTTGAAAGGAGAAAAGCTCGCGTTCGATTATGGCGCGCTTGCGGCTGATCTCCGTAGTCTCCAAAATCCGGCACGTCGCGATGGCGTTCTCCTGCGTTGGGGGCGCGATTTTGCAGTCGGAATGCTCCGCCCATCCCAACAAGACTCACCACTCACGGAATCTGAATCTTCGGACCTCCCTGTTACTACCAATTAGAAAGGCAACACTCATGTCCCTCATCATTGATATCCACGCACTCCAGACCATCCCGCCGTCTCTGATCAACCGCGATGACACCGGTGCGCCTAAGACCGCAGTCTTCGGTGGTGTCCCGCGTCAGCGTGTTTCCTCACAATCGTGGAAGCGGGCGATCCGCCGCTACTTCGAGCACGAGTTTGATAGCGAACAGATTGGTGACCGTTCGAAGCGCCTGCCAGAAAAGATTGCAAAGCTACTTGAGGCTAAGGGGCTTGAGCAATCTGAGGCCATTGCGCGGAGCGAGAAGCTGTTCAAGGCTGCAGGAATTAAAACCGAAGTAGAAAAGAAGCCGAAGAAAGTCGACGAAGATACTCCGGCACACAACCCATACCCTCGCACTACCTACCTCATCTTCCTCAGCCAGCAGCAGATCGATCGCGCAGTTGAGGAGCTTCTCGCACGCGGCGATGAGAAGCTGACTAAGAACGAAGCCAAGGACATTCTGGACACGAAGCACTCAGTCGACATGGCGATGTTTGGCCGCATGATTGCTGATGACGCGGCGTACAACGTCGATGCTGCCGTCCAGGTCGCTCACGCCATCGGCATTCACAACTCCACCCCGGACTTTGACTACTTCACGGCGGTCGACGACCTCGCTGAAGAAGGCGAAGAGACAGGCGCTGGAATGATCGGCACTGTTCAGATGATGTCTTCCACTCTCTACCGGTATGCAACCGTCGACCTGGACGGATTGAAGGAGAACCTGGGTTCCGCCGAGGTGGCAGGTCAGGCTGCAACGCAATTCATTGAGGCCTTCATTGCTTCGATGCCTACTGGCAAGATCAACACCTTTGCGAACCAGACGTTGCCTGAGCTGGTGTACGTAGCCATTCGAGACACGCGCCCAGTGTCCTTGGTCAACGCATTTGAAACTCCGGTGCTCGAAGATGCACGTGGGGGTTACGAGTCGGGTGCCAAGGATGAAGCAAAGTCTCGTCGCTCTGTTGCAGCGGCACGCCTCGCACAGGAAGCGCGCGACGTGCAGGAGGTCTACGGCTTCAAGCCACAAGCAGCCTTTGTGCTTGGTCTCGGTGACCTTGCGGAGCCTTTTGAGGGTCTTGCTGAGAAGACAACATTGGCAGAACTCACTGATCGCGTTGCTGGTGAGCTGAAGAGCCTTGCGGGTGATAACTAGTGTCTCACTCACTGTTGCTCCTTTTAAAGGGACCGATGCAGTCTTGGGGTGATGAGTCCCGGTTTAAAACCCGAGCAACTGCGACGACCCCGACAAAGTCCGGAATAGTCGGTCTCATTGCTGCGGCGCAAGGTCGACATCGTACAGATGAGATTGAAGATCTTGCGGCTTTGAAGATGGCGGTCCGTGTTGACCAATCAGGAAGTCTCCTGCGGGACTATCAGACAGCTCAGCCATGGCAGACAAAGCCAAATGATCCAGCACAACTTGTCACGCGGTATTTTCTTTCGGACGCTGCATTCCTGGTCGCTGTGGAATCAGATGATCGAGCTCTGTTGGAAAACATCGCGGGCGCACTGAAGTCCCCAGCATTTCCAC
Source organism: Corynebacterium tuscaniense (assembly GCF_008693065.1). GTDB lineage: Bacteria > Actinomycetota > Actinomycetes > Mycobacteriales > Mycobacteriaceae > Corynebacterium > Corynebacterium tuscaniense. Next base: position 38,338 of record NZ_VXKH01000007.1, on the reverse strand, counting down.
TGTTCATGGGGCGTCGTTCGTGTCCGGTGCATCCGAGTCTTGTTGTTGGGATCGTTGACACTTTTGGGGAGCAGGCACTTCGGGAACATGACACCTGGTACGCCACTGCTCAACACAAGAAGCAGTCGCCCAAGGATGTTTCATTGGCTCTCTACCGGGACGCATTGCCTTCCGAGCAAGGTGGCGTGCCCCGCCAGGATGTTCCGTTGTCCTTTGACCCGCAACACCGCCGTTACGGGTGGCGTGATGTCATCCGATGCGATGACGTGGAGATGCACAACCCTGAGGGGAAGGAACACACATCACCCCGGGATATCTATTTTGAAACGGTGGTGCAGGCATGAGCACGCTGACACGAATCTCAATCAACCCAGCGCGGAGAAATGGGCGGAAGCTCCTCACGAATCCCCAAGCTATGCACGCTGCTGTGCGGGCGTCGTTCCCGCCGGACATTGCAGATAATGACGGACGGGTGTTGTGGCGCGTAGACCCCCAAGACCACGAATCTGTGTTGTACATCGTTGGGCCGGAGAAGCCCACGGGTGCTCTCATCGTGGAACAAGCAGGTTGGGATAGCCGCCCAGCGCAGAGCGCCGACTATGACCGTTTCTTAAATTCCCTGATGAAGGGGCAGCGCTGGCATTTCGAGATCGTCGGGAATCCCACGTATTCGGAACCAAATGGGAAGCGCGGAAAAGTTAAGGCGCATGTTTCAGTCCGACATCAACTTGGCTGGTTGTACAAACAGGCAGGGCGACATGGTTTTGCGCTTGCCCCGCAAATTGAAGATGAATGTTCTGATGAAGAGCGCTCTCGTTGGGCCATTAGTGACATTCCAATGGTGACGGAGCGGTGGACGGATGTGTTTGGAAAAGGAAAAGAGACACGTAGTTCCCGCAATAAGGTGCGCATCGCGAAAGCACGTTTTTCCGGCACGCTTGAGATCACCGATGCGGAGGCGCTGCGGCGCGCGTTGACTGATGGTATCGGGCGTGCCCGTGCTTATGGCTGTGGCTTACTGACGTTGGCGCCGGTGAAATAAAGTGGCGACACCGCAGGAACTCCCGATCACCCGGCATGCCTTAGCGCAGATGGGTGATCGAGTCTCATTCCTTTATGTTGAGCGTGCGACGATCAACCGTGACGGCAATGCGCTCACAATCACCGATCAGCGGGGAGTGGCGCATGTGCCTGCTACTCAACTGGCGGTGCTCCTCCTCGGACCGGGAACCCGCATCACCTATGCGGCGATGGCGCTGCTCGGCGACGCCGGGACGTCAACTGTCTGGGTGGGGGAGCGGGGCGTCCGGTACTACGCCAGTGGCCGACCCCCTGCGAAATCCTCCCGCATGGCGGAGCTTCAAGCTGCAGTCGTATCACACCAAAGAAAAAGGCTGGACTGCGCAAAACGGATGTACAGCTTACGGTTCCCCGGCGAGGATCTCACTGGGCTGTCCATGGCAAAGCTCAGGGGTAGGGAAGGCGCTCGCATGAAGAAGGTGTATGCCGCTGAGGCAGCACGCACAGGGGTGTATTGGCACCGCAGGAGTTATGACCCGAATGACTTTGATTCCTCTACCCCGATCAACCAAGCGTTAACCGCGGCGAGTGCAGCTCTTTATGGCATCGCTCATGCCGTTATAGCTGGCATGGGATTCATTCCTGCGCTTGGTGTTATTCACACCGGCACTGATCGCTCTTTCGTCTATGACATTGCTGACCTGTATAAGGCAGAAATTGCGATTCCTGCGGCGTTCGATGCCGTTGCCAGTGGGGAAGGGTTGCCCTCGGTAACCGTGCGGAGAATGGTGAGGGACGCGGTCGTCCAAAAGCGACTCATGCAGCGCATGGTGCGCGACCTGAAATACGTGATGGACGTGCCCGAGGAGGAGCCCTTCAGTGATGCTGAGCTGCTGTTGTGGAGCGAGCTCGAAGTTATTGCATCGGGTGTGAACTGGGCAGAACACGAGACACTCACGTGATTGTTCTAGTAGTAACGGCGTGCCCTGCCGGTTTGCGCGGGGACCTAACCAAGTGGCTGACGGAGCTCGCACCTGGCACGTTCGTCGGCGCGCCATCGGCACGCGTGCGCGATTTGCTGTGGGATAGGACAACCGAGCTGGTCCGCGATGGACGTGCGCTCATGGTGTATTCCGCCAATAATGAGCAAGGAATGGAGTTTCGGACGCACCGCCATGACTGGGTGCCGACGGACTTTGACGGGCTCACGCTCATGGTAAGACCCGCCGCACCAAGTAAGGCGGTGCGAAGAACTGGGTGGAGCAGAGCCCGGCGGCAGCGGCGGCGCGGATGAGTGAGCAGAGAACAGTCCGCAGCAACCACCCTTAACGCTTCTGAATGTTTAACCCGTAAACTCGCTGGCATGCTTCCAAAGTCCCGTATTCTTTCTGCTTTCCTCGTTGGTCTGGGTTTGGCGTTGGTTGCGGCGGGGTTGGTGGCGCCGGCGTTTTTGAATGGTGATGCGCGGTTCCCGTTGAACTTGGACAAGACTACGTGGACATTGAAGGACCCTGCGGCGCAGGTCGGGGAGGACACCACGGCGGTGACGCGCCAGTTGCATATGACGGTGCAGAATCCGGCGACAGATGAGGTAGCGGCGCTGCGTATTGGGGACACGGTGCGGCGGGAGGACAAGGCCGATGATTTGGAGAATCTGATATCGGCGGAGACATGGTCGTTGGAGATGGACCGTAAAACGGGGGAGTTTGTGGCGCCGGCAAAGTTGAGCACGGTGATGGTGATGCCGGAGGAAGTTGTGCCGGTTGAGGGGGTGTGGTTGAAATTCCCGTCGGATGTGCAGCAGCAGGACTATGAGGTCTTTGAGCCGACTCTGCGCAAGGCGGTTCCGGCGACCTTTACGGGGGAAGGCGAGATTGGTGAGCGAAAAGTTTATACCTTCACGCAGGAGGTGGCGCCGGTGAATGTGGCCACGTTGTATGCCGCTATGACGAACACGATCACGACATCGCCGGAGCAGGGTGGGGGCCAGGCGTTCCTACACCATGAGGCATCGCGGACGTTCACGGTGGACCAGGTCACTGGGTTGGTCGTGGGGATGACGGAGCGGGTGTCTGACTACTATGTCGACCGTGAGGGGAACCGAGTCCAGGATGTCGTATCCTACGACGCAGTGATGGATGAAGCCCAGCAGGTGGGCCTGGCGGAGCAACTGACGGATGTGACGCAGGCGATCTCCCAGACCGTGACGTGGGTGGTTCTTGGTGTTGGTGGGGCGCTGGTTCTTCTCGGATTGGTGGGGGCGTTCCGGCCGGGTGGTGGCCGCCCAAGGGGCGGCCACCGGAAGTCAGACCGGAAACTGGATGCGTAACACGCCGAGGGGTTGTGGCGCATTCGGGATTGGGTGGTAAGGTCCCACGCGAAAGTGACGGAACGATAACGGATTGTTGCGGTCCGGTTAAGCGCTTTACAAACGGCTACTGGGGGTATAAGCTGTCTCCTTGCGCTGGAAGCCGTCACCGGTGCCCAAAAGTAAACCTTGGTACAACGACAGAAAAAGTCGGTTTGACAAGGTGGTTTTGTGCTTTCTAGGGGACGGGAATTCCACTATCAAAGAAATGCTAATTATCCAGCGGGAATGCTTGCATATAGCGCCGTATGTAAGACCCGCGTGAGGTGCTGGAAGGACCCATCTTGGCAGTCTCCCGCCAGACCAAATCGGTGGCCACTATTCCCGGAGCTCCGGAGCGTTACTCGTTCGCTAAGATCGACGAGCCTATTGCTCTGCCCGGACTCCTTGATGTTCAACTTGAATCCTTCGCCTGGCTCGTCGGCACGTCGGAATGGCGTGAGCGCCAGGCTGCCGAGCGCGGGGATGATGCCCGCATTACGTCGGGGCTCGAGGACATCCTCGAGGAGCTCTCCCCGATCCAGGATTACTCCGGCAACATGAGCTTGTCTCTGTCTGAGCCGCGCTTCGAAGACGTGAAGTACACGATCGACGAGTGCAAGGACAAGGACATTAACTACTCCGCGCCGCTGTATGTGACGGCGGAGTTTATTAACAATGACACCCAGGAGATTAAGTCTCAGACTGTCTTCATCGGTGATTTCCCGTTGATGACGGACAAGGGCACGTTCATTGTTAACGGCACGGAGCGCGTTATCGTCTCCCAGCTGGTGCGTTCCCCGGGTGTGTATTTCGATGAGACCATCGATAAGTCTACGGAGCGTCCGCTGCACGCCGTGAAGGTGATTCCGTCGCGTGGTGCGTGGCTGGAATTTGACGTGGATAAGCGTGACACGGTTGGTGTGCGTATTGACCGTAAACGCCGTCAGCCGGTGACTGTGTTGCTGAAGGCACTGGGCTGGACTGAGGCTCAGATCAAGGAGCGCTTTGGCTTCTCCGAGATCATGATGTCCACGCTGGAAAATGATGGTGTTGCTAATACCGATGAGGCTCTGCTGGAGATTTACCGCAAGCAGCGTCCGGGTGAGCAGCCGACGCGTGATCTGGCGCAGGCTCTGCTGGAGAACGCATTCTTCCAGCCGAAGCGCTACGACCTCGCGCGAGTAGGCCGTTACAAGGTCAACCGCAAGCTCGGTCTGGGCGGTGACCACGATGGTGAACTGACACTGACGGAAGAGGACATTGCTACCACGCTGGAGTACCTCGTGCGCCTGCACGCTGGTGAGCGTGAGATGACCTCCCCAGAGGGCGTGGTCATCCCGATCAATACTGATGACATTGACCACTTTGGTAACCGTCGTCTGCGTACCGTGGGTGAGCTGGTGCAGAACCAGGTGCGTGTTGGTCTGTCCCGTATGGAGCGCGTGGTTCGTGAGCGCATGACCACCCAGGATGCGGAGTCCATCACTCCGACCTCCCTGATTAACGTGCGCCCGGTGTCCGCGGCGATCCGTGAGTTCTTTGGTACTTCGCAGCTGTCTCAGTTCATGGACCAGAACAACTCTCTGTCTGGCCTGACCCACAAGCGTCGTCTGTCGGCTCTTGGCCCGGGCGGTTTGAGCCGTGAGCGCGCAGGCATTGAGGTGCGAGATGTGCACCCGTCCCACTACGGCCGTATGTGCCCGATTGAGACTCCGGAAGGCCCGAACATTGGTCTGATTGGTGCTCTGTCTTCTTACGCTCGTGTGAATCCGTTTGGTTTCATTGAGACGCCGTACCAGAAGGTCGTTGACGGTAAGGTCACGGACCAGATTGATTACCTCACCGCTGATGAGGAAGACCGTTACGCAGTTGCTGAGGCTGCTACTGCCCGCGATAAGAACGGCAACATCACGGAAGAGCGTATTGAGGTCCGTCTGAAGGACGGCGATATCGGTGTTGTTGGCGCCAAGAGCGTTGATTACATTGATATTTCCCCGCGTCAGATGGTGTCTGTGGCAACGGCGATGATTCCGTTCCTCGAGCACGATGACGCGAACCGCGCGCTCATGGGTGCGAACATGCAGAAGCAGGCTGTGCCGCTGCTGCGTTCGGATGCTGCATACGTGGCCACTGGTACGGAGCTGCGTGCGGCGTATGACGCAGGTGACATTGTCATCGCTAAGAACGCCGGCGTCGTCGAAGATGTCTCCGGTGACGTGATCACTATCTACGAAGATGATGGTCACCGTGAGTCCTACCTGCTGCGCACTTTCGAGCGCACCAACCAGGGCACCTGCTACAACCAGACTCCGATTGTGTCTGCGGGTGACCGTGTTGAGGCTGGCCAGGTTATCGCTGATGGCCCGGGCACCAAGAACGGTGAGATGGCGCTGGGTACGAACCTGCTCGTGGCATTCATGCCGTGGGAGGGCCACAACTACGAGGACGCCATCATTCTGAACCAGCGTGTTGTGGAGCAGGACATCCTGACTTCCGTGCACATTGAGGAGCATGAGATTGATGCTCGTGACACCAAGCTGGGTGCTGAGGAGATCACGCGTGAGATCCCGAACGTGTCCGAGGATGTGTTGAAGGACCTGGACGAGCGAGGCATCATCCGCATCGGTGCAGATGTCCGCGACGGTGACATCCTCGTGGGTAAGGTCACCCCGAAGGGTGAGACCGAGCTGACTCCGGAGGAGCGCCTGCTGCGCGCCATCTTTGGTGAGAAGGCGCGTGAGGTGCGCGATACTTCCCTGAAGGTTCCGCACGGTGAGACCGGTAAGGTCATCGCGGTTCGGCGCTTCTCCCGCGAGGACGATGATGATTTGAGCCCGGGCGTCAACGAGATGATTCGTGTCTACGTTGCTCAGAAGCGCAAGATCCAAGACGGCGATAAGATGGCCGGCCGCCACGGCAACAAGGGTGTTGTGGGCAAGATCCTGCCGCAGGAAGACATGCCGTTCATGGCTGACGGCACCCCGGTAGACATTATTTTGAACACCCACGGTGTGCCGCGTCGTATGAACATTGGTCAGGTCCTTGAGGTCCACCTGGGCTGGCTGGCTAAGGCTGGTTGGACTGTGAACCCGGACGATCCGAAGAACGCGAAGCTACTGGAGACCCTGCCGGAGCACCTTTATGACGTGCCGGCTGAGTCGCTGACCGCTACCCCGGTATTCGATGGTGCGACGAACGACGAGATTGCTGGTCTGCTGGCTAACACTAAGCCGAACCGTGACGGTGATGTGATGGTGGATGCGGATGGCAAGACTGTGCTTTTCGACGGACGCTCGGGCGAGCCGTTCAAGTACCCGATTTCCGTCGGCTACATGTACATGCTCAAGCTGCACCACCTCGTGGATGAGAAGATTCACGCGCGTTCCACTGGTCCGTACTCCATGATTACGCAGCAGCCGCTGGGCGGTAAGGCCCAGTTCGGTGGCCAGCGCTTCGGCGAGATGGAGGTGTGGGCAATGCAGGCATACGGTGCGGCCTACACCCTGCAGGAGCTTCTGACCATTAAGTCGGATGACGTGGTGGGTCGTGTGAAGGTGTACGAGGCCATCGTGAAGGGTGACAACATCCCAGATCCGGGTATTCCGGAGTCCTTCAAGGTGTTGCTCAAGGAGCTTCAGTCGCTGTGCTTGAACGTGGAGGTTCTGTCCACGGATGGCACGCCGATGGAGCTGTCCGGCGACGATGATGAGTATGACCAGGCCGGATCTTCCCTAGGTATCAACCTGTCCCGTGATGAGGGGTCTGCGGCTGATACGGCGTAGGTGAGACGTCGATAAGCGAAATGGCTTATCGACGAACACCTCAAAGCAACTAGAACTCATAAAAACTACTGAAAAGGAACTTTTACGTGTTTGACGTAAACCTCTTCGATGAGCTCCGCATCGGCCTGGCCACTGCTGATGACATCCGCCGCTGGTCCCACGGCGAGGTGAAGAAGCCGGAGACAATTAACTACCGCACGCTGAAGCCGGAGAAGGATGGCCTCTTCTGTGAGCGCATCTTCGGCCCCACCCGTGACTGGGAGTGCTCCTGCGGTAAGTACAAGCGTGTCCGCTACAAGGGCATTATTTGTGAACGCTGTGGTGTTGAGGTGACCAAGTCCAAGGTGCGCCGTGAGCGCATGGGCCACATTGAGCTGGCTGCTCCGGTCACGCACATCTGGTACTTCAAGGGTGTGCCCTCCCGCCTGGGCTACCTGCTGGATCTGGCTCCGAAGGATCTTGAGCGCATCATTTACTTCGCCGCCAACATCATCACCTCTGTCGATGAGGAGGCACGTCATAATGACATGTCCACTCTCGAGGCTGAGATGATCCTGGAGAAGAAGGAAGTCGAGCAGGACACCGAGGCTGATATTGCTGATCGTGCCCAGAAGCTCGAGGAAGACCTCGCTGCGCTGGAGGCGGAGGGCGCCAATGCGTCTGCCCGCAAGAAGGTACAGAACGCTGCTGATAAGGAAATGCAGCACATGCGCGAGGCTGGCGAGCGCGAAGTCGAGCGCCTGGATGAGATCTGGAACACCTTCATCAAGCTCGCTCCGAAGCAGATGATTATTGATGAGAACCTGTATGAGGAGCTCGTTGACCGCTACGAGGATTACTTCACCGGCGGCATGGGTGCTGAGGCGATCCAGACCCTCATCCGTAACTTCGACCTGGATGCTGAGTCTGAGGAACTGCGCACCATCATCGCTGAAGGCAAGGGCCAGAAGAAGGTCCGTGCTCTAAAGCGCCTGAAGGTTGTCGCTGCTTTCCAACGTTCCGGCAATGATCCGGCTGGCATGATTCTGGACGCTATCCCGGTGATTCCGCCGGAGCTGCGCCCGATGGTTCAGCTCGACGGTGGCCGCTTTGCCACCTCTGACCTGAATGACCTGTACCGTCGCGTGATCAACCGCAACAACCGTTTGAAGCGCATGATCGATCTGGGTGCACCAGAGATCATCGTGAACAACGAGAAGCGCATGCTGCAGGAATCCGTTGACGCGCTGTTTGACAATGGCCGTCGTGGCCGCCCGGTCACTGGTCCGGGTAACCGCCCGCTGAAGTCCTTGTCTGACTTGCTGAAGGGCAAGCAGGGTCGCTTCCGTCAGAACTTGCTGGGTAAGCGCGTGGACTACTCCGGTCGTTCCGTGATTATCGTCGGCCCGCAGCTGAAGATGCACGAGTGTGGTCTGCCGAAGCTGATGGCACTTGAGCTGTTCAAGCCGTTTGTGATGAAGCGCCTGGTGGACAATGACTACGCGCAGAACATCAAGTCCGCGAAGCGCATGGTGGAGCGCCAGCGCCCTGAGGTGTGGGACGTCCTCGAAGAGGCAATTGCTGAGCACCCGGTGCTGCTCAACCGCGCACCGACGCTGCACCGCCTGGGTATTCAGGCCTTCGAGCCGGTGCTGGTTGAGGGTAAGGCTATCCAGCTGCACCCGCTGGCATGTGAGGCGTTCAACGCTGACTTCGACGGTGACCAGATGGCTGTTCACCTGCCGCTGTCCGCTGAGGCTCAAGCAGAGGCCCGCATTCTCATGCTGTCCTCCAACAACATCCTGTCCCCAGCATCCGGTAAGCCACTGGCTATGCCGCGCCTGGACATGGTGACGGGCCTGTACTTCCTCACCATGGAAAAGGGCGAGCACGAGATCGGCGGCGAGGGCGCTTACGCTCCTGCCGACGAAAACGGGCCGGCACGTGGAACTTACACTGACCACCGCGAGGCCATCATGGCCTACGACCGTGGAGTTCTTGGCCTGCAGGCACCGATCAAGGTACGCATCAGCCACCTCCGCCCGACGGTGGAGATTGAGGCTGAGCAGTTCCCCGATGGTTGGGAGAAGGGGCAGGCCTGGACGGCTGACACTACCCTTGGCCGCATCATGTTCAACGAGATGCTGCCGTTCAACTTCCCGTACCAGGAAGGCGCCATGGTGCGTAAGGGTGGCGGTGCTGGCAAGGTGCTGCTCGGCGACATCATCCAGTCGATGGTGGAGAAGTACCCGATGATCACCGTCGCTCAGACGATGGACAAGCTGAAGGACGCCGGCTTCTACTGGGCTACCCGCTCCGGCATCACCATTGCCATGTCTGACGTTCTGGTTCTTCCGAACAAGGAAGAGATCCTGGAAGAGTACGAGCGCGAGGCCGCGACCATTGAGCGTAAGTTCTGGGAGAAAGGTGCTCTGACCGAGGAGAACCGTTACGACCGTCTGGTGGAGCTGTGGCAGGACGCCACCAACAAGGTGGGTCAGGCTGTGGAGGACCTCTACCCGGATGATAACCCGATCCCGATGATCGTGAAGTCCGGTGCTGCCGGTAACATGCGCCAGATCTGGACACTGGCCGGCATGAAGGGCATGGTTGTGAACTCCCGTGGTGAGTACATCACCCGCCCGATCAAGACCTCCTTCCGTGAAGGCCTGTCCGTGATGGAGTACTTCAACAACTCCCACGGTTCCCGTAAGGGCCTGGCCGATACGGCTCTGCGTACCGCTGACTCCGGCTACCTCACCCGTCGTCTCGTTGACGTGGCGCAGGATGTCATCGTCCGCGAAGAGGACTGTGGCACCCACCAGGGCGTCAAGGTTCCTGTCGCAGAAGCGACAGGAACGGACAAGGACAAGAAGTTTGTCCGGCACGACCTCATTGAGACCTCCGTGTCCGGTCGCGTGCTGGCATCTGATGCTGCTGACGCGAACGGAAATGTAGTCGTCGCTGCTGGTGAGGACCTCACTGAGGAGCGTATTGACGCACTCGTGGAAGCCGGCATAACCGAGATCAAGGTCCGCTCCGTGCTGACCTGCCAGACCCCGACGGGTGTGTGCGCGAAGTGCTACGGCAAGTCCATGGCCACCGGCAAGCTGGTGGACATTGGTGAAGCTGTAGGTATCGTCGCTGCCCAGTCCATTGGTGAGCCGGGTACTCAGCTGACCATGCGTACGTTCCACCAGGGTGGTGTCGGTGGTGACATTACCGGTGGTTTGCCGCGTGTTCAGGAGCTGTTTGAGGCACGTGTGCCGAAGAACCGCGCCCCGATTGCGTCCGTCGCCGGTGAGATTTCGCTGGAGGATGAGGGCAATTTCTGGACGTTGACCATTCACCCGGAGGATGGCTCCGATGATGTGATCTACGAGAAGCTGTCCAAGCGCCAGGGCTTGGCTCAGGTGCGTCGCCCGATGGAGTCCAACCCGGACGCCATGATCGAGCGCTCCCTTAAGGATGGCGACAAGGTCCAGGTCGGTGACCGCCTGCTGCGCGGTGCTGCTGATCCGCATGACGTGCTGGAGATCCTCGGACGTCGCGGTGTGGAGAAGCACCTTATCGACGAAGTGCAGGCCGTGTACCGCACCCAGGGTGTGTCCATTCACGACAAGCACATCGAGATCATCATCCGTCAGATGCTGCGTCGCGGCACCGTTATCGACGCGGGCTCCACGGAGTTCCTCCCGGGCACTCTCGTGGATCTGTCTGAGGCACGCCAGATCAACGGTCAGGCTGTGGCCGAGGGTGGCGAGCCGGCAGAGCTGCGCTCGGAGATCATGGGTATTACCAAGGCCTCCCTGGCCACCGAATCTTGGCTGTCTGCCGCTTCCTTCCAGGAGACGACGCGTGTGCTGACGGATGCCGCTATCAACAAGCGCTCTGACAAGCTCATTGGTCTGAAGGAGAACGTGATCATCGGTAAGCTCATCCCGGCTGGTACGGGTATTTCCCGCTACCGCAATATCTCCGTCAAGCCGACGGAAGCCGCACGTTCCGCCGCTTACTCGATCCCGACCTTCGGCGATTCGATCTACGGCGACGAAGGCTACGGCGAGTTCACCGGCGCATCCGTGCCGCTGGATGAGTATGGCTTCGAGCAGTACTAAGAGCTAGGCACTAGCGGCGAACTCCGCGCCGAACCAATAACCCGGTCTTTTCTCCCATACCAGTGGGGGAGAGGGCCGGGTTTTCGTCGTTAATGCATCAGTGCAGTGGCTTCAGCGCTGTGGAGACTAAAGAAAATAGATATAAGTTGCTTTGGAAACCCTATACGCGGTAAGTTTCCCTGTGGCTTCCCTTTCGGAACCTTGGGTTTTTCCTGGGTGCGTGGAGGGGTGCGGTTATCCATTGCCCTCTTGCGTAGGCGTTAGGGCAACTTATTTTGTTTCCATGGCACTGATTAAGGAGTCGCCCATGAGCGTTCACACGACCACAATCACCCGGAAGGGCTTAGCCATCGCCACCGCTGGCCTGTTCGCACTGTCTTCCCTGAGCTTCACGCCATTCGCGGTAGCGCAGGATGGGGCTGGCGCTGTCAACTCTGGTTTGGTGAGCCAGCTCAGCAAGACTGAGACTGCGAAGCTGACGATTCACAAGCTCAAGGGCGGCTTTGTTGGGACGAACCAGTACGGTGTCCAGCAGGATGTCGCCGGCACCCCGTTGAAAGGCATCGCCTTTGATATTTACAGGGTGAAAGAAGGCGGCGCTGACATCGACTTGTCCACCATTGAAGGCTGGCAAAAATACAGCGAGCTGGACCCGACGAAGGCGAATGAGTACGCCTCCGAGGCGAACTATGTGAAGACCATTACCACTGGTGATGGTGGCGTAGCCACAGACGAACTGCCCATCGGTGTGTATGTGATCAAGGAGAACCTGGCTAAATCGAACCCCGATCCAGCCGGCACCTACACCCCTGCAGCGCCGTTCATCACAGCACTTCCCTTCACCAACGAGGGTGGCACTGCCTGGAACAAAGACGTTCACGTCTACCCAAAGAACCAAGAAGTGAAGTCCACGAAGGAAGTGGACGACCGCCAGGGTGATCAGAACGAGGATATCCGTCAGGCTGGACAGACGATCAGCTACACGCTCAAAGGCGGTGTCCCCCCGGTTCCGAATACCGTGTCCCAAGACAATAAGTACTTTGACAGGTACGAGCTGATTGATACCTATGACAGTGACAAGTGGACTCCGGACACCTCAACCGTGAAGGTGCAGATCAATGAGGGAGACACTAAGCTCGCTGACCTCGAGGCGGCGGACTTCGAGGTGACGAATCCGGAAAGCAATACCTTTACTATCAAGCTGACCGATGCTGGCCTGCTGAAACTTCGCCACAACGTTGGCGAGAAGACCAACGTGCAGGTTGTTGCCACTATCGACGGCACACTCAAAGCAGACCTCAAACCAGGCACCGTCAAAAACGGTGTGGAAGTTGAGACTGGTAATAGCGGCCAGCCCACGGTGAAAACGCCGAAGTCGGAGGTTGAGTCCAAGTACGGTCGCATCGATGTGACCAAGTTTGCCAAGGAAGGCGATAAGGAGACCAACCTTGCTGGCGCGAAGTTTGAGCTGCACAAGTGCACCAATGCGAACGCTGCTGGCCAGCCAGGCACGTTGATTGAAAAGTCAAAGCAGACTGTCGGTGGCAAGTCTGAGTGGGAAACCGATGCTGAGGGCAAGATCACCATTACTGGTATCCAGCTCGAGGACTGGTTTGACGGCAAGGGGCAGGCTGACTCCTTCGATTATTGCCTGCTTGAGACCAAGGCACCTGAGGGTTACGAACTCCTCCCGCAGCCGATCCTGACCCCGGTGAACACGAACACCCCGGAAACCAAGATCGGTGAGGAAAACCTGCCGTTCACTTTGGTTCAGCGCGTTGAGAACGTTCCCACCACCACCTCCACCTTCAAGCTTCCGTCGACGGGTGAGTGGGGCCGCTGGTGGCTGGTGCTCGGCGGTGTGGCAGCGGTCCTGGCTGCGTTGGGTGTGCTGTACCGCAACAACCGTCGCACCAACGCTTAAAAGCAGGCAAGGACACACGAGTGACAACGACGGTGATAGGTGTCGACGCGGGGCGTCGAAAAGCGAAAGCGGACAAGAAATCCGTTCGCTTTTCCACCAAGGCTGCCGTTGTCCTGCTCCTTGTCGGCATCGCGGCTATTTTGTACCCGGTGGTGTCAACGCTGCACAACAATGCGGCATCATCCCGCGTGGCGGATCAAATGACCGTTGAGGTCACACAGATGGAATCACATCGGCGAGACCTCCTGTTGGGGGAGCTCCAGCAATACAACGAATCATTGCGGCGCAACCCCGTCCAGCCAGGTATTCCGGAGGAAATGGACTTCCAGCCGACACCTGAATACCTTGCCTACCTTGAGGTGGGGAAGCCGAACTTCACGTCGACAGATGCTTTCTCCGAGGTGATCATCCCGGATGTGGATATTCGCCTGCCGGTGTACAAGGGCTCAGGGCCAGAGGCACTCAACCGTGGAGCCGGGCACCTGTTCGGAACAACATTGCCGGTGGGTGGACCCGGTACAAACACGACGATCACCGCGCACACGGGCCTGGCCACGGCCTCGATGTTTGACAACCTGATCAACATTAAAAAGGGCGATGACGTGTTCATTAGCACGCTTGGGGACATCATGCGGTACCGCGTGGTGGGCACCAAGGTTGTTGCACCCGACACGATCGATGCCATCCCGCAGGTCGGTGACACTGAGGAGGATCGCATCTTCCTCATCACCTGCACACCTTACGGTCTCAACTTCCACCGCCTCATCGTTGAGGCGCATCGTATTCCACTCGACGCTGAACCCCAGCGGGACCTTGATGTGGGGAATGCGGTCGGACCGTGGCAGACATGGATGACCATTGTGGCCACCATTTTTGTACTACTCATGGTGCTGCTTGCCTGGATTATTTATTCCGGGTTGAAGCAGCGTCGACGCACTTCGGACGAGGACAACTCTCATGAAACTCTTTAATCGTGCCAAGCGTATCGCTGCTGTTACTGCGGCAAGTGTGATTTTGGTGAGTGGGGCGAGTGTGCCCAGTCAGGCTGAAGACGGTGCGGGAGCTTCGCTTATCGACGTCTCCCCGGCATCGTCCGCCCCGAGTGCTTCCGCTGAGTCTCCAGCGTCTTCACCGGATGAGCCTGCAGCGCCGGCTCCTGTTATGCCTGCGGCCCCTGCTCCTGTGGCGCCGTTGCGCGCACCGGCAGCAGGTAACGGGTTTGCGGTTGAGGAGGCAGCGGGTGGTGTGACCATCACTGGTCTTGGTGGGGTGACGCTCGTTGGTGGTGCGTTGACGATTCCGGCCGAGATTGATGGCAAGAAGGTGGTTGGCATTGGTCCACGTGCCTTCCGGAATGCGGGTGTGAAGACACTTGAGTTCGCCGATGGGCTCGAGCTGGATGTGATTGGTGATGCCGCGTTTCAGGGCAATGAGATCAGCGGTGAGTTGAAGGTTCCCGCCAAGGAGATTGGTGAGAACGCTTTTGCCCAGAACAAGATCAAGGACCTTAAGCTTTCTGGCACGACTGTGGTGGCTAAGGATGCTTTTCGTGATAACGAAATCGCGTCGCTAAAGCTGAATCCTCCGGCAGGTGAAACTGTTGATTTGGCGGAGCGCGCCTTTATTAACAACCGTTTGAAAGGCACCGTTGACCTGAACAAGGTGGGCAAAGTTGGGGATGATGCCCTTTCCACCAACGATCTGCGTGAGGCGAAGCTGGGGGAGAATACGTCCTTGGGCAGCGGTGTGTTCAAGGAGAACAATGCGTGGGTGAAGCTGACCACCCCGGAAGGTGCTCAGCTTGATAGCTCGATTAAAACGGCTGAGTATGAGTCAGGCTTCGGGCAGATAGTTGACCCTGTGAAGGTGATTGTCCGTTACATCGATGACAAAGGTGCGCAGATTCTGCCTGATGAAACGTTGGGTGACGATCTGGCTGCGCCAGGACCGAAGTTCCAGCGCGGAAAGGAAGCCACTCACACACCACGCCAGGTATCCGGATACAAACTCGACACCGAGTCGATCACGTTCACGCCGGATAAGGATGGCTACGTCATTGAGGCGAAGTACACAAAGGTGGATAACAAGCCAGTGTTCACCTTCCCGAAAGATGGGATCAGGCTGAACAACGGGGAAGAAGTGACCTCGGAGCGCCTCAAGCGGGGAGTATCGGCGCGCAGCCATGATGGGAAGGACATCACCAACAAGATCCAGGTAGACGGAAGCGCAATTGATACCAAAACCACTGGGCTATATGAAGCAGTGTTTTCCGTTGTTGATGATGAGGGGAATGAGACTGTAGAGACCGTGCCCGTCTTCGTTGGAGCAGACTGGGGCGAGTATGAATTCGGTGGAGGCTGGCAGGTCAAGGACTTTGTTTACACCAAAGACGGCCATGTAACAGGTTTTAGTGAGAGTGGTAAGGCAAAGCTGGCTGCGGGGAATACAACGTTGTGGATTCCTCCGGTGACCACTGAGGGGTCGCCCGTAACAGGCATCGGCAACCGGGCCTTTTACAAGACGCCGATCACATCGATTGAGGGGGGATGGCAAAATGTGAGGCGGATCGATAATTTCGCGTTTGCGGATACAAGTCTCTCGAAGCTCCCGGATGATTGGGGCGGGGTCAAATTGATCTACCAGGGTGCCTTCTCAAACTCCGAGATTGCGGAACTTCCCGCGTCATGGGGGGATGTTGAGCAACTGGACTATGATGTGTTCCGCAACAACCAACTCACCCGTTTGCCTGACTCCTGGGGAAAGATTACCGTCCTTCCTGGGGCCGTGTTCATGGGAAACAAGATCGAATCGCTTCCGCAGTCGTGGGGCAATGTGAGATCGATCGGGAGTAGGGCATTCAAGGAAAATGCGCTCACAGAGCTGCCTGAATCGTGGGGGAATGTCACTGGAATTGGAAGCGAAGCTTTCTCGAGTGATCGGTATAAGGAGCAAACAAATAAAATCAATGCTCTTCCGAAATCGTGGGGCAAGGTGACGAGTCTCGGCAGTGGGGCGTTTGAAAATAACGAGATTGAAAGTATCCCGGATAGCTGGGGCCAGTTATCCGTGATACCCAGCAACCTATTTCGGAATAACAAGCTCAAGGAAATTCCTGCATCGTGGGGTGGTATCACCCGAATTGGAGATTCGGCCTTCCATAAAAATGACATTGCGCATGTGCCCCCCAGCTGGGAAAATGTGAAAGAAATTGGGAGATACGCATTCGGGTACAACCAAATTACTGAGATCCCGGAGTCATGGGGCCAGCTGGAAAAGTTGAATGAAGGCATTTTTGTTTCCAACCGACTAATAAAAATCCCAGATTCGTGGGAGCAGCTCATGGAGATTGGAAGTCGAACGTTTGAGAACAATGATTTGACCGAATTGCCCGCATCCTGGGAAGGCATCAAGAAAATTGGTGGCAATGCCTTTTTCAAGAATAGGATCGCGGCGGTACCGGAGTCGTGGGGTGAGATAGTGACCCTTGACGGTTGGGCCTTCGCGGACAACAACATTGAACGGCTACCTGTTTCATGGGGCAAAATTCAAGAGCTTCGCTATGGCACCTTCCGCAATAATCCGTTGAAGATCATCCCTGATTCATGGGGAGAGGTTGAATCCATCGACGGAGGGATATTCCAAAATACTGAGCTCACATCACTTCCGAAATCTTGGGGCAAAGTGAAGCGGTTTGGGAGCGGAACTTTTGATGTTGCACCAAGCGCAGTACCGGGTTTGAGTGACCTGTCATTTGAGATTCCCTCAGAGAATTTAACCCAGAATTTTCTGGACACGCTGATATTTTCAAAGCTTCCTCTTCCGGTCACCCTGTACACACCGGATCGTGTCACGCCCGAAGGGTTGAAGGTGCCCGACGGGGTCACAATCAACCCGATGAAGGTGACCGTCCGTTTCGTTGATGAGAGCGGTAACCCGATTGGGCCGAAAGAGGACGTCAGGGAAACAAGCACGAGAACCCTTTTCAACTACCAGCCACCAGGCATTTACGGGTATGAGGCGCCACCGGCGGTTTCCCAAGTTTTGGGGCCTGATGCGGAACAAGAAATTGTTCTTGTGTACAAGAAGATTCCAGCAGATCAATTGCCCAGCAATACGAACATTTCACTCAATCTGAACAACAAGGACCCTTACTACATTGGTAAGGACATGACGGGCAGCATCAAGGTCGACAGAACCGGAAACGCGACTGACACTTTGAGGAATGT
The DNA here is from genome assembly GCF_008693065.1 of Corynebacterium tuscaniense. GTDB lineage: Bacteria > Actinomycetota > Actinomycetes > Mycobacteriales > Mycobacteriaceae > Corynebacterium > Corynebacterium tuscaniense. The sequence continues at coordinate 20,939 of NZ_VXKH01000007.1, read as the reverse complement.
CCGTGTGTTCGTGCACTTCGATCCCGAGGTCTACGACGTTGAGAACTTCGACATCACAGCGTACAACCTTGGGATTGACCGAAGCACGATTAAAAAAGAGGGCTCGATGGTCTCTTTTGTCATCAAGTCTCTCTCACCAGGCCAAACACTGACCATCCCATTCCGTCTGAAGTTCTACCCGGGGCCGACAGCGGCGAACACCGATTACCCGCTTCAAGCCACGATCACTGATGAGAACAACGTGGGCATTGCCGAAAGCAACGTTGAGTCTTTTCAGGGCTACTACAGCCAGCCGCGAGAAACCATCTCGGTGCCGGGAGAGGATACGTCCACGGGTGAAATCAGTGATTATGACCAAGCTGTGAACAAGGATGACCCGAATAATCCGGTGACCTATGTTGCGGACAATGATCCGCAACGCCCAGTGAAAAACACGTTGGATTACAACATCTGTGTCAGTGGACTGCAGCGAAACGTCGGCGACTACCAGCTCACTGTTCCACTGCCGGAATACCTTGTTCACCCGAAGTCGGCCAATTATGATCCGGACAATCCGCGGCGACTGGCTGAGTTTGATCCAGAGAAAAACCCTGGTTGGGTGCTGTCTTCTGATGGTAAGCAGCTCGTGTACACGGGGCACAACGGTGACGGTCGTGCGAACATCTGCAAGCCACTGACCCTGGGCTACCCAGGGGCAGTTGAGAATGAGAAGTTCTCTCTCAACGCCTCGGCGATCATGACTCCTACCGGCAAGCCGGACACGGAGCGGCACCTTGCCACCACAGCAACGCACAGGAACTTTTTCGGCCGTAGTGTCCCGCCTCCAGGTGAGATTTTGGCCAAGATCCCTACAGGTAACCACGGCGACGCCAGAAACAATTATTTCTACGACAACGCGCGTGAGCGTGGAGGAGTCTTCCCCTGGTCAATTGTTTATGAGATGCCTTCTGCAATGAGCGGTGTGGTCTTCACAGATCATGGGTTGGATCAGCGGATGTACTACGACTCGGTCACCGTGCCGGTGAACCTTGGCACCGTGACTGTCCGGGTCCTCGACGATACGGGCGCAGAGCTCCAATCCGATATTGTGGATTCGGCCAACAACCGGACAATCACCTACGAGCGCAATAAGGTCCTCAAGGCAGCCAAGATCCGGTTTGAGGTCAAGGACCCTGTTCCGGAAGGCCTGCAGGGCAGAATCAGTGTGTCGACGCGGCTTAAAGATCCGGATGCGCCTATTGGTGATGAATCCAAAGCACGAGTATTTGAAAACCGTGCGTCATTGCAGGCAAAAGATGTGCCGACCGTCAATGTCACAGCACGCAAAACGGTGAAGCCTCATGATCAGAAAATCACGGCTTTCAAGACCCAAAAGGCAGTCAATGCGGAAGGCAAGCCCGTTGACAACCTCATCACTGGTGACTTTTTGGAATACACGGTTGGCTTCACCCCGAATGAGAGTTTTGGGGAGACGATCACAGACATAGTGGTTGTGGACCTGCTTCCCCCTGGACTTGATGTGTACGACATCACGATGACGGCGGAATTCTCGCGTTTGCCAGGTGCACGCTACGAAGTGGTGGATAACTACCGCGATAGCGGTCAGGCCGCTGTAATTTTCCGCGCTACCTCTGCATCTCCTGACCAAGCCCGGCCTCAAGAAAGGATGACGGCAGGGTGGATTAAGGGCAGGATCAATTTGCTGGGGCAAGACAGGTTGAGAAACGATGTCTTTGTCAAGGCAACGAACACGGGGCTTAATAATGCGGTTACTGACAAGCGGCTTGGCGACGATAAATGGTCCCAAGCACAGCGGGAAGCAGCATTCACTCCGGCAGCTGCCATGGAAATCACCAAACAGATTAGGGAGCACGCGGCGGACGGCACGGTTGGTGCGTGGACAAATTCAGTAACCACGTTGCCGGGAGCCAAAATTGACTACCGCTTCCGCCTTACAAACGGCACAGAGCGCCCCCGTTCCGGCCTTGTTGCTTACGACGTATTCCCGCATGTCGGTGACGTTGGCATTCCTCAGGGCCGTAACTCCAATTTTGCGAACACCTACGATCCCACACGCGAAGTAACTCTGCCGGAGGGGTACACCATCTCCTACTACAACGGGGATGCGTGGCCGGTATATGACGGATCTAGCCAAGACGACGTTGAGAATGTCTTGGCAGGTTTGGCGTGGGAGCCGACTCCCAGTGTGACCACTAAGGCAGTCCGCATCGAGCAACAGCCCAATGTTGAATTGATGGGCGGACAAACAATCGAGTTCATCCTCCCGTTCAATGCCAACGCGGAACGGTTGGATGCTTATGGCAACCCGCCGCAGGATCTTGTGGGCAAGGCGGCTTATAACTCCTTCTTCTATCAAGATAATTCGCAGCCTGAACTTCTTGAAGGTAACCGTGTTTCCAACCTCTTGAAGGCACGGCCTATCTCCATTGAGTTTGTGAAATATGAGAAGGACACGAAGAAGGCTCTTGCTGGTGCTACCTTCGCGCTTAAAGACGCAACGGGAACCACTATTGCCACCGCGAAGTCCGGCGTAGACGGGCGTGTTGTATTCCCCAACGTGGCGGTGCGAGTGGGGCACCGTGTTGTTGAGGTGGCTGCCCCCGATGGGTACCAGGTGAGCCCGCAGGAGCGGATTATCACTGAAACGGATTTGAGCGAGGGGTATGCCAAGAACCCGGCGGTGATTGAGTTGGGAGAGTTCTTCAATGAGTTGAAGCCGCCAGCACCAGAGTATGGCCGCCTTGAGTTCAAGAAACTGAACTCTGCAGGCATGCCACTTCCTGGCACTAAATTCACCCTTTCCAAAAACGATAAGAAGTATGGTCGCCTCCTGTATGAGGCAACTGCTGATGGCAATGGACGGGTGGTTTTCACCAACGTGGTGGCTGGAAAGGGCTACTTCTTGCAGGAGACCCAACCAATTGCGCCTTACCAGCCGGTCCCCAATATCGGCGGAATTGCAATTGACCCGAATCAGACGACGAAACTGGGCAAGGATTTCACTGTTCCGGGCACAGGAGAAACTATTGACAATGTCATCGTGAATGACAAGGTCCAAATTCGTCTTGATAAACGATTGGTCAACGATGACCGCCTGGTGGATAAGGATGGCAACAAGCGTGCCTTCGGTTCTTTCCAAGCGGCGGATGGAAGTTTCCTCAGCGGTTCCACTTTCCAAGTCGTAGAAAAAAGCACGGGCAAGGTCATCTCCAGCGTGAGCCCATACGACTCGGAGAAAAGCCTCATCACTGGGCTTCATCCAAACACGGTTTACCAACTGCGTGAGACGTATGTCCCTAGCAGATACGAGGAGATTGATTGGCTGAAAGACACCATGTTCTTCCAAATCTCCAATGACGGCAAGCTCTTGGACGAAAATGGCAAGGAATTCCCAGTGCAGTCCGCGCTCTATGTTCCGAACCGAGCAGCAACACAAGAATCAGTCGTGACGGTGAGCAAGGTTGACCAAAAGAGTCAGCCTCTTGCCGGGGCTGAGTTCGAGCTTCAGCGCATTCACAAGGATGAAGCTGATGGGACAACCACATGGATCAAGGTCGGTGAGACCGTGACAACGGGTAGCGACGGTGTCGCCGCGTTCACACTTGCGGAAAGTGGCCGGTACCGTGTCGTCGAAAAGCAAAATCCTGCTGGCTACGTCGGTGATTATGTTTCGCCTGAGTTTATTGTTCAGCGTACGGTTGCCAAGACGTTTACGTATTCGGCGACGAACTATCGGATTCGTCCGACTGTGGCGAAGATTGATTATGTTGCGCGTGGTTTGCCGGACCAAGGTGCTGCCCTGGAGGTAAGCAAGAAGCATCCGGGCTCTACCGCAATTCGTCGTCATGGTGCGTGGGAGGTTGTGAAATACCTGCCTGGCGCGGCATTTGATCTGCGTGAAGGTGATAAGGATGGCGCAGTCATCCAACACATCGAAACAGGTGATGATGGTAAGGCTGAAATCACCGTTGACCTGGACCCGGATAAGTCCTACGTCCTGGTAGAAACCGAGGCCCCTCAGGGCTACGCCGCCGCTGAGAAGCCGGTGACGTTTATTCCGGCGACGATGATGCAGTTTGAACCAGGCCGTGAAAAGGGAATGTTCACGGTGTATGTACCCAACGCGCGGGAGACCGGCCGCATTGTGGTGTCCAAGACAGATATGAATTCAGGGTTGCCACTGCTTGATGGTCAAGCCGAATTCACCGCACAGAAGGTGAACAAGGTCACTGACGGATCTGAAAAGGAAAACGACATTGTCATCGACGGTGTCCGCTACCGCCCTGATCCGGATGAGAAGGCGCATACGAAGAAGACGAGTAAGTCCGGTGGTGTAGCAACATTTGACAAGCTCAGCCACGGCACGTGGATTGTGCGTGAGACTGCTGCGGCGAAGGATTTCGTGGTGGATGATGCACCAGCGATCTTCGAGGTGAGCAGAAATGAATCCTCGCATACGTTCGTGTTTGCTAACCAGGGTGATCCGAAGATCAAGCTGACCAAGTTCATTAACGGCCAGGATGCGAATAACAAGCTCACCACTGTGTGGTTGGCGCCAGATGCAGACACGATGGACGTGAAGTTTGTTGTGGAGAACACCGGCAAGGCGACATTGCGTGATGTCACGGTCACTGACCACATTGAGGGTGCGCAGGACCAGTACATCGATGAGGCCTTGTCGCACGCAGTGTTCACCGTAAAGCGTGTCGACGGCACCGTTGAGAACAACGTTCCCAACAGCAAGATGGTGCTGGCCCCTGGTGATAAGGCTGAGACCACACTTGAAGGGATGGCCTCACCTGAGGTGAACAAACTGCACCGCAATGACGCAACGGTTGTGGGTACCTGGAAGTCCCCGAATGATGTGACGGATGCTGATCCGGCGCATGCTTACCGCATGCCGGTGAGCCTGCCATTGCCGGCAACAGGTGATCAGCCATGGTTGATTAGGTTGTTGATCTTCGGCGGATTGGCGCTGTTGCTGGGCATGGCGTTTGCTCGTCGCGCGGTGCGCCGAGAAGCGTAAAAGCGCCCCCGTACGCCCCATGCGCCCCATGAGCCTCAGGCGCATGGGGCGTACAAGCAGCGGCCGTGATCGGCGATGCCATAAAAGTTTTTGGTCTCTTTGCCTTAGTTCTTCTGCGCGAGTTCTACTGCCCGGATTTCAAAAGAGCAGAGAGGACAAAACCAAGGATTGTGCCACCGATGATCGAGGACCAGAACGTGATAGCGGTGTACTTAGCATCAGCTGACTTGTCAATGCCGAAGATCTGGTTGATAAACGCGAGGAAACCTTCCTTGGACGATCCCTGGGGATCTGGATCCGTCGGCTTCGGATTCGGCTGGCTTCGCAGTAACAGTGACATCGCGGGATGCCGTCTTTGATGCAGAGAGAACATTTGAGATGCTCAGAACACCGTTGGCCAAAGTGACACCTTGAGGTGTGCCAACAAGCTCGGCGTTCGAAGACACATGCAGGCGGACGGTGCTGCCTTCCGCACTGATCTTAGAAACGGCACCGAAAGCGACAGAGGAAATCTTCGCGTCGCCGGTGGTCACCTTCACTGGAATGTTAGCGCCAGCGTCGACCTCGTTGGGCACGTGGCGATTTGCTTTACGGCGCAATCGCGCGGTAAATTTGCACCCGATTCCGCCGTCGTATGTTTTATGTGCGACGGAGATGGAAATGAACTCCCCGTTCATCCTGAACGGTTCGATGTTCAAGCACGCGGAAGGGCCCCGGAAAAGAGCCCCCATTTTTGCGTGTCTGGGCATGGTTCTGTTTGGGGTGGGCGATCAGACGACAAGAAAGTGTTGGTATGCCAACTATTCAGCAGCTGGTCCGCAAGGGCCGCCACGATAAGAGCAAGAAGGTCGCTACGGCAGCCCTGAAGGGTTCCCCGCAGCGTCGCGGTGTGTGCACCCGCGTGTACACCACCACCCCGAAGAAGCCGAACTCCGCTCTGCGTAAGGTCGCGCGTGTGCGCCTGACCTCTGGCATTGAGGTTTCCGCATACATCCCGGGTGAGGGCCACAACCTGCAGGAGCACTCCATGGTGCTCGTGCGCGGTGGTCGTGTGAAGGACCTTCCGGGTGTCCGCTACAAGATCGTCCGTGGCGCACTGGATACCCAGGGCGTGAAGGACCGCAAGCAGGCTCGCTCCCGTTACGGCGCGAAGAAGGGACAGTAATTAAAAATGCGTAAGCAGCAAGCACCGAAGCGTCCCGTAATCAAGGATCCGGTTTACGGCTCCGAGCTGGTCACCCAGCTGATCAACAAGATCCTCAAGGACGGCAAAAAGTCCACCGCACAGCGCATTGTTTATGACGCGCTGGAGATCTGCCGCGAGAAGACCGGTACTGACCCGGTTGGCACCCTGGAGAAGGCACTGGGCAACATCCGCCCGGACCTTGAGGTTCGTTCCCGCCGTGTTGGTGGCGCAACCTACCAGGTTCCGGTTGAGGTCCGCCCGGGCCGTTCCACCACCCTGGCACTGCGCTGGATGGTTACCTTTACTCGTCAGCGTCGTGAGAACACCATGGTTGAGCGCCTTGCAAACGAGATCCTGGACGCATCCAACGGTCTCGGCGCATCCGTGAAGCGCCGCGAGGACACGCACAAGATGGCAGAGGCCAACCGCGCCTTCGCTCACTACCGCTGGTAGTTTCCCGCTTCGCTGCGTCTGGCGCGACGTCTTTGTGGCGTCGTCATGCCAGATCAGCGAGGACGTGGCAGAATTAACCAAGGAAAATATCCGCAAAGGCGTCTCACAGTCGCCCCGTTTAGATGGGAATGCGGCTCTCAGGCGTCGACGACAATTAAGTTGGGGTACACAACGTGGCACAAGAAGTGCTTAAGGATCTGAATAAGGTCCGCAACATCGGCATCATGGCCCACATCGATGCTGGTAAGACCACCACGACCGAGCGCATCCTGTTCTACACGGGCATCAACCGTCGTGTGGGCGAGACCCACGACGGCGGCGCAACCACTGACTGGATGGAGCAGGAGAAAGAGCGCGGCATCACCATTACGTCCGCTGCTGTGACCTGTTTCTGGAATAATAATCAGATCAACATCATCGACACCCCGGGCCACGTCGACTTCACCGTTGAGGTTGAGCGTTCCCTGCGCGTCCTCGACGGCGCTGTTGCAGTGTTCGACGGCAAGGAAGGTGTGGAGCCGCAGTCAGAGCAGGTGTGGCGCCAGGCTGCTAAGTACGACGTCCCGCGTGTCTGCTTTGTTAACAAGATGGACAAGCTGGGCGCTGACTTCTATTACACCGTTCAGACCATCATTGACCGCCTCGGCGCAAAGCCGTTGGTGATGCAGCTGCCAATCGGCGCTGAAGATGACTTCGACGGCGTGGTTGACCTGATCAACATGCAGGCCATCACCTGGCGCGGCAAGACCGAGATTGGTACCGAGGGCACGATCGAGGAGATCCCGGCTGACCTTCAGGAGAAGGCTGAGGAGTACCGCGAGAAGCTGCTCGAGGCTGTTGCTGAGTCCGACGAAGAGCTCATGGAGAAGTACTTCGGCGGCGAAGAGCTGACTATCGACGAGATTAAGGGCGCCATCCGCAAGATGACCGTCAACTCCGAGATCTACCCGGTCTTCTGTGGTACCGCATACCGCAACAAGGGCGTTCAGCCGCTTCTCGACGCGATTGTGGACTACCTGCCCAACCCGCTGGACATCGGCGAGGTCACCGGTACCTCCCTCGACGGCAACGAGCAGCTGACCCGTAAGCCGTCCGTCGACGACCCGTTCTCCGCACTGGCATTCAAGATTGCTGTTCACCCGTTCTTCGGCAAGCTCACCTACGTGCGCGTCTACTCTGGCCAGGCCATCCCGGGCGAGCAGATGCTCAACTCCACCAAGAACAAGAAGGAGCGCGTGGGCAAGCTCTTCCAGATGCACGCGAACAAGGAGAACCCGGTTGAGCACGCTGACGCCGGTAACATCTACGCGTTCATTGGTCTGAAGGAAACCACCACGGGTGACACCCTCTGCAGCCCGGATCACCCGATCATCCTCGAGTCCATGGACTTCCCGGACCCGGTGATCCAGGTGGCTATTGAGCCGAAGACCAAGGCTGACCAGGAGAAGCTGGGTACCGCTATTCAGAAACTTGCTGAAGAGGACCCGACCTTCACCGTCCACCTCGACGAGGAGTCCGGCCAGACCGTTATCGGCGGCATGGGCGAGCTCCACCTTGATGTTCTGGTGGACCGCATGAAGCGCGAGTTCAAGGTTGAGGCGAACATCGGTTCCCCGCAGGTTGCTTACCGCGAGACCATCCGCAAGCCAGTCGAGCACCTCGACTACACCCACAAGAAGCAGACGGGTGGTTCCGGCCAGTTTGCAAAGGTCATCATCTCCATCGAGCCGTACAACCCGGACCCGGAAACGCTCGAGGAAGGCGAGTCCGCGATCTACACCTTCGAGAACGCTGTCACCGGTGGCCGCGTGCCGAAGGAGTACATCCCGTCCGTCGACGCTGGTATCCAGGACGCAATGCAGTACGGCTACCTCGCTGGCTACCCGCTGGTGAACATCAAGGCCACCCTGGAAGATGGTGCGTACCACGAGGTTGACTCCTCTGAGATGGCCTTCAAGCTCGCTGGTTCCCAGGCTCTGAAGGAAGCTGTTGCGAAGGCAAAGCCGGTCCTGCTCGAGCCGCTCATGGCTGTTGAGGTTGTCACTCCGGAGGAGTACATGGGCACCGTCAACGGTGACATCAGCTCCCGTCGTGGCCAGGTGTACGCCATGGAGGATCGCTCCGGCGCAAAGGTTGTTAAGGCGAAGGTTCCGCTGTCCGAGATGTTCGGCTACATCGGTGACCTGCGTTCCGCAACCGCCGGCCGCGCAAACTTCACCATGGTGTTCGACTCCTATGGCGAGGTCCCGTCGTCCATCGCTCAGGAGATTATCGACGAGCGCAACGGCCGGGCCTAACGTCCAGCCGTCCCCGCTTAACCTTCGCCAGTAGGCACTAAGCGGGGAAGCTCACACCGGTGGTAATGGCTGAGCTGAGGCTGGTGCAGGTCACAGGAACTGCCCAGGTTGAGCCGGCCGTTACCACCGGGAGACCCCGTTGTGGTTTGAAAAACGGCCACGACAAATCTAGGATCAAGTAACTGGCACATTGTGAAATGGCCATTGTTTCCATGCCCTCGCACCGGTTCACCACCCAAACGCGTGGACTGAGTGGATCGAGTGCTAGGAAATGCAAACAAGGCAAAGTAAATTTACGTGGCTGCGAGAGTCGTAGTCACATGCACGTCCAGGAGGACAAACAGTGGCAAAGGAAAAGTTCGAGCGCACTAAGCCGCACGTGAACATCGGCACTATCGGTCACGTCGACCACGGCAAGACCACCACCACCGCCGCTATCACCAAGGTGCTGGCTGACAAGTACCCGGAGGAGAACAAGGCCTTCGACTACTCGGCTATCGATAAGGCTCCGGAAGAGCGCGAGCGCGGCATTACCATCAACATCTCCCACGTGGAGTACAACACCCCGAAGCGCCACTACGCACACGTTGACGCCCCGGGCCACGCCGACTACATCAAGAACATGATTACCGGTGCTGCTCAGATGGACGGCGCAATCCTCGTTGTTGCTGCTACTGACGGCCCGATGCCGCAGACCCGCGAGCACGTTCTGCTCGCCCGCCAGGTTGGCGTTCCGTACATCCTCGTTGCACTCAACAAGTGCGACATGGTTGATGATGAGGAGATCATCGAGCTCGTCGAGATGGAGATCCGCGAGCTGCTCGCTGAGCAGGATTACGACGAAGAGGCTCCGATCGTCCACATCTCCGCTCTCAAGGCTATCGAGGGCGAGGAGAAGTGGGTTCAGTCCATCGTGGACCTGATGCAGGCTTGCGATGACTCCATCCCGGATCCGGTCCGTGAGACCGACCGCGACTTCCTGATGCCGATCGAGGACATCTTCACCATTTCCGGCCGCGGTACCGTTGTTACCGGCCGTGTTGAGCGTGGTGTCCTGAACCTCAACGACGAGGTCGAGATCATCGGTATCCGCGAGAAGTCCCAGAAGACCACCGTCACCTCCATCGAGATGTTCAACAAGCTGCTCGACACCGCTGAGGCTGGCGACAACGCTGCTCTGCTGCTCCGTGGTCTGAAGCGTGAGGACGTTGAGCGTGGCCAGGTCATCATCAAGCCGGGCGCTTACACCCCGCACACCAAGTTCGAGGGCTCCGTCTACGTCCTGTCCAAGGACGAGGGCGGTCGCCACACCCCGTTCTTCGACAACTACCGTCCGCAGTTCTACTTCCGTACCACTGACGTGACCGGTGTTGTGAAGCTGCCGGAGGGCACCGAGATGGTTATGCCGGGCGACAATGTCGACATGACCGTTGAGCTCATCCAGCCGGTCGCTATGGACGAGGGCCTGCGCTTCGCTATCCGCGAGGGCTCCCGTACCGTCGGCGCTGGCCGCGTGACCAAGATTCTGGACTAGTTTGTAACTAGAACCAGGTTCTGGTTCCACCGGAACAGCTCCTTAAAAGCCGCATCCCTTTCGAGGGGTGCGGCTTTTGTTATGCCGTCTTGGAGGCGACCTTTGCAGGTGATGAGGGGCAGGGTTAGACGTTAGGTGTGTCTGCCTGGCCTGTCTGGTGGCGTTTTTGGTTCCGCGTCAAGTGTTTGGAACTTTTTTGGGTGTTGAGGGAACCGGGCTGTTTCCGCTGTTCTTCGGTCTCCTGCGCGCGCTTCAGTGTGCGCACCCTGTGGATAGTTTTTCGGGTTATCCACAGGCTTTTCGGCCCCTAGCTGCGCGTTTTTGGTTTTCGGTTTAGCGTTGCCGGCATGAATCCTTTTGCAGCACTAGTGGCGGGTTTAACGAACCCGGTTGAGACCTTGGCATCCTTTGATGCCCAGGTGCTTATCGACGCTGGCTGCAACCCGTCCCATATCCGCACATGGGCGAAAGTTCACACGGTCTACTACGGGAAAACGAAGTTCACCCGTAAACAAGCAAACGCGATTACGGTGGCACGCTCGACTCAGAAGTCCTTGGATCAGCTCGTCTACATCGAGGGACAGTTAGCACCTATCGCTGACCCTGCTGAGAAGTGGCGGCTACGTTTAGTGTTGTTGTCGGTTCCGGGTGACTATAAAACGCTTCAGCGTCGGGCGAAGACCATCGTCCCGGAGGTGGACAAGCCTGCCCCGGAACCGGCGGTGGGGTTTGGGCGCTCACGTAAAAAGAGGCGCCCTATCATCATCACGGCTAGAGAAGAAGACGCAGCAGCTATCGAGTACGCCTCACGCCAGGGCCTCGGCGATGGCCCTGCAGGCCCCCAGATGTACGAGAACTTAATGACCATCCTGGGTCTTCGCCCTGATGCTCAAGGTGAAGGGGATGCCGCCCCAGCTCGAGTTGCTCCGGCTGTTCCCCGCCCCTTAATCCTCATCCCACTAGACGACCACATCACCATTGTGGGCGGTGATGGGGACGACACCATCTTGGGGTTGACTGATGGCACCACGATCACCGGTGCGGACTACCTGACGCAGCATCATGGGGAGCAACTGGAGGTGGCGGTGTTCCACCCACAAGCAGGTGCCGTCAACCTGTATGACACGCAACGCTTCGCCAACCGGAAACAGCGTGACCTAGCACGGGCTTTGTCACCAATCTGCCCGGTACCGGGGTGCCGGCATGCGGCTGATAACTGTCAGGTCCACCACATCAAAGCATGGTCGAGGGGTGGGCATACGAACATGAATAACCTGGCGATGCTGTGTCGCTATCACAACCGCACCAATGATGATGACCCCGCACATGCCCACCGGGGCAGGGTGGAAAATATCTGCGGTGTGCCAACCTGGCGTTCACCCCGCGGACACCTCGTGGCCAACACCATCCACCCCTACGGAGCCATGACACTCCTCTACGGGCGGTAGCCCTTAGAACATCACAAGCCGGCATACGTCGGCTGTTTGTTGTCCCCAAAAAATGGATGGTTCGACGATGGCGATAAGCACGATGCAAAACCGCTGGTCGCGGATAGCTGTGCGGCGCGGCAGTCACACCGGCCCATCAAGGCCAAGGCGCCCGGCAGGCAAAACAGCTGCCGCACATCACCCGCCCCGCACAAACATTCCGCTACTTAACCCTAAGCTCAGTGGGTGTGAATGACCCGACGCGTATTCCTCGAGTATTAGAGCGCCTCCGTGAAGCGTGGGAGGGGCAACCGGACCTTCCACTGGCCACGCTGTTTGGCATTCTTGCGAACAATGGCGCGGGGTGGGGTACCACGGATGAGGAGTTGGAGGAGCTGCTTGTCCGCCAGGCGCAGGCACACCCTGCTGATTTACCGCGTAGTGATGAAGGCCGTGTCGCCGTGGATGTCTTGGTGGAGACGGTGTCTCCGACGCACCGCGTGACGCTCACGGCGATGGGGGATGTGGTGGTGCGCTCCGGCACAGAAAGTGCCCGGCAACCGAGTGTGTGGCGTTACTCTGCAGTGCGTCCCACTGGTCCGGGCAGGGTGCTCGTGGTCGCGGACTCTGATGGTGTGGAACATCGCCTAGGTGTGGTCACGCTTATTTCGCACGTGGGGTCTTCTGCGCCCCTGGAAGGGCTTGTAAGGCCAGATATTGGCAATGCTGTGTGGCTTGTTGTGCTGGAGGGCGGGGCCCGTGCAGTGGTGACGCAGCGCATTCACCTGTGGCAGGTGGAGGGGCGGGCAGTGCGCAAGTCGTCCCATACCTGGGAGCGGATTGTCAACGCGGCGTCGGGGGAAGAGTTCCGCTACGCGCCGGCAGGTGGGGGTGCGCAGGTGTCTCTTGGGCGGGTCGAGCTGGTATTGCTGCTTGAGGGTTAAAGCGCTGTCACCTTGTCTAAGTGGAGTTTGAATACGGTGTCAATGTCCATGGTGTCTACCGCGTCGCAGAAGTCTGTGTCCATCTGTTCTACGTAGGCGATGAGGGTGTCTAGCTCAACGTTGGGGTTCGCGTTGATGGTGAAGGTTACGGTTGGGCGCTTGTTCACGTAGGTGACGGTGTGCGTTGCTTTGGTTACCAGGTCGGTGGTTTCCGCATGTGTGCAGGCGGCTTGAGCAAGACGGGCAACGTTGATGCGCGTTTTGCCGAGTTCTGGTTGAGCTGGCGTGAGAGTGCGGTTGTTGAAGGCGCGACTACGAATGTTCGGCAAGATTAGCGCCAGAGCAAGGACGAGGGAGATTACCAGCGCGGTGATCAATGCGGCGGTGTACCAGTTCATACCGGGGATGTTCGTGAGCATGGAGCGGTTGATTTCCCGCACGAAGGGGGAGAGGTAGGGGATCTCCCAGTACATTCCTACTGGGATGAGTCCGCCGGCGATGAGCAGTAACCCGAGTAGGAAGATGATCAGGCGGTCAATGGCAGCGAGTCCGGTGGTCATGGCATGTCCTTTGCTGACGGTGCGGGCAATACGTTGACTTTCACGCGGGGGGTGGGTTTGAGTCTTTGTGCTTGTTCGGTCAGTGTGGTGGCGAGCTGGTGCTCAAGGTCGGTCGAGCCATCGTTGACGACGTTGACGGTGAGGGCGCGGCGGCTTGCGCGGGAGGAGATGCTGGTTTGCCCCAGCTCCGATCGCACCGTGGCGGTGGATTTCCGGGCAATGTCTACCGGGCGTACCCAGATGGAGGATGTTGGGGAGATCACCTGAATATAGCGCCGCGGGCGGGGTTTCACGGCTGCAAGGATGAACCAGAGGCCGACCAATGCCATGAGAATTCCTACGGTCACTCCCGCTTCATCTACGCGGGCAGAACCGAACCACTCAAAGGCGGGCCGTAGCCAAGAGTTCTGTGGGTCATTTTCTTGGTGGCGGTACCACAGGTCACGGCCGATGACGCTGGCGAGGCACAGGAGAAGTAGGCCAACGAGGACGGTGAGCCACCGCACAATGGGGTTGCCTTTGGGTTCTGCGCCCGGTGCGGGGTGTGCTTCGGTGGGGTCGGACTGTTGTGTCATGGGTTTAGCGCATCTCCTTCCTGCTCGCGGTGGTTTCGGTGTAGGAATCCTGGTCCACGCGGTCGGGGTCGATGAAGATCTTGCCTAAAGGCCGTGGCTCAGGAACCTGCGGGGAGGTGATGGGGGAGGGGGTGACGGTGATTCGTCGTAAAGCTTGTGGCATCGGACGCTCCACCGGAACGAACTTGGAGCGCCGTGCGGTGATCGGGCGAAGGGCTTTTTGCTTTTCGACGTTCACCGGCCTCAACCCCGCCACCTCCGGAACCGCAACGCGACGCGGCATAACCGGTGGTGGCGCAGTGGCAGAGATCGGGCGTATTGGCCGCGGAGGCTGGACTGCGATGACTTTTGGCGGCGTAGGCACCTCAATCTTTCGCACGTCCTCGTAGGTCGAGGAATCTACTGTGACTGGGGTGAGATCCTTGACCGGCTGGGCAGCGGGGGACGAAACGTGCGTGGCAGTGACTCGAATCGGGGTGGGCACGAGCGCCGCTGGATGGTTGGACAGATCCTCGCGAGTGACGGTATCCCCAGTGGAGATCTCCGCATCAGCCACGGCGATGTTGAGACGGTTGACCGTGAGACCCGTCAGCGTTTCCACATGAGACACCACGGTGCGGCGAACCTCATCGGTGATCGCGCCAACGGGGGCGGGGTAGGAGGTGACAACCTCAATATCCAACGCCACCGATTCCGCCGCGCGGTCAATGTGCACATCCACCCGCGGGAAGCTGCGACCAGCGAGGCCGGCGAGTTTCGCATCAACCTCACGAGTGCCCGGCACAGACCGAATGGCGGCGCTGGCAACGTGCGCAACTGTCTTTTCACTGATGCGGTACGAGGAAGAATCCATTATCCGCGGCCCCGGCCAGACGTTGCGCTGATCAAGGCAGCCACGTCAATACGGCCGTCCAAATGCGCGCCGATGACACTACCGATGGTGCCCAGCAGGAGAGTGGCGAAAAACCCGAGCCAGCCACCGAAAATCAAGGCGAAGGCCAAAACCACGCCAATGATGGCGCCGAGCACTGTCTTGTTAGAAAAGATATTCATGCTAGATCCACATTTCTATTTCGTGGTGCTGTGGCGGACGGCATCTTCCACAACCACATCTACTCGGGGTAAACCGGGTGCTTGGGCAAGTGCCGGGACGGCAAGGATAGCCGCTCGAACGTCCCTGACCAGTTGAGGAATTTCCCGGCCTGAGGACAAGTCATAGATGAGGTGCACAGCGATATGCGTGCCTTCTTCATCCATCTCAAACACCTGGAGCCCTTCAATGAGTGCGCCAGGGAGTCGGAGCACGGCGTGGGCCATCCGCCCACTGCTTAAACCCGCCACACCGTCGACGGACAGGGCTGCATCGCAGATCGCGTCGGCGATGTCCTTAGTTATGGTCAGGGGAGCCATCTACTGTTCCAGCACCTGGCCGTTGCTTGGCAGGGGCTGTTCGGTGCGGGCTGTGTCCGCATCCCCGTTGTCGTCCGGCAAGTGGACGTCGTGGACAGTGACATCCACACGATCAACGATGAGGCCGGTCATCCGGGTAATAGCGACGGTGATGTTCTCACGGATCGCATTAGCCAGCTCATGGATAGCCACGCCGTACTCAGCGATGATGGCCACCGCCACGCTGGCGTGGCCGTTCTCCACCGCAACGTTCACGCCCTGCTGGACGTTGGTGGATGAGGTGAGGGACTCGCGCACGGCACCCCACATGCGGGCGGCACCACCGCCCAGGTTGTGCACACCGGAGACCTCCCGGGCAGCGATGCCGGCGATCTTGCCCACCACGTTCTCATCGATGACAGTGCTACCGTGCTCAGTCTCCAGCACCTCATTGCGCTTCACGGGAGCTTCTTCCGGGGCGGCCGCCTCGTTCGTGGCCGGAGTGTTATTCGTTGCCATTAGTGGTCCTTTCACCGTTGGTTATAAGCATCCTTGATGCGACACCTGTCCATCCTAGGAAGAACTTCGGCCTACGGCTATACCTTCTTGTGGTGGACATTGGGCTTCACATTGTGATGGGGGCAAACCGTGATGAACGAACTGCAATAAATGAACTTAAATAAACCAGGAGGATTGTGCCGGCACGCCACATTCGCCGTTTTGCCACCTGACTTATTTGAAAGCGTTTATTGCAGTCTGGGTTTTGGGGGGTGAGGCGGGGCAGGGTGGGACGTCGATAAGCAAAAGCGCAGTTTGCAAATGTGGAGTGAGGTGTGTTTGAATACTCGGGTTGCTTTAACACGGCGCATTTCTGTGGAACTCGCAGGGTGCGCCGCTGGTAGGGCGAACATGACACCTTTGCACGATGAGCTCCTGCTTATCGACGAAGGACCTGCGATCGAGCACAGGCCGCCAACGAGTAGGCACTCTCGAGACCGGGGACCGGAGAAGGGGCATGGCAAATAAACAGCGGCAGTACGCGAAGGCCACGTCAACACCTGTTTGGTGTGCGTACCCCCTTGCGAGCCTGACACTGCACACATGAACGCGCTTAGCGCGGGCACGTGAGCGGCGGAAGCACTGACAAGCGTTGTTTATGCGCTTGCGCACCTTCCGAGATGTCATGGCAGTCATTCACATGAAAAGACACTGGCGTTGATGCCGGACCCAAACCGGACAACGTTATAGAGAAAAAGAAGACAGCTAAGTTTCCACCTCTTCGCTCTCAATTCACTTCGTTCACGTCGAGCGAAGCGAGAGGTGAACGTGGGACAGCGAGGAAGAGGTTGACGTGGCGGGACAGAAGATCCGCATTCGGCTGAAGGCCTACGACCACGAAGCGATCGACGCATCTGCGAAGAAGATCGTTGAGACGGTTACCCGCACGGGTGCCCGCGTCGTTGGACCGGTGCCGTTGCCTACCGAAAAGAACGTGTACGCCGTTATTCGTTCTCCCCACAAGTACAAGGACTCGCGCGAGCACTTTGAGATGCGCACGCACAAGCGCCTCATTGACATCCTCGACCCGACGCCTAAGACAGTTGATGCCCTCATGCGCATCGACCTGCCGGCCAGCGTCGACGTGAACATCCAGTAGGTCGTAGTAGGGAGAACTGACACATGACTAATGAGATCAAGGGCATTCTGGGCCGCAAGCTCGGCATGACCCAGATCTTCGACGAGGAGAACCGGGTTGTTCCGGTGACCGTCGTCGAGGCTGGGCCGTGCGTTGTCACCCAGATTCGCACTGAAGAGACCGATGGCTACTCCGCCATCCAGATTGCCTACGGCGACATCGATCCCCGTAAGGCAAAGAAGCCGCAGGCAGGCCACTACAAGAAGGTTGGCCAGAACCCGCGCCGCCACGTCGCTGAGATCCGCATGGATGACACCTCGGCGTACGAGCTGGGCCAGGAAGTGTCCGTCAATATCTTCGAGGGTGACACCTTCGTTGACGTTGTTGGCACCACCAAGGGCAAGGGCTACGCAGGCGCCATGAAGCGCCACGGCTTCGCTGGCCAGGGTGCCTCCCACGGTAACCAGGCTGCTCACCGCCGCGTCGGCTCCATCGGTGGTTGCTCCACCCCGGGCCGCGTGTTCAAGGGCACCCGCATGGCTGGCCGTATGGGCAGCAACCGTGTGACCACCCAGAACCTGAAGATTCAAAGGATCGACGGCGACTCCAACCTGCTCCTCATCAAGGGTGCTATCCCTGGTGCTAAGGGCAGCCTGGTTACCGTCAAGACCGCAGTGAAGGGCGGTGCTCACGCATGACAAACCTGACACTTGATGTCCACACCGCTGACGGAGCCACCAAGGGCACCGTTGAGCTCCCGGCTGAGCTCTTCGACCGTGAAGCGTCTGTGCCCCTGATGCACCAGGTTGTGAACGCTCAGCTCGCAGCCGCACGTCAGGGCACCCACAAGACCAAGACCCGCGGCGAGGTTGCCGGTGGTGGCCGTAAGCCGTTCCGCCAGAAGGGCACCGGCCGCGCACGCCAGGGCTCCATCCGCGCACCGCACTACACCGGCGGTGGCACGGTGCACGGCCCGCAGCCTCGTAACTACGCGCAGCGCACCCCTAAGAAGATGATCAAGGCAGCTCTTGCTGGTGCTTTGACCAACCGTGCTCAGAATGACCGCATCCATGTGGTCGAGGAGCTCGTACCTGGTCAGAAGCCGTCCACCAAGTCTGCACGCACCTTCGTCGAGCGCCTCACGGACCGCAAGTCGGTCCTGCTGGTCATCGGCCGTGAGGACGTGAACTCCCGTCTTTCCGCACGGAACCTGCCGGGCATTACGATCCTTGAGCCGGGTCAGCTGAACACCTACGACGTGCTCAAGGCAGACGATGTCGTCTTCTCTGTGGAAGCTCTGCACGACTTTGTCAACCGCGCCACTGCAGCAGTGGAGGATAAGAAATAATGGCCAAGATTGCTAACCCGCGCGACGTCATCATCGCCCCGGTCGTCTCCGAGAAGACCTACGCGCTGATGGAGCAGAACACTTACACGTTCTACGTCGACACTGACGCAAACAAGACCCAGATCAAGATTGCCGTGGAAGAGATCTTCGGCGTGAAGGTCGCCTCCGTGAACACCGTCAACCGTGAGGGTAAGCGCAAGCGCTCCCGCACCGGTTGGGGTAAGCGGAAGGACACCAAGCGCGCTTATGTGACTCTCCGCGAGGGCAGCGACTCCATCGACATTTTTGGCGGCGTCGCCTAACGGCAACGAACCAAAAAGAGTTCGATACGAAAGAGGAAAATTATGGCTATTCGTAAGTACAAGCCGACAACCCCGGGTCGCCGCAACAGCTCTGTTTCCGAGTTCCAGGAACTTACCCGTTCCACTCCGGAGAAGTCTCTGCTGCGCCCGCTCCCGAAGAAGGGTGGCCGCAACACTCACGGCCACATCACTACCCGTCACCGCGGTGGTGGCCACAAGCGCCAGTACCGTGTGATTGACTTCCGCCGCACCGACAAGGACGGCGTGCCGGCAAAGGTTGCTCACATTGAGTACGACCCGAACCGCACCGCTAATATCGCGCTGCTGCACTACGCAGACGGCGAGAAGCGCTACATCATCGCGCCGAAGGGTCTGACCCAGGGCACGATCGTTGAGGCAGGCCCGAACGCCGACATCAAGGTTGGCAACAACCTGCCACTGCGCAACATCCCAACTGGTACGACGATCCACGCTGTGGAGCTCAAGCCGGGCGCTGGCGCCAAGCTTGCACGTTCCGCTGGTGCGTCCATCCAGCTGCTGGGTAAGGAAGGCTCCTACGCTGTTTTGCGTATGCCGTCTTCTGAAATCCGCCGCGTGGACATCCGTTGCCGCGCAACCGTTGGTGAGGTCGGCAACGCCGACCAGATCAACATCCGTTGGGGCAAGGCCGGCCGTATGCGCTGGAAGGGCTGGAGGCCCACTGTCCGCGGTGTTGTCATGAACCCGGTTGACCACCCGCACGGTGGTGGTGAGGGTAAGACTTCCGGTGGCCGTCACCCGGTTTCCCCGTGGGGCCAGAAGGAAGGCCGTACCCGCAACCCGAACCGTTATTCCAACAACATGATCGTGCGCCGTCGTCGCCCGAACAAGAAGCGTTAAGAGGAGGTAACTTCATATGCCACGCAGCCTGAAGAAAGGCCCGTTCGTCGACGAGCACCTCCTCAACAAGGTGGACGCTCAGAACGAGGCTGGAACCAAGCAGGTCATCAAGACCTGGTCTCGCCGCTCGACCATTCTCCCCGATTTCATCGGCCACACCTTCGCTGTCCACGATGGACGCAAGCACGTGCCGGTGTTCGTGGACGAGTCCATGGTCGGCCACAAGCTCGGCGAGTTCGCACCGACCAAGACCTTCAAGGGTCACGTTAAGGAAGAGAAGGGGCGTCGATAGATCATGAGCGACACCATCACCTCCGCACGCGCGACCGCTAAGTACGTGCGTACGTCCCAGATGAAGGCGAACCGCGTCCTGGACCTTGTCCGCGGCAAGACCGTGTCCGAGGCCCTGGCCATCCTGAAGTACGCGCCGCAGGCCGTTTCCACCCAGGTGGCAAAGGTCGTCGCGTCCGCCGCAGCCAACGCTGAGAACAACTTCGGCCTGGACCCGCGCACCCTGGTCATCTCCGAGGCTTACGCCAACGAGGGCCCGACCATGCGCCGCTACCAGCCGCGTGCTCAGGGTCGCGCATTCCAGATCCGCAAGCGCACCTGCCACATCACCGTGGTAGTGGAAAGCCAGAAGGAGGCTTAAACAATGGGTCAGAAAATTCACCCGCACGGCCTCCGGCTGGGTATCACTTCCGACTGGAAGTCCCACTGGTACGCCGACAAGTCCTACTCCGACTACGTCGCTGAGGACATCAAGATCCGCGAATTCCTGAAGAACAACCTCGAACGCGCCGGCATCGCCGACGTTGTCATCGAGCGCACCCGTGACCGCGTCCGCGTGGACATCCACACGGCACGTCCGGGCATTGTGATCGGCCGTCGTGGTGCTGAGGCAGACCGCATCCGTCGTGAGCTGGAGAAGCTCACCGGCAAGATGGTCGCCCTCAACATCCTCGAGGTCAAGAACGTCGACGCGAGCGCTGCACTCGTTGCACAGTCTGTGGCTGAGCAGCTGGTCAACCGCGTCGCATTCCGCCGCGCAATGCGCAAGGCAATCCAGTCCGCAATGCGCCAGCCACAGGTCAAGGGCATCAAGATTCAGTGCTCTGGCCGTCTCGGTGGCGCTGAAATGTCCCGCGTCGAGCGCTACCACGAAGGCCGCGTTCCCCTGCACACCCTCCGCGCTGAGATCGACTACGGTCTCGCCGAGGCAGACACCACCTTCGGCATCATCGGTGTCAAGGTATGGATCTACAAGGGCGACGTTGTCGGCGGTGTCCGCGAGTCCGAGCTGAACGCTCCGGGCAACGACCGCCGTGGCCGCGATCGTCGCCCGCGCCGTGGTGGCCAACG
>NZ_VXKH01000006.1 GCF_008693065.1 Corynebacterium tuscaniense | reverse complement strand
TCCATCAGCTTTGCGCTGATCTCGTTGACCCTCGATGGGTCATGGGCTTTCTTCGGTGACACCGTAGTCATTATCGGTGAAACTCCTTCTACGTCAGAGCCTCACACACAAAATTCCTGACACCCTCGTAGATTACCTTTCTTCTCAACCCAACTGGGCTGGATATCAGGTGTCTACCTAACGGGGGTCAGGTCCAACCAAACCAGCAGTCAACCCCGCCAACACACCAGCATTCACCGCATACTGCGCCCCAGAGGAAGCAATCAACCCAATATGATCAATCGCATTGCCAATCGCCAAAGTCTCAGCAGACCCCGACAACAACCCCACCACCTCAGGAATCACACTCAACGCCTCAGTCACACTGTCAGACGTCGCCGCCCAATTCTGCGAAATCCCCGACATCGAAACCACATCAGTCGCCGATAGTTGTGCCACCAACTGCTCCAAACTCCACGGCCGACCAGCAGCAGGAGTAACAACACTAAACGAATTCACCAAAGGAGCATCAGGGGTAGAAATACGCACACCACCAGAAACATCCCCACCCCCAGGACGAAACGACTCCCCAATACCTGCATCAACAGCAACAAACCCATCCACCTGATCACGCAACAACCCAGCAGCATTCGACAAAAACAACGCCAACCCCCGCGTCGCCTCAGGCTGACTAACCGAACTAATCACCTGATGCATCCGCCCCGCCTGATCCAAACCAGACACCTGTGAGAATAATGTCGTTTGTCCTGCGAGATGGGCGAAATTATGCCCCATAAGTTCTTGTGCTGCTTTGTCTAAAAGCGTTGAAGCTTTCAATACGTCTTGTGGAACGAGATTGATCATATCCCCCGCCATTTTGTCCCCTTAATTCTTGTATTTTTCTAGTTAAAGAGCGTCACCAATATTGTCTGTGCTTCGCTGCAAAGTTCATCGAACGCAACTGGCGCAAACATTTCCCCCACGCTCACCGAAAGCTGGCCACGAATAGTGTCAACAGCTGCCACGCACCCAACTCCAATTTCCTCGCGGCCTCGGTAAAAGAACGCTCCCGGAATCTCAACGATGTCCCCAATGACTCGATTTGAGTTCTCAAAGCTCTCGCGTGTGCTGCCGACAGTGCTTATCGCATGAGAAGTTTTAAACCCCTCTCGTACCAACCCACAACCCACTCCTCCTACATCCGGCAGTGGCATCCCGGTTCCCACAGTTGTGAACCCCATTGAACCAAACTCCTCCGCTGAGATTTCCTCACAAGGATTGAATAAGTTGTCTTTGACATCTTCGTAGTCAAAATCTCCGAGAACGAGATCCCCACTGGCAAAGTGAAAAGCGGGCACCTCCGTCTGCGTTGGCTCTGATCCAGCGTTAGATGTCGATGGCGTTGGCGCATCCTCTACTGGACTCGTATCGTGCCGTTGGCCACCTTGCCCCAATAAGCCCGCCGCCGCGCAACTTGAAAGCAAGCACACAGTGGCTACAGCCGTGATGACAGTTGTTATCTGCTTGTGCATGCTGCGCTACCCCCGATTGTTGTAGTTCCCCAGGACAGTCCGAATCTCATCGGACACAAACAACAATGCCACGTTTCAAAGACGCAGGAAACCTTTTTGTGTCCACTAAAGTAGACATCTACAAACTCACTGTTTGAATCGCTCAGGACCACCAAGCCGTTGTTTCTCTCGGCCCACCAAAACCGGAACGAACACACCGACAATGCCAGCAACGGCTCCAAAAGTACCCAACTAAGATAAGAATCGGATTGACCGTTCCGCTTTTGCCCGCCTGTTGGTAGCCTCATCCCCATAACCCAGCAAGTTCGGAGCGCTCGCTCTGGCACAATGCGACAACAGCTGCACGATGACACCAGAAAGGAGCCACCGCATGGACGTCAGCACACTTGGCCAGTTCGTTCGGGATCAACGCAAACGCATCGGCCTGACGCAAGTAGACCTTGCTGACTTAGCGGGGGTCTCAGACCGTTTCCTGCGAGAGCTCGAAAAAGGTAAACCAACGGCTGAAGTGGGCAAGG
This sequence comes from Corynebacterium tuscaniense, assembly GCF_008693065.1. Lineage (GTDB taxonomy): Bacteria > Actinomycetota > Actinomycetes > Mycobacteriales > Mycobacteriaceae > Corynebacterium > Corynebacterium tuscaniense. Next base: position 50,985 of record NZ_VXKH01000006.1, on the reverse strand, counting down.
TCATCACAGTTCTATCCACCCTCGGCTATGACCTAGAGCCCACGATCCACCGGGGCGACCTCCTGTGATTGTCGCAGACGTATACAAGGCAGACGTACTTGTGGGTTACTTCTCACAGCACCCCGGTGGTGTCACCGGATTATAAATACGACGCTGCCGGTCCCGTCGCAACCAGCTTGCCTCCTATAAGTGCGCCTTATGTCACTTTTAGTGGGGCAATCCCCCCATTTTTCACCAACTTGCTGCCAGAAGGTCGGCGTCTTTCTAACCTCAAGCGGAAGGTGAAGGCATCGTTGGGGAGAATACGGTTGGGGACGTTGTGGTGGCCCCCACGGACAGCGTCCCCAAGCGAGCGTCGCAGCCATCGACCTGGACGGTGAACTCGACTTTTCTCAAGCGCTGACTGCCGCGGGAATCACCGACCCAATCGCTGTGCCGGGCGTGCAGGATAAAGCATCAGCTCGCACGATCGCAGCCCCAGTGAGTGGCGCTGACACCGAGTACATTCTTAAAGTTTCGCCCCCGGAGTACCCACGGCTCGTGGAAAATGAAGCCGCGTGCTTCAGCATCGCCCGCACCGCGGGGTTTCCGTTGGCGCAGGTGCAATTGCTTACTGATGTCCGCTCCCGCCCCGGCCTTCTCATCTCCCGTTTCGATCGCGTGGGAGATCAACGACTTCATGTCGAGGACGCCGCTCAGATCATGGGGCTCTACCCCAGTGAGAAGTACTACCCATCAATGGAGGAGGTGGCACAAGCACTGATGTCGGTGAGTGCTTCGCCATTGCTCACAGCTCGCAATGTTGCTTTCCAGGTTGCGTTAGCGTGGCTGACGGGCAATGGTGATCTCCACGCCAAGAACATATCAATGATGTGGCGCAATGGGATGCCGGAGGTGTCTCCCATTTACGATATCCCGTCGACACTCCCCTACGGCGACACCGCGATGGCGCTGTCTATCCAGGGGCGCAAGGACAACATCAGCGGGAAAATCTTTCGAGCATTCTGCTCCGAGATCGGTTTGAATGAGAGGGCTACTGAGTCCGTCATGCGTCTTGCACTTGAGGCCACTGAGGATGCAGCAGAGAAGATCATAACGGCGTCTGATTTCGACACTCGTCGCGCGCGGGATCTCCGTCGTATTTTAAGCCACCGCCGCGACCTATGGCTCTAAGCCCGTACGACCAGGAGCTTACTCCTCACCTGTGGGTTCGTCGAGAAGCACCGTGATGTCTTCATCGGTGTACGTGGCGGCGAGTTGAACATCATTGCCCCCACCCCACTGGTTGCTGCGCACCAGGGCTTGGCGTTGGGACATGGGGATGATGGAGAACTCGCGCGGGTGGGGGAAAACTTGGCGGACGCGGTGGCCGGAGCGGAGGGCGCAGTGGTTGAGCCAGACGTCGTCCGCAAGCGGGGCTTTTCCTTGAAATTCCTTGCCGTGAGCGGCGACGAAATCCACCATCGAAGCTGGGTAGATCACCCCGGAAACACCGGTAGCGAAGTGGCGGAAAGAGGGTTCGGTGGTGAAGGTGGAGGTCCAGAGACGGTACGGCGCGAGGGCGCCATTAAACAATGTGATCGTATGCGCGCGATAGGCAACCACGTTGCGTGGGGATGCATCCGCGGCGTTGAGTAGCTTGTCGACGAACCAACGCGGATACATCATGTCATCATCCACCGTGATCACGCGCACACCTTTGCCAGCGAACTCTTGGAAGGTGCCGTAGTACTTGGTGTGCGGACCGTACTTACCGTCAGAGCAACGCACCTCAAGGCCACGGTGAACAAGTCGCTTTAACCCCGATGGCCAGGGGCCGTGGAAGTCTTCCGCATCCAGCCACAAGATCACGGGCAGGCGCACCGTGCCAACGAGGAGCGAGGCGATGGCGTACACCGCGGTGGACAGGCGTTTGCCGTAGGTGGTCAGGGAAATAACGGTGTCACCGGCACCGGCTTCGGCAGCGCTGGGGAACGATAATGCGTGCGCCTTTGTAGCCAACAAGAGGCCAGGTTGGCGTGCGAAGGTACCCGCCGTATGGAGTACCTGGCGGACGGCATAGTCGATCCACATGAAGCGCTACTTTATCTCAGCTTCCCTCCACGACCACTTTGAGTGCATGATGGACAGCATGGATTCCGCGCCTTACACCCCCTCCCCCGACCCCGCTGACGTGCCAGAAGAAGGCCGTTCAGCCACATTTCGCGACTGGTGGCAGGCGGCCCGCCCGCATACCTGGTTCAACGCCGTAGCGCCCGTGGTTGTGGGCACCGGCGCAGCCGCATACGAGTTTTGGTGGAGCCTGCCACAGGCCGTCTTGGCGCTCATTGTGGCCATGGGGCTCATCATTGGTGTGAACTACGCGAATGACTATTCCGACGGCGTGCGCGGGACCGATGATGACAGGACGGGCCCAGCGCGCCTCACTGCTTCCGGGAAAACCCGCCCGGAAAACGTCAAGCGGGCAGCGTTCATCTCTTTTGGTATCGCCGGTCTTGCTGGCCTGGTGCTGGCTCTGCCTGCGGAACCGTGGCTCATCCTCGTTGGCGCGGTGTGCATCCTCGCCGCGTGGTTTTATACCGGCGGGAAGAACCCGTACGGTTACCGGGGTTTGGGTGAGATTTCCGTATTCATCTTCTTCGGCCTCGTGGCGGTACTGGGCACCCAATTCACCCAGGTGCTCACGGTGACATGGGTGGGCGTAGCCTGCGCTGTGGCGGTGGGTGCGATCTCCGCGGCGATCAACCTGGCCAACAACATCCGGGACATCCCCACGGATAAGGAGGCCGGAAAGATCACCCTCGCCGTGAAACTGGGGGATAAACGCGCCCGCATCCTGTTTAGCGTGCTGACCCTGGTCCCCTTCGTGGTCACACTCATCCTTGCTACGACCCTCCTCACCACGTTGCTCGCTCTCGTGGCGCTGCCGTGGGCGATCAGCTCGATCATGGTGGTTCAGCGTGGCGCGCAAGGCCCGGATCTCATCCCCGTTCTGGGGCGCAATGGGCGCGCCATGCTGGTGTGGTCCCTGGTCACTGCGGGCGCACTCACCGCTGCCTCCCCCATGTGGTGGGTGGGCGAAACAGTCCCTTACACCGTGGATGGAAACCAGGACTTTGGGTGGACCGTCTACATCGACCGGTAGCCAAAGCAAGCTTTTCGACGTTTCCCAAGGAGGCGCTTTTACGTGATCGATGTCTTAACCGGCTTCGCCATCATTTTTGTGGTGATCGGTGCCGGTTATGTGCTTGCACAACGAGGAGTGATTGGTGCTGGGGAGCAGCGCCTCATGTTCAACCGCGTCGCCTACTGGGTTGCCTCCCCCGCACTGCTGTTCACCACGGTGGCCACCTCGGACGCATCGACGTTCATCTCCTCCGTCGTGGTGGTGGTGTTCATTGCCACCGCGATCACCATGGTGGTGTTCTGGGTCATCTCCCGATTGTTCTTCCAGGCGGATGTGCCAACTCGAATGGCTGGTGCGGCATCCGCCAGCTACTTCAACTCGGTGAATATCGGGCTGCCCATTGCCATCTACGTCATCGGTGATGCCGCGTACATGCCACCGGTACTGCTCATGCAGATGGTGATCGTCTCGCCGATTGTCATCGCGGGTTTAAGCGCGAACCCCACCGCCCCGAGTTCCCGCGGGCGCAACGTGTGGGAAGCGGTGAAATCAGGGTTGACCGCCCCTGTTGTTGTTGCCCCACTCCTTGGCTTGGTCTTTGCTTCCATGGAGTGGACACTGCCTGATCCAGTGATGGCGCCTCTAGAAATTTTGGCGGGGGCTTCCATCCCGATGATCCTCATGAGCTTCGGCGCCAGCCTCCGCGGCGGCGCGGTGCTGTCACCGGGGCCGGATAGGCCTGCAACCATCACGGCGTCAATACTCAAACTCATGGTGATGCCCGCTATCGCCTGGGTCATCGGTGCGTTGGCTGGCCTTGAAAGTTCAGCGCTCTACGCCGCAGTGATTCTTTCTGCTCTTCCCACCGCGCAAAACGTGTACAACTACACCGCGAACTTCCGCGCCGGGGAAACCGTAGCTCGCGATACCGTGTTCATCACCACGTTTTTATCCCTGCCGGCGATGGTTGTGATCGCTTTACTCTTTGGCAAAGGGATTTAAAAAGGGACTTTAACGCCCCGCCAACTCATCGCTCACCCACTGCTTGCGGGCTTTGCGCTGGCTATTCCACACCGCCATCGCCTCAGTCGCTTCAACGCGTTGTTTGGTAAACACCAGCATGGACAGCGGGAACGCCACGATCAAGGCGAGCAATGCCGACATGACAATGGGCACCGGTGCGCCAATAAGCACGGCAGCGATCTGAATGATCACTGTTAGCAGAACGAAAAGGCCGAACCGTAGCGCCCCGTACTTCAATGCGGCGCGGTTTGCCCGCGAGCGGACCTCCGGGTCAACGGTTGGCGCGGAGTCTGTGTTCTGGTTCGTCTTTGGGTCTGTCACAGCCATTGACCTTAGCTGTCACCAGCGTTGTGTGGCGAACCAGTGGGAGCCAGTATGTTTGAAGGCATGGGTCGGTTAATTCTCTTACTGTTGATTGTTCTGGCTGTGTGGCTGCTCTGGCGTGCTTTCGGTCCCGGCAGTTCTGAACGGTACGGTTCGTTGCTTTCCAAGAATGTGGAGAAACCGCCCGCTATCAAGGGGCCGGACGATGATGAAGAGTTCCTGTGGAACATTGAGAAGAACCGGTTCAAGGAGCGCCGAGCGAAGGAAGAAGCCGAGCGCCGCGTCCGGGAAGAAGAGGAACGGCGTTTGCGCCGCGAGCAGCAGCAACAAAAGAAGCCAGAGGAGAACTCGGACGACTAGCTAGAGCCCCCACAGCCGATCAGTTGTCGGCCTTCTCCGTCCACTCCGGTTGGAGGCCCAGGGCCTGGGCGACGGCGACGACTTTTTCCCAGCGCACGCCGGCGCCGCCACGTTCGATAGTGTGCAGCGTTGAGCGCGAGATGCCAGCGGCGTCGGCGACTTCTTGTTGTAGCCGACCGGCCTCACGCCGGTGCTGGGCGAGGATAGCGCCGAGTTCAATCAGCACAGGGATGTCGCTGGCAGGCTTGCCTTGCTTGTTACGGGGGTTAGCCACGCGGGGGCTCCTTCATCGACGGGAGAGTAACAGGGTCTCAAGTGTGCGATAGTTGAAAAATCAACTTGTTAGTACAAGATACCCGTCCGCGAGGATTTTTTACAGCTTAGTTGAGTCCCGCGTAGGAGTGGAGGCCAGTTGCGACAAGATTAATGAAGAACAAGTTGAAGATACTTGTTACAAAAGCAGCGACGTTGATCCAGGCAGCCTTAGCATTCTTCCACCCGGCGGTAGCACGAGCGTGGAGGTACGCGGCATACAGAATCCAGGTGATCAGTGCGACGGTTTCCTTCGGGTCCCACCCCCAGAAGCGACCCCAGGCAACCTCGCCCCAGATCGCGCCGAGCATGATGCCGATACCGAACACGGGCAGGGTGATAATCGCGGTGCGGTAGGCGTAGGAGTCCAACTTCTTGGCGCTGGGCAGTGGCTTCGCAATCGCACCGAAGAAGCCCTTCTCCTCCCCGCGCGGTTGCCAGATGCGCAGCAGGTACAGCAGGGAGAACATGCCAGAGATGAGGCCGATGGAAGCACCCACGGACACGATTGAGACGTGGAAAGGGTACCAGAAGCTCTGCAGTGCTGGCACAAGCGGAGCAGCCTTGACGTAGAGCACGGTTGCGGCCAGGAAGAGCAGCACGATATTCGGGGCGAGCAGCCATGGCCAGGTGGTGTGCCAGCCACGACGCTGGATGATCACGGCGGCGGCCACCATGGTCACGGCGGTCGAGGTGATCACAAACTCGTACATGTTGCCCATGGGGAAACGGCTCACGGACATGCCGCGCGTTACCACAGCCACCACGTGGAAGATGATGCCCACCCAGGTCAGATACTGGGTACTGCCAGCCATCTTGCGGGCGCGGAGACGAGCAGCGTCGATCTCCTCATCGGTGACGCCTGAGCTATCCAGCTCAGCCGAGCGTGACTTTTCCGCCCCGGTTCCGCCGCCCACCGCGACGAGTTCCTTCTCCTCCACCGCAGCACGTTCACGCTTAAGGTCGATGACGGCTTGTGCGCGCATGTAGTGAATGCAGGCAAGAATCAGGCAAACAATATAAACAGCGAATGCCGTACGCAGCGACAAATCTGATACGTCGGCGAGGGTGGAGTTGACCAGCATGCGAATAACCCTACTCCACGCACTCGCCCCGCACCAAGGCTGTGCGGCATATCACTGCACGTCAGTGCCATTCTTCGGCATCAGAGTCTTCTTCAAAATCAGTCTCATCGGGCTCTTGCTTATCGACGTCCCGGAGCACCGCCCCCACCACCTCATCGAACTCACTGCCCCACCCGGCGCGGTCTGTCCTGGCAAGTCCGGCGAGTTCAATGTGTGTTCCGCCACTAGCGGTAGGGGTGAAGCGGACCCACACGCGACGGCGTTTAATCAGCAAAGAACCAACGAGGGACCCCAGCAACAAGGTGGTGACCACGAGTGCCCACCCTTGGGTGGGGTCGCGGGATATTTGGTAGTTGGCGTATTCCGCGGCGCCGTCGAAACGCACGGTGATCTCCCCTCCTTCGGGGTTATCTCCTGCGGGAATGGTGGCTTCCTCACCAGCGCTGAGCATCACTCGATCAACCCGCTCCAAGTCACCGGAAGCGATGAGGGATTGATCGAGTTCAAAGAGGTTTTGCGGGCGGCCCGTATCCAGACCGGCATCACCGATGTACAGGTCCAGGGAAACCGCCGGGTCATTCATGGAGGGGAAAGCCGACTGGAGCATATCCCCATTCGGTCCAGTCCACGCGGCGGTGGGGGAAAACACGCCCTCGATAGCAATCTGGTTTTGGCGGCGCTCCATCAGATCCGGGTACATGCCTGCCGGCGGATCAAAGCGCATGACACCAGTGGACAAGAAGAAGGTCAGGTCCGTGGGGCGGAACTGAACCATCTGGGTGCGCGTTTCACCGTTCGGCCAGGTCACGGTGATTTGTGGGGCAAAGCCGTGGCCCTGCAGATACACACGATCCCCGCCCACGCGCAGCGGGTGATTCACTCGTACGGTGTAGTCCTCCCAGCCAGGCTGGTTCTCCCTCGGGTTCTTCGGCGGAGTGGAAGCCATTGCCTCCCCTTCCGCATAGGACACCGTGGAGGAGAAAGTGTCAGCTTGGCCATTAGGCAGGTAGTCCGCAGTGAAGTTGTGGGAGACGAAGCAGAAGGGGGTGAGCCCGGTGCCGTCGAAAAGCGGGCCGGCGCGGAAAGTATCAAAGTTGGCGGGTGACGTATTGCAGAATTCGCGCGACTGCTCCACGGGCACCGCGAACTCCGATTCTGAATTGGTCACCACGATGACCTGGCCTTCGTAGAACACCATCCGGCCAAATGCGAACACCGCGATGATGGCCACGATGGCCACGTGGAAGATGAGGTTAGCCAACTCACTCGAATAGCCGCGTTCCGCGGAGATGGACACTGCCCCCGCGCGATCTTCCTCCGCCGTGTACTCCGCCACACGCCACCGCTTGAACTGGTCTTTTGCGTGCTGCACCGCTTCTTCAAGCGAGCTATCCACATCGCCACTGGCATGAAACGGCATGCGGTGCAGGTACTTCGGCGCACGCGTCGGCTTCGCTTTATACGCACGGTAATGATCGATGGAGCGCGGAATGATGCAACCGATCAAGGAGATGATCAGCAGTGTCAGCAGCGCAACGAAGAAGGGGGAGGCGAACACATCGAACAAACTCAATGCGTCATAAATCTTGCCCATCGTCGGGTTCGCCGCGATGTACTCATCCACCTCGCTCGCGTTCACTTCCCGCTGGGGCAACAGCGCACCCGGCACCGCAACGACGGACAGCAGGAACAACAACACCAGCGCTGTGCGCATACTGGTCAACCAGTGCCAGGTGCGCTTAGCCCAGAGTGACACGGAGGATTTCGCGGAAGAGAGCATAGGAATCTATCGAGTGTTCGCAGTTCTAGAGCACGGTGGCGCCGTAACCGACAACCAGCTGGCGGGTCCAGGAGATGAACACATTCCACGCCCCGGTGAGCAGTAACAAACCCACCAGCACCATGGCGACACCGCCGATGATTTGGATGGTACGCGAATGCTTACGCAAAAAGCCCACGGCCTCCACCATCTTGGCGGAGCCCAGCGCCAGGAGCAGGAAGGGAATACCAAGGCCAAGGCAATAAGCAATCACCAGCACAATGCCGCGGGCAGCGGTCATGCCTTCTGTTCCCACGGAGACAGAGATCACCGCGCCAAGCGTCGGCCCCACACACGGGGTCCAGCCGAGTGCAAACACCCCGCCAAGCAACGGCGCGCCCAGCCACGTCGCCCATTTCTTGGGCTGCATGCGAGTGTCTTTCTGCAGAATCGGCACACTGCCCATGAACACCAGGCCCATGATGATGGTCACCACACCACCAATGCGCATCAACGTGTCCGAGTTCAGCGCAATAACACTGATAGCGCCGAAGACAGTTACCGTGGCCAGCAGGAACACCGCAGTAAAGCCCGCAATGAACAACGCCGCCGCAACGACCACCGCCCCTTGACGGCGTTTACCCACGGTGACTTCCCCGTTTTTCACCTCCACTTCCCCACCGACAATGCCGGTGAGATACGACAGGTATCCCGGCACCAGCGGGATCACGCAGGGGGACGCAAAAGACACGAGGCCGGCCACGGCTGCGGCGAAGAAGCCCGCGAAAAGTGGGCCGTTAGAAACAAGGTCCACAAACGTATGACCCATTTAGTTCTCACCCTCCAGGCGGTCCGTGACCTCAATGATCTCGGACGCGGTCACCTCACGCAGGAACACTGCCGCGGGACGGTGCTGCTTGTCCAGGATGACCGTGGTGGGAATGACGGAAGTAGGAATACCGCCCAAGGCAGCAGCAGTCCGGAACGGCGGGTCATAAATAGAGGGGTAGGTCGCCCCGTTGTCCGTGAGAAAATCCCGGGAGATCTCCGGCTGGTAGTCGCGGACATTGATGCCCAGGATCGTGCCTGATGGCTTACCGTCAACGGTCCGACCCGTCAGATGTTCCTGCACCTCCTGCAGGTCATCCACCTCCGCACGGCACGGCGCACACCACTGACCCCACGCGTTGAGCACCACCATCTGGTCCTCAAAGTCGGACAGAGAAATCTGCGTGCCCGGTTCCATCAAAGACTCACCGGAGAACTCCGACAAGGGGGCACGATCAGCCTCATCGTAAAAAATCTCCACCTGGCCACCGGGTGAGTGAAAAGCGAAAGTCTCACTCGAACCAGGCACCGCGCAGGCGGACAGCCCGAACGCGCCGAGGAGTGCCACGCCTGACAGAACCATCGCATGAAAGCGGCGCATCTAAATCCCCTTCGCCGGTTCGGCGTAGGACCAGGACTTCAGGGTGTCCCCTTCAAAAACCAAGGAGGTCACACTAGCCAAGTCACACTTACGTGTTGCCGGGTTGTGCGGCAAGGACTTGCCTTGCGCCCAACGCTGCACCATCACGATGGGTAGCTGGTGGGACACCAGCACGGCCTCATGGCCCTCAGCCTCAGCACGAGCCTTATCTATGGCACGTCGCATTCGCTCCAAAATCTCCGTATAGGGCTCACCCCAGCTGGGCTTCAACGGGTTGACCATGTGACGCCACCGGATCGGATTGAACAGCTGGCTGCGCCAACCTTTAGTGCGCAAGCCCTCGAAGATATTGCCGGACTCAATGAGATCACGGTCCGTCTGGATCTCCAACCCAAGGACCTCCGCGATCGGTGTTGCGGTTTCCTGCACGCGCTCCAGCGGGGACGCCGCCAGGTAAGTGACGTCTTTGCCTTCGAAGCTCGCGGCAGTACGTGCCGCCATGGAACGGCCGCGGGCACTCAAGTGGAAATCCGGGAGACGCCCGTAGAGCAATTTCTGCGGGTTGTGCACTTCACCGTGTCGTACGAGGTGGACAACGGTCTCAACCATGACAAGCCCTCCTCTTTCAACTGCAATTTTCATGGAATGACAGAATGCGTTTACTAATCCTATTGGTTGATACCGCTTTCATGACGGAGGGGGCACCCATGGATAATTGACCTATGGGTGTTCACACGATCCCGGAAGTAACGCTGCGAAAAGTCGCTGACCACGACGTCACCGCGATTATCACCGCCTCAGGTGCTGCTATTCGACGTTTGGAGGTGGACGCCCGCCCCCTACTCAAGAGCTTCGAACCCGCTCAACGCCCGCCAGGAGCCGCCAATATTGTGCTGGCACCATGGCCGAACCGTGTTGCGGATGCAACATTTACCTTCAACGGTATAACCCACCAGTTGGAGGTCACCGAACCCGAACGCGGGCATGCACTCCACGGCTTCACATGGGGCCGGATTTTCAACATTGTGGATCACACGAATGACAGTGCGACGCTGCGCACCATCCTTGGTCCCGAACCTGGGTGGCCGTGGCAGATTGAGCTCACGGTGACCTACACGCTCACAGACACCGGCATCACCGGCACGATGACAGCGCACAACATCACCCCGGCCGGGGGTGAGCATGGTCCCGCACCATGCGCGTTGGGCGTACACACCTACTTGGACCCCCAAGGCGCACCCCTGGATGAATGCACACTGCACCACACCATCGAGCAGCACCAACCAGTGGATTCCCGCAACATCCCAACCGGTCCACGCCAGCCGTGGCCGGCAAGCCCCATGGACATGAACGGGGTGCAACTCGACGATGCCGGGGTTGATCCGGTGAAACGCCCACATATTGCCCGGTTGGTGAGGGAGGATGGATGTGGGGTGGAACTGGAGGCGTCGAAAAGCATGCCCTGGACCCAGATTTTCACCTCCCCGCAGCGGGAGCTGGCCGTCGAACCGATGACCGCGCCCCCAAATGCCCTGGCCACAGGCGAAGACGTGACCGTGCTGGCTCCTGGTGAACGCATGAGCGTGACCTGGTCGGTACGGGCGATAAATAACTGAAATAACTGAACAACGTAAACCCGTAACTCAACAGAAAGCGAGTGTCAGCCATGGATACAGCACTAAGGCTCGACGCCACCTGGGTCGACTACATGCTCGTCGCGGTCTTTTTCGTGTTCGTGCTGGGAATTGGGTGGGCCGCGAAGCGCGGCGTGTCCTCGTCGATTGACTTCTTCCTCTCCGGTCGCGGCCTGCCCGCCTGGATTACCGGTTTGGCCTTCATTTCCGCCAACCTCGGCGCGGTAGAGATCATCGGTATGTCCGCCAACGGTGTGGAATACGGCGTGCAAACCATGCACTATTTCTGGATTGGTGCCGTGCCCGCCATGATCTTCCTGGGCATTGTGATGATGCCGTTCTACTACGGCTCCAAAGTCCGCTCCGTGCCCGAATTCATGCTCAAACGTTTTGGCCCGGCAGCCCACCTGGTGAACGCGATTTCTTTCGCCGTGGCGCAGCTGCTGATCGCCGGCGTGAACCTGTTCCTGTTGGCCACGGTGGTAGAAGCGCTGCTGGGCTGGCCATTGTGGGCCACACTCGTGGTGGCCGCCGCCATCGTGCTGGCCTACATCACCCTGGGTGGCCTATCGGCGGCGATCTACAACGAGGTGCTGCAGTTCTTCGTCATCGTTGCAGCTTTGCTACCGCTGACCATCATTGGTCTGCGCCACGTTGGCGGCTGGAGTGGATTGAAAGAAGCCATCAACGATCCCAGCCACTTTTCCACCTGGCCCGGCCAAGAAATTTCTGGCTTTGCCAGCCCGGTGTGGTCCGTCGTGGGCATTGTGTTCGGCCTCGGCTTCGTGCTGTCCTTCGGTTACTGGACCACGAACTTCGTTGAGGTTCAGCGCGCAATGGCGTCTGATTCACTGTCGTCTGCGCGCAAGACACCGATCATCGGCGCATTCCCCAAGATGTTCATCCCGTTCATCGTGGTTGTGCCCGGCATGGTCGCTTCCATCCTGGTCACGCCGATCATGGAAGGTAACGCCAAACCGAATGAAGCGGTGCTTTACCTCATGCGCGATTTACTGCCCAACGGTTTGCTCGGCGTAGGTATTGCGGGTCTACTCGCTGCTTTCATGGCGGGCATGGCAGCGAACATTTCGTCTTTCAACACCGTGTTCAGCTACGACCTGTGGCAGACCTATGTGGTCAAGGACAAGGACGATGATTACTACCTGCGTGTTGGCCGCCTGGCCACCGTGGGCGCAACCGTGATCGCTGTATTCACAGCGCTGCTTGCCGCGAACTTTGGCAACATCATGGACTACCTGCAAACGCTGTTCGGCTTCTTCAACGCCCCACTGTTTGCCACCTTCATCCTGGGTATGTTCTGGAAGCGCATGACTCCGCACGCCGGTTGGTCCGGCCTCGTGGCTGGTACCGCTGCAGCCATTGCGTTCTGGGCGTGCTCGCTGGGTGAAAACCCGTTGGTGAGCTTGCCAGGCCAGGGAACCGCTTTCGTTGCGGCTTCGCTGGCGTTCACGGTGGACATCCTCGTGTCCATCATCGTCTCCCTGTTCACCACCCCGAAGCCGGATGAGGAACTTGTGGGCTTTGTCCGCAGTGTCACCCCGAAGGATCAGCTTGTTGATGCGTCTGAGGCCACCTTGCCGTGGTACCAGCGCACCATCCCGCTGGGTGTCATCGCCCTTGCCCTTGTCATCGGCCTGAACTTGATGTTCCTCTAAAGGAAGTGATTCTTATGGCTAATTCACAAGCAGAAACCGCAACATTTGATATCCGTAACGTGATTGGGGCGCTGCTCGGTTTTTACGGGCTTGTGCTGATCATCTGTTCCTTCGTGCTCGACCCGGGATTCAATACGGACGAGCAGATCTCCAAGGAGTCCAGTGACAACCTGTGGGTGGGTATCGCCCTTGCTGTCGCAGCACTGGTGTTCTTCCTGTGGGCACGGTTCCGCCCGATCGCCTTCAACCCCGACACGTTGGAAGTAGCGGATTAGATGACTGAGCTGAAAATCACGCGCACCACCCTGTCGGATGGCCGGGAGCTCATCTACTTTGATGAGCCCGGCACACCTGATCGCACTGCCACCGATGAGCGTGGTTTGCCGGAGGTGCTCACCGAGTCCTGGATGCGGCGTGACCCGTTAACCGGCGCGTGGGCGATCTATGCGGCTCACCGCCAGAATCGGACGTTCCTCCCACCCGCGAATGAGGACCCGTTGGCACCGACGCGCCCTGGCCAGAAGCCCAGCGAGATTCCGGAGGACGACTACCAGGTGGTCGTGTTTGAGAACCGCTTCCCTTCCCTGAGCATGCGGTTGGACATCCCGGAGCATTACGAGCCTTTCGTGGATGGCCAGGAGCTTTTTGAGCGCGCCCCCGCGTTGTCGCGCTGCGAGGTCGTATGTTTCACACCGGATGCAGAAGGTTCCTTCAAGGATCTTCCGCTTACCCGCAAGCGTGCGCTTATCGACGTCTGGGCACACCGCACCGCTGAACTTTCCGCCCTCGAACCAGTCAAGGCTGTCTTCCCGTTTGAGAACCGCGGTGAGGAAATCGGTGTGACCTTGCACCATCCGCACGGGCAGATTTATTCCTACCCGTTCGTCCCACCACGCATGGCCGCCATTGCCCGTCAGGCACAGGCTCATCGTGAAACGTATAGCACATCGCTTTTCGACGCGCTCATGGCCGCCGAACTCGCCTCCGCCACCCGCATCATCGAGGAGACAGACCACTTCGTCGTGTTCACTCCCGCTGCGGCGAAGTGGCCACTGGAAGTCATGGTGATGGCCAAGCGCGCAGTACCGAATTTCGCTGAACTGACCACCGCTGAACGCGATGACCTAGCAGTGATCTGCGACAAACTGTTTAAGGCTGTGGATCAGTTCTTCCCCGGTATAGAGCGCACCCCGTACATCGCCGCATGGAACCAAGCCCCGGTGGATGCCCCGGAGGATGGGCGCTTCCACCTCCAGCTGTTCTCCCTCATGCGCTCCCCTGGCCGCATGAAGTTTTTGGCCGGCAGTGAATCCGGTATGGGTGCGTGGATCAATGACACCACCCCGGAAACCATTGCCGCCACGTTGAAGGAGGCATACCAGTGATTGTTTCTTCCACCCGCAGCCCCGCACAGTTAGCTAATGATGTGCGCGCGTTTTTCACCGAGCACATCGGGGGCGACGCTACCGGTGTGTGGGTTGCTCCTGGTCGTGTGAACCTCATTGGTGATCACGTGGACTATGCCTTCGGCGTGTGCCTGCCGTTTGCCACCACCATGGCCACAGCCGTGGCCGCTCGTGTGCGGGAGGACAACACGGTGCGTATGGTCTCCCACTCCCCCAACGGCGATATCCTCGATGCTGAAGTTGATCTTGCGGACCTGTCAGCGATCAGCACTGAACCTGGGTGTTTGCCTGACTGGCGTGGCTACATCGCCGGCACTGTTCACGCCCTCATTGGCAGCGGTGCCGGCACCGGCCTGGACATCGCGGTGATTTCCGATGTGCCCTTAGGGTCTGGCCTGTCTAGTTCCGCCGCACTGGAGTGCGCCGTTGCTGTTACCGTGCGTGATCTCCTTACCCCGGCCACGACTGATGAGCAGATCATCGCTGCCACCATGCGCGCTGAAAACCACTACGTGGGCGCCAATACCGGTGGCTTGGACCAAAATGCGGTTGTTCGTGGCCGTCAAGGTTTTGCCCTCGCCCTCGATTTCTTGGCTGGCACCCACGAACAGGTTCCGTGTGACTGGGAGGGCTACCAGCTCTTGGTTTCGGATAGCCGCGTGGAACACTCCCACGTCACGGGTGAGTACAGTTCCCGGCGCGGACTCATCGACCAGGTTGCTGCAGCCCTTAACTGCACGTTCCGGGAGGATGATGTGGTGGACCGCGCCGTGGAGTGGGCGTCTTCACCTGAATCCGGTTATACCGCCCTTAGCAGTGCAACCGTGCGCCGCCGCGTACGTCACGTTCACAGTGAAACTGCCCGCACCATCCGTGCGATTGAAGCGCTCAAGGCTGGCGATATCCCCCGGTTTGGTCAGCTGATGAATGAAAGCCACGTCTCTTTGCGCGATGATTTTGAGATCGTCCCGGATGCCCTCGAAACGGCAGTGCAGGCCGCACTGTCTGCCGGAGCGGTGGGTGCCCGCATCACCGGTGGTGGCTTTGGTGGTTCCATCATCGCGTTGTGCCGGACCGACGATGTTGATGCGGTGGCCGCAGCGGTTGAGGCTGCTACTGCCACCCAAGGCCATCCCACCCCGGTGATCTACGCCACCAGCGCCCAAGACGGCGCCCGGCGCGTCGATTAGCTCACGCTTTGCGGGTGGTCTTGGACTGCCCGCGAAACACCCCAAAGAGAACCACGACGATGAGCCCAATGGCGATCCAGTTGGCCACCTTTGAGTACTGCTCAAGCACGTAGACGACTGGCTCGCCGATCATCCAGCCCAGACCGAAGTAGAGGAAGGACCACAAGGTCTTCGCCACAAAGTCAAGGACCATGAACTTCTTCACATCCATGCCGGTTGCGCCGCACATGACAAAGACAACGAAGGCGATGGGCAACGGAATAGGCAGATACGCCAAGAAAATGGCCACCCACCCGAGGCGGTGAAACCAGCCCTCCACGCGCTTGAAATTCTTCGCCGTGCGCTTGGAGTTTTGTGCCTGTACTTCCAGGATGCCCCGGCCCCAAAGCTTGCCGGCCCACCAGTAGACCCAGTCAAACTTGATGTTCACCAGCGAGCCGATGAGCAGGAACCACAACCAGCCCGGTGCTTCCCCCACAGCGGCGAGCGCCCCCGTGGATGCCGCACCAATGCGCGAGCCCGTCACAGCCAGCAGGATCGGCGGATCCAAACCAAGCAGCCAGGCGCGCAGCGGAATCATGGACATACCAAAGATGCCCACAAAGCCAAACCAGGCAAGGCACCAGTAGTCCGACTTCGTCGGCTTAGAATTCCACGGCAGGCCTGGTTGCTCCCACCATTCGGGGTCCTCTTTATCTGATCCCTCCGGCGCCACTGAAGTGTCTAGTTCCTCTAGTTCAACCGGATCAACGATCTCCTCGTTGCCCTCTGGCTCCTGCTCCTTGTGCATGGGACTTAAAACTACACGGGGCAGTTACGAAGTGGGCACATCATCCGCTGTTGAGCGGGCGTGTGCGATCACATCGCGGATGCTGGGACCACTTACCCATGCGCCGGTTGCAGAGATACCGGGGATCTGTGCGATCAACTCGCTTGCTTCCTGTGCTGCAGCCTTAGTGGCAGCAGTGTCCTCCGGGAAAGCACCGAACCAGCGCTGAACATAGATTTCTTCCAGGCCAGCAGCGCGACCATCAAAGCCCGTTACCGTTGCCAGATCATCCAAGGCCCAATCCACCAGATCATCCTCATCCGCATGCGCTTCCACATTGAGGGTCGCGCGCACCAGGGCGCCATCCCGGTCAGCCAGGTGGGGCCACCGCTGAGAGGAAAACACAAATGCTGCTGCGCGGACACCGTCCGCGCCGTCCGCAATGCGGACCTCTGCTGCCTCCGGCAACCCTTCACCGGTGGCGAAGCGCATCCCCACAACAACGCTGTTGGCCAGTTTTACCTTTGCCAACGCTTCGGCGGCACCAGCATCCACCTGTTTGAGCAGAAGTGCTGCCGTGGGGGCCGGCACGGCAAGCACAACGTTGTCATACAGCTTGTCCTCCCCACCTTTGAGGCGAAAACCCTGCTTCCCACTTTCCTTATCGGTCTCGCGCGTGATGCCCGAAATGAAAGCATCAATGTAAATATCAGCGCCGGATTCCTCGGCGAGCTTCTCCGGCAATTCTTGGAGGCCGTGGTGGAAGGTGGTGGTCCGGGGGACGTCGATAAGCGAAAGCTCTTTGCCGTCCCACCGTAAGGTTGGCGCATCGGTGGGGTCAACGAGCGATCCAGTGAGGCCGAGATCCTCAATGAACGCACACATGTCCTCGGTCGGGATGAATGATTCCGCGCCGATGTCCGTGGGGCCGCCTTCGAACGCGACGGTGCGCAGTTTGCCGCCGATGCGATCCGTTGCTTCATACACATCGACGCTCGCGTCGCGCACCTGCTTGGCCACGGTGAGTCCTGCCAACCCGGCACCAATAACAGCGATTTTTGTCTTAGACATTGTTCTCCCCATTGACCAGTTCAGAAATAGTCTCCGGCTCCACCCGGCCCTCATTCGGGAAACTACGCGCGCGCATAGACAATCCCTCGATGAGCAACGACGAACCCAGCATGAGCACGGTTGCCACGATCGGCGGAATCACACCCGCCACGGCACACATCAACATGAGGCAGTTGTAAATCCATGCCAGTGCCAAGTTGCGGTCAATGACCTCACACACTTTGCGGGCATGCAACACCAGTTGTGGCACCGCCATCACGTCATGGCGCAGCAAAACAGCAGACACCGTGCGTCCACGGCGGCGGCAAAGCTCCAGATCCTCCGAATCCGCGTACATGATGCTCACCGTGGCCGCGCGCAGTGCATCGCGCACAGTCGCATCACCTACGAATGCGACCTCCGCGCCCGCCGCCTGAAGGTTCCGGATCGCCCCCGCCTTCCGGTTATTCGTAATGCCCGCCAACACATTGGAGATACCCAAGAAATCAGCAAAACGACGAGCCACCGGGTACGTATCCCGCGTAAGCATCACCGTTTCCACACCCATCTGCTCCAGGCGAGACACGGCCTCATCGGCATCGTCCTTGAACGGGTCGAACAACGTGATTACACCACGGTCCTTCCCCTTCCACCGCACCACCACAGGTGTGCCACCCGAGGTAGCGGCCACCGCCAAACGGCCACGCAAATGCGACAGGTTCACCGGCCGCCACAACATGGCATCCACCTGTGTGGACGTCTCCCGGCCTTCCTCATCCACATACACGAGGTTCACGCGCGCGTTCAGATCACCGCTCGGTTCCGCAGTCACACTCACCAGCTCATAACGCGTAGGCAAATCCGGGTTGTTCTCCGTTTGGGTTTTCGCCTCACGCGCCCCCTGCACCAACGCACGCCCGGCGGGAGTATCTGATTCCATGGACACCGCACCAGCGATGCGCATGACCATTTCCTCACTCTCCCCCTCCGCCGACGTCACCGTTTCCACACACATCTGGGACTTGGCCAGCGTGCCCACGCGGTTGAACACCACCGTGTCCATCATCTCCAATGAACGCAGCGTGTGGCCGTCACGCAGCAACACCCCGTGACGCGCCGCAGACTCAATCCCCAGACGCAGCGCCAAGGCTGGGGACAACGCCAAAGCAACCGGCGCGACACCGGCCAACACAGCCAAAGAGGTACGCAAAGCAGCGTTATAGTCGCCCGAAATTAGGCCCCACAAAATGAAGCTGAAAAAGGCCACCGTCATAGACAACGGCAACAGGCGGGCAGCGCTCTGCGCATACTGGACCGTCGCGTACCGCTGACGCACCTCCACATCACGCAACCACTGCATGACCACCAGCCAGCGTGTTGCATGGCCCGTGCGCTGCGCACGCACCTTGATCTCCCCGGACTCAATCACGGAACCGGCATAGACGGTGGAGCCGACTTTGACGTGGTTGGGCTCGTGGACGTCGATAAGCCCCGGCCGCAAACGAGCCTTCCCACCGATCACCTTGCCGTCGGCGGGAATGACCTCACCAACATGCACCACAATGTCATCACCGCGATTAATCTCGGCGACCGGGATGAGCTCCTTATCAATCTCCGCGCGGCCACGCATCTTATTAATACGCGTGTACTCAACCTCCGGATCAAGCGATTGATCCGCCATCTCATCAATCAACAACCTGCGCGCACGAATCGAATACCTACGGCCAATGAGCAGCAACAACGTGATCCCACACGCCACATCCAGGAACAACTCCGGGCCGTGCTCCGTACCCAACGTGGTAGCAAACCACGTGAACCCCGAATGCCACCCACGCTGCCCCGTCGGTGCGAGAAGAATCACCGCCGCGGACCACAAATAAGCAATGATGATGGCCATGGAACTGGCGCCATCAAGCGCCGTAATACCGCGCCGCACGCCACCCAACATCGCGCGGTGAAAGGGAAACGCACACCACGTGACCACCGGGGTGGCCAGCGCAAGCTCAACCCACTGCCACCCATCAAACTGCGCCGCCTGAACGTACGCGAGCACCAAAACCGGCAGTGTGAGAACCAACGCAACCCACATCCGCGCCGGTGTGACCAAATCACGCGCGGTGTACAGAACATCGTCTTTCCTATCCCGCTTCACCGGTTCCTTGCTCTGCTGCTTCCGCTGCGCCTCCTCGCGTCGCGCCCGCGGACCAAAACCCGCCTGGCGTGCCCGATCAAGCGAACGCTGCGCCGAACGGCGACGACGCCGCAACTGAATCGGAACATCCTTTGCTGCCTTGCGCCGCACATAGTGCTCAGCGCTTTCCACCGCCGCCGCGTAGCGGAACATCGACGTATCCGTCAACGAGGCCGTAATTCCAAGCTCCGCAAACTTATCGACGATCACCTCCGGCCGCGTATCCACCGTCGCCGTCACCCACGCCGTCTTACGCGGATGAACCACCCGGCATTCCACCCCGTCCAGCTCTTCCACCGCGGCCTCAACCATGTCAATGTCCGGCGCCGGCGGCAGATTTTCCAACACGAAGGAATAGGACACGTGTGGCCGGTCTTCTACATCCGCCGCAAACCAGATAGATGCCTCCCCCGGCTTTTCTTCCACACCAATACCCGCTTCACGCGCAGCATCCATCGCATCCTTGATGGAACGGCCAAGCTCCTCATGGGACTCCGTCACCGGGTCCGGGTACTCACCGTTGTGCTCTGGGTTGGTCATGGCTACTCACTGGTCTTTCATTGGAAGCGCGGACTCATCTCATCCACGTACGTGTTTGAATCCGGACGAAACGCTAGAAGCATAGCCACAACCAGCAGAACCACCACAACCATAGATACCCAGCCCGTTAACTGCACCACAAACGCGGCGAGATGCAAGAAGCATGTTAAAGCCACTCCCGCACCAGCCCAACGACGAGCTGCGCGGCTTCCTTTGGGTAAATACGCCGCTGCTGACACCAACCACGCCGTGAGAATGATGCTGCCCCATGCCGTAACCCGCATATTGGTCATATACCTATTGCGGAATGCTTCGTCGGCGACATCGCCCAAGAGTTTGCTCACATCATGAATCACGGCGTCACCGGGGTATCCGTCGGCCAGCAATGTGAACGCGGTGAGCAACATCAACACACCTGCCGCGCAGATGAGGTAAAACGCAACACGCAGATTACGTGGGCACCCCTGCCCCGCAGTTGTTGTTGTGCGTCTGTGGTTACGGTTCGGATCATTCGGGTCCGTCACCATCGTGGGAAACATACCGGCCATGGTCTTCAGTCTGCCTCAGATCACTTGGGGCCGTGCAACGTCTTCGTATCCTTAGGGGTATTGGGCTTGGCCGTCCACGTGCGCACCTCATCCTGGGTGGCAAAGAAAATGGCGCACACGCCGGCCACGCCCGCGATGATCTGCATCGCCCCATCCAGAGCAATCAGTGGCGTCGGCACAGCACTGCCACTAACTGGGACCGCAAAGATCAACATGACGCGCAACGCGAAGTAGCCACCGAAAACCATGAGCAACTTCAATGCATTGTCCGCCCAGGAAGCCTGCTTGGCCACTGCCCGCACCGCAATTGCCAGCACCACGACGATGGCCAACGCGAACAGTGCCGCAATCCCAACAGAGGCGTACGCAAGCGCCGTCATGTTCGCGTCACCGATTTCCTTCGCCGCGGATGGACGCGCCTGCTTTGCCTGCTCAATCATCGCTGATGGATCAAGCAGGACCGCCACCACGGAAAACAATTGGTGAATCACCTCACCGCACAGCATGACAACAGCGGTGAGAACAAACAGGCGGACCGCCTCCGGCTTCCCTTTCTCGCCGGCAGCGGACGGAGCAATATGGCTTGGGGTCGTGCCCCGATCAGGTGTGGTCATAGTGATGAAATCACTGATCCTTCCAGTCCCGGAGTCTCCGAGCTGACTAACAAGCTTAAAGGCTTAAGAGCGACGCGCGCGACGCTTCTTACGTGGCGGGGGCAGCTGGCCTGCGGCACGCAGCCCAGCAACATGCTCTGCCAACGCATCAACCAGGGATGGTATGTCAGCCGATTCCGGTACAACGTCAACGCGCAAACCCTGTTCTTTCGCTTCCGCGGCAGCCATAGGGCCAATGCAGGCGATGATGGTGCGGGCATGTGGCTTACCGGCGATACCCACCAGGTTCTTCACCGTGGATGCGGAGGTGAAGCACACGGCATCAAAGCCACCGGTTTTAATCATGTCGCGCACTTCCGGTGCCGGCGGGGCTGCCCGGACGGTGCGGTACGCCACCACATCGTCGACCTCCCAGCCGCGTTCCTTCAGGCCCTCCACCAGAACGTCCCCACCAATATCGGCGCGCGGCAGCAGCACGCGGCCCACCGGATCAATTTCTTCCACGTAGTCCGGGAAGACATCCACCAGGCCTTGGGCAGTCTGCTTCGTGCGGTGCGGAACCAGCTCAGGGATCATGCCGCGGGCACGAATCGCATCAGCGGTTTTCTGCCCCACGGCCGCCAGGTGCACACCAGCAAAGGAGCGTGCATCCAGCCCGAGTTCCTCAAACTTGTCCCAGACTGCATCCACCCCGTTAACGGAGGTGAACACGATCCACTGGTAGCGCCCCTCAACAATGCCCTTAATCGCACGATCCATCTGCGCCGGGTTACGGGGCGCTTCCATCGAAATCGTGGGCACGGACTGAGGGATGGCACCGTAGTAGTTCAACCGCGCATTCATCGGCCCGGCGTGCTCCTTCGCACGCGGGACCAGCACACGCCAGCCGTACAGCGGACGGTTCTCCCACCAGGAATACTTCGAGCGGTCATCCACCGCAGTACCGATGGTGACAACGAGCGTGCCATCCAAATCCGCATCCAACTTGCCCACCGTTCCCAACGTCGCATCAAACGTGCGCTGCAGGCGGGTTGTGCCATTGACCGTGACTGTCAGTGGGGTATCCGGGGAAAATCCACGTGCAGTGAGCTCCGCACTGATCACCGGCAGGTGCTCCACATCAGCCTGAAGCACGAGCGGCTGCGGCGCGGCAGCAAGACCATCCCAATCAACCGGCTCATTAGCCAAGTCAGCCTCGGTGTACGTGGAACCCAACGCGATACCCGCAAAGGACGGCACAGTCGACGGCAACGACATTCCCGGCACAACCTGAAATTCAATGCCAGCAGCCGCCACCTCAGAAATCTCCCGCATAACCGCATTCCGGGTCAGCGGATTGCCCGCAATGAGACGAATGACATCACCATCGCCCGCATCACCACGAGCAATCGCAGCCGCCGCCTCATCAAGAGCAGCCTCAAGCTTTTCGACGATCCCTTCCCCATCCGGCTCACACTCCGACAACTCCGCCGCCGTCGGATCAGCCGGCTTCACCGGCTTACGGCGCGCACCGGCTTCCTTCGCCTTAACGCACATCTCCTCATACGCAGCAGCAGCCGCATCGAGTTTCTCCGCCGGTACCGGCAAAACCGATCCAACAACATCGCGCACACCCGCGGACACACCCGGATCAACCACCGCAACAGCGTTACGCTCAAGCACTTCACGCGCACGGATAGTTAACAGGTCCGGGTTACCCGGACCTGCACCAACGAAAATGACCTTCCCCCGAAGAGCATCTAAATCCGGGTCGCCAGAACTAGCGGTAGCTGCCTTCTTGGGTTCGGCTAAGGGCGTGGAGGCACTCGTCATCGACACAAATCTCTTCTAAAACAGACTGCTAAAACTGGGTGAACCTAAAATTCACAGGGCAGCCGTCGCGCCTGCTAGATCCTCCAAATCAGCGTTCAGGGGACCATATGAACAGCAGTGCCGACGGCATGTGGTAGTTACACCTTAAATTGATCAAGCAGAAATAGAAAACCGACGCCCGCACCATCACCCTTGAAGCGCCGCAGCAAGCTCCGCATTATCTACTTCCCAACACGCGAATTCCTCACCATCAATGACCACCACGGGAACCCGGTCGCCGAATTCGGTGGCGAGTTGGGGGTCCCCGTCGACGTCGATAAGCACTAACTGCGCACCCGCATCCGCAACAACAGGCTCGATCTGCGCGGCCACACGCTCACAAGAACCGCACGTCGCACGCACCATGAGTTCAACCAGCACCATCCAACCCCTCTCCAACGCATTGGGCGCCTACGATGGACTAGGCTACCGCCACCAGCACGACCGAAAGGACAGACCCCGTGAGCCCAATCAACGGCCCCCGCTCACAATGGTCCCACTCGCGAGGCAACGTGCGCCGCTTCATCGAAAGCACCGCACTCCCACCCATCGACGACAACCACCAGCGCAAAGCCGGCCTCGCCGCCGCCCGCGCCGCCGTCGAAGCCGGTGGCATCCGCATCACCACCCCAGACCCAGACATCCCCCAACACGTCACCGCCGCCGCATTTTTCGACGTTGACAACACCCTCATCCAAGGCAACTCCCTCATCGCCCTTGGCTACCAACTATTCAAACGGCGCTACATCGAACTTCGCGACATTTCCCCATACCTCATCACCCAAGTCCGCTACCGCGTCTTCGGCTCTGAACTACCCGACGCCATGGCCCAAGGCCGGGAAAAAGCCCTCAGCGTGGTCAAGGGCCAAAGCGTCGAAGAACTCACGCAACTGTGCACCGACATCGTGGAAAACCACCTAGTAGACCGCACCTACAACGGCACCCGCGAACTCGCCGCCATGCACATCGCCGCCGGCGAACAAGTGTGGCTCGTCTCCGCCACCCCGGTCCAAGTCGGACAAGCGCTGGCCGCCCGGCTGGGATTCACGGGTGCCCTGGGCACCGTCGCCGAAGAAAAAGACGGAAAATTCACCGGACGCCTCGTTGACGACATCCTCCACGGCCCCGGTAAAGCCCACGCCGTCCAAGCACTAGCAGAAGCCCAAGGCCTCGACCTCAAAGAATGCACCGCCTACTCCGACTCCGTCAACGACATCCCCATGCTGTCCCTCGTAGGCACCCCCGTAGCCATCAACCCCGACCGCCAACTACGCAAGCACGCCGAAAAAAGCGGCTGGCTTATCCGCGACTACCGCCCAGTCCGCCGCGCCTTCACCAGTGCCCTGATCCCCGTTCTCGTGGCATGTGGCGTTGTGGCCCTGGCGAAGGGCTGGAAGGCGGCGCGACATCAGAGCTAGGGGTTGCTTCCCACCTCCGCGCGACCACCACCGGAAAGTACGAATCACGTGCTGCACATCTAACAGAATCCTGCAACCTTGTCGCACCGGCCCCTCGGTTCAAGGTTAACTAGCAATTGGGTCCGGCCTGTTTGGTTCCGCGCCAAGTGTCTAAATCTTTTTTGAGTTTTCGTGGAACCGGCCCGTTTTCGCTGGCCTTCGGTCTCCTGCGCGCGCTTCAGCGTGCGCACCCTGTGGATCGTTTTTCCGGTTATCCACAGGATTTTCGGCCCCTAGCTGCACGTTTCTGGTTTTCGGTTTAGCGTTGCCGGCATGAATCCTTTTGCAGCGCTCGTGGCGGGTTTAACAAACCCGATTGAGACCTTGGAGCATTTCGATGCCCAGGTCCTTAACGCGGTTGGCTGCAGCCCTGCTCGTGTTCGCGAATGGGCAAAGCTCCACGCGGTCTACTACGGGAAAACGACGTTTACCCGCAAACAAGCAGACGCGATCACGGTGGCACGCTCGACGCAGAAGTCCTTGGATCAGCTTGCCTACATCGAAAGCCGCCTCGTTGGGGTCAAAGACCCCGGACAGAAGTGGGAACTGAGGTTGGCGTTGTTGTCGGTTCCGGGTGACTATAAAACGCTTCAGCGTCGGGCGAAGACCATCGTCCCGGAGGTGGATAAGCCTGCCCCGACACCAACGGTGGGGTTTGGGCGCTCACGTAAAAAGAGGCGCCCTATCATCATCACGGCTAGAGAAGAAGACGCAGCAGCTATCGAGTTCGCCTCACGCCACAACCTCGGGGATGGCCCTGCAGGCCCCCAGATGTACGAGAACTTAATGACCATCCTGGGTCTTCGCCCTGATGCTCAAGGTGAAGGGGATGCCGCCCCAGCTCGAGTTGCTCCGGCTGTTCCCCGCCCACTGGTCCTCATCCCACTAGACGACCACATCACCATTGTGGGCGGTGACGGGAACGACACCATCTTGGGGTTGACTGATGGCACCACAATCACCGGTGCGGACTACTTAGCGCAGCATTATGGGGAGCAACTGGAGGTGGCGTTATTCCACCCGCAGGCAGGTGCGGTCAACCTGTATGACACTCAACGCTTCGCGAACCAGAAACAACGTGACCTAGCACGGGCTTTGTCACCAACCTGCCCGGTACCGGAGTGCCGGCATGCGGCTGATAACTGTCAGGTCCACCACATCCAAGCATGGTCGAGGGGTGGGCATACGAACATGAATAACCTGGCGATGCTGTGTCGCTATCACAACCGCACCAACGATGATGACCCCGCACATGCCCACCGGGGCCGGGTGGAAAACATTCGGGGTGCCCCCATGTGGAGATCACCCCGGGGACACCTCGTAGCCAACACTGTCCACCCCTACGGGGCGATGACACTGCTCTACGGAAGATAAGCGAGACACCTCACACCTCATGTCGAAAGCCAGCACCAGCTGGGCCTTTCGGCATGCCCTAAAACAGGCTGTGTGGTTCGGTTTGACAAGGACGGTCGCCACGAGGCAAAACCCCAGGACACTGATCGTGATCCAGGGCGACAGTCAAACCGGGTCATCAAACCGGCCCATCAACGCACAAGGCCTCGGCAACAACAAACGCCCCACCGGGCAGTCCGCATTCCCCCAGAAGAAAACCCGCCCACCTTCACCAGGTGAACGGGAATCGAAATGCAACTATCAAGTAGTTGCTTACTTGCCGAGCTTACGACGCTGAACACGCGTACGGCGCAGCATCTTGCGGTGCTTCTTCTTGGACATGCGCTTGCGGCGCTTCTTAATCACTGAACCCATGGGTTTCCTCGCTTCTCTTTGTACGTACAGTTCCCGCCGGATCTGGACCCAAGTGGTGTCGGCTTGACCTTGACTTGGTGCGCACGGGGTGCACTCCCAACGCGCGGGCCGAACATCCGGCACGAATGGGTTCTGAGTTTACCGCCGGTGGCGTTCAATCCCAAAAGTAAAGTCACCGTAAATGCTGTTCGTTCCAATTCTGTAGGCTCCCAACCATGAAGATTGGGATCATCGGGGCGGGCATTTCCGGTCTTGCGCTGGGCGCTTCTCTCCACCGCAGCGGGCTGGATGTACACATTTACGAGAAATATTCGCAGGTACGCGGTGGTGGCGCTGGTATCACTCTGGCGCCGAATGGGCTTGCCGCCCTCGATACTTTAGGGGTTGGCGCTGGGTTCCGCGCGCTTCAGGTGGGCCAACGATCACTGCGAGGCGGTGTGCGAAATCCTCGGGGAGAGTGGCTGTCTCATATTTCCGCGGAGATTACCAGTACTTCGCTAGCGCTTGAACGCGCCGAGCTGCATGCGCTTCTTCTAGATCAGATTCCTGCTGAGATCATCCACACGTCTTCCGAGGCGTTAACCGTCGATGCTCAATCTGGTGTTGTTGGTTTTAAAGATGGCACTGAGGTTCAGTTCGACATTGTTGTCGGAGCTGATGGTATTCACAGCGCGGTTCGGCGCAATTGTTTTGATGATCCTGGGGTCAGGTACGCGGGATACAACGCATGGCGCGCACTTGCCGACGCCCCCTCGCTCGACGCCGGTTTCGAAACGTGGGGCACACGGGCCCGTTTTGGGGCTGTTCCCCTCCACAATGGGCGTGCCTACTGGTTTGCGGTTCTCTCTGGGCCCGAGGCTTCGCCCAACGAAGCTGATCTCAGCGAATTGATGGATGTTTTCAGCCTTTGGCATCACCCCATTCCCGCTTTGCTTGATTCGACCCCAGAAGCGTCGATTCAATATCTGCCTATCCAAGAAATAGCCACACCACTGTCGACGTATCACACCGGCAAAGTCGTGCTCATCGGAGACGCAGCTCATGCGATGACACCAAACCTTGGACAAGGCGCTTGCCAGGGACTTGAAGACGCCGCAGTGCTTGCCGCACTGCTTGAACAGGGCAGCATGGATTTCACCTTGTACGACAAACATCGGCGCCATAGGAGCCAGAAGATTGCGCGCCAATCCAGACTTGTGGGACGCGGCGTTCATACGGGTGGCGCACGGCTAGCCTCTGTCCGCAACTGGATCCTGAAACATATGCCCGATGCGGTGACAAATGCCCAAGCCCACACAGTGACAAACTGGACAATGCCAACCCTGTGATCGGTGTGAAAGGTCTAAGCGGGAGCAACAGTGAAAGGGCCAGCCGAAGCTGACCCTTTCACTATCCAGGGGCCGTGCCCTCTGGCGCGAACTATCCGACGTCGGTGCTGACGTCGTAGACCGAGGAGTCCAAGTATTCGGAGACCGCTTGCTCGTTCACACGGAACGAACGACCAACCCGAACTGCCGGCAGCTCACCAGAGTGAACTAGGCGGTACACCGTCATCTTGGATACGCGCATAATCTCCGCGACCTCAGCGACGGTCAGGAACTTACCCTTATCTTCATTTGCCATATGCGTAGTTAACCTCCAGCATCTGTGCGCGCTGTAGGCTTCCCCTCCCACAGAATGAACACGCACGTGCTTAAAAGAGCTTAGCGTGAACCCAGTGTCACATGCGACTCAAAAGCAAGAAAAGATTCACACTATTCACACAATTCCCACTATCCCCTCGAAGGACATTTCGGTGCTTCCGTTTCATTCCAGCTGGTAGAAAGCACCTTTCTGTGGGAAGGCGAAGCGTTTTCTCACGCAGGAGAAATTTTTGGGACTACCCCCTCGGTGTACCCGCTTTCTGGTGGCTCTCTTTGCCCGCGACCCCTCTGTCTAGTCCCCCAACTCGGCTGCGCGGGAAGCAGCGGCCTGTGTCGCACGGTAGAACGCACCACGAATACCGGATTCCTCCAACTCACGGATCGCCTGCACAGTAGTACCTGCCGGGGAGCACACACCAGCGCGCAGGTCTACAGGTGATGTGCCGGAATGGGCCAGCATCACGCCGGCGCCTTCAGCCGTGGAATTAGCCAGCAGCGTGGCGGTGTCGCGGGGAAGGCCCATGGCCACGCCGGCGTCGATAAGCGCTTCTGCAACGAGGAAGAAATACGCCGGGCCGGAACCTGAAATCGTCGAAGCGGCGTCGATAAGCTTCTCCGGCACGACGGCGACCTTGCCCGCGGCAGCCAGCAGATCAGTGACCAATTCTTGCTGGTCCTCATCAACATATTTGCCAAACGCGACGACGCAGACGCCTTTACCTACTTGCATCGGGGTGTTCGGCATGACACGCACGATGGGAGTCCCCGCGCTATGGGATGCCTCCGTCATCGTCTCCAACGTCACCCCCGCCGCCATGGACACAACCACCGTCGGGGTATCCGATGCTGCGATCGGCTCCGAGAGCTCCTCAATCACCGTGGTGATGTCATATGGCTTCACACAGAGGAAGCACACATCAACATCCGTGACAGCCTCAATATTGTCTTCGGTGGTGTTGATCCCATACCGGCTCGCCAGATCTTCACGACGCTCCGCTGTGCGGTTCGTAGCGGTGATAGTTTCCGGGTCGATCCCCGAATTCACCAGACCGGAAATCAGGGCCTCACCGATATTTCCTGCACCGATAACTGCGATGTTAGTCATGCGCACCAGCGTGCCACAGTGCACGCAAGTCAGCGATATTTTCCTGCATGAGGACCGTTTAGCCAGCGGTTATTTAGAAAACAGTGACCAGACTCGGACCGAAGGTCATGGCAAGGCCTGCCAAAGCAGCCAGCACCAGCGTGAAGCCATCACGGCCTGTCTTCATACGGCGCACAGCCAGCACAACACCTGCTGTCACAACAACTGCGAGCACGCTCACCAGAATCGCGTTGAAGTTCTCCCACAGCGCCTGGAAGCCCAGGAACACGAGCACACCAATCAGTAGGCCACCGAAGACCATGAGGACGAGCATGACGGGGTTGATTGAAGCGTCTGCCTCAAGGTCTGTGCCCCCAAAGTCCTCAAAGTCGTGCTCATCATGGACATTTTTATCGGGGAACTCGTCGAAATCAGCCTCAAGTTCATCCACGTGGTCACGCTTCGCGACCACAGCTTCTTTCACCTCAGGCTTAGGCTGTCCGGTCAGGGCTGCTTGTGCCGGCATTGCACGCACGACGGGAATAACACTGGTTTCATCTTCATCGGTGGCCGGCTCCTTCCCTGCCACCTCGACCTTGCGCACAGGCACAGAACTCGGCGCAGCTGAGGCTTCTGGAGTCTTCTCCACTACTTCGGGCTTAGCGGCCTCAGTCTCGGCCACTGGTTTGGTAGACGTGGAAGGCTCATTCAGCTTCGCGGCCTCAGTTGTTTCGGGCGGCTCTACCTTGACCTTCGGCTTCTCAGGTTCTACCTTTGGCTCAGCAGGTTTAATCTGTTCGGCAGGTTTCGCAGGCTCTGGGGCCTTGGGGGGCTGAGGTGCAGAACGCTGGGGGTTTTCAGCGTCGATGGGAATGCTAGAGTGCTTAGGCTCAGCGGGGCGGGCATCAACGGCTGGCAGTGAGCCGGTGAGTTCTGCGACGGAGATGCCGCCTTCCTCGAGGCTGCGACGGCGACGGCGCCGAGGCTGGATGTCCGGGTTTTCTTTTTGTACCCGGGCCATCAACTCGGCAACGGTAAGTTGCTTTTCAGCCAATTGAGCGTCTCCTTCTTGCTTCTATCCCTTGTCAATCTGCCGGAGAATCACGCCTTCACGTAATGCCCACGGACAGATTTCTAGCTTCTCTATCTTAAGTGCTCGCATCGCTGCTTCCGCGACCAGCGCGCCGGCAACAATCTGATGAGATCGGTCAGGACTCACACCTTCAAGCTCCGCACGGTCGGCCGCCGTCATCCGGGTAATAAATGCGATGAGCTGGCGCAAACCCGGTGCTGTCAGCGTACGCTTCACATACGGTCCTGCCGATGAGGGCGCCGCACCGGTGAGTCGCGCGAGGGTGCGGAAGGTCTTGGAGGTGCCCACCGCCAGGCCGGCTTCGCCGTGAGCGAGGAACTCGTCAGCGACTATAGCAAGTTCCGCATCAATAAAATCACGCAGGGTGTTTACGGTCCGCTTCGATGGTGGATCGGAGTCGAACCACTCGTGGGTCAATCGGCCAGCACCTAAGTCAAGGGAGCGGGCAATGTCTGGTTCCTCGTCGCTACCGGTGCTCAGTTCCAATGAGCCACCACCGATATCCAGGTTGGTAATTCGGCCAGCGGACCAGCCGTACCAGCGGCGCACAGCCAAAAACGTCAGACGGGCTTCATCCGTCCCGGACAGGACATCAAGCTTCACACCTGTTTCATTCTCAATGTGCTGCAGGACCTCATCCGCATTCGTCGCAGAACGCACCGCGGAGGTAGCAAATGCCAGGAATTCCTGGCATTTTAGGTTTCCGGCGAGGTCGGCGGCTTCCCGGACTGCGTCGGTAAGTTTCCTTACGCCTTTTTCCTCGATCGCGCCCTTCTTATCGAGCAATTCAACCAGCCGCAAAGACTGCTTCCAATCACTCATGGGGGTTGGGTGGCCACCACTGACGGCATCCACCGCTACGAGGTGAACAGTGTTGCTTCCCACGTCCAATACACCTAGTCGCACGCGTTCCACAGTAGACCGTCTACCGTGGTCAAGTGTGAACCAACGTGTGTTTCTGGGCTTCCCAAAAAATTCGCCCGCGGGAAAATCAATTCGGGCCGGCCACGAGCTGCCACCGGACTTTCCGCGCGAATGGTTCGAATTCACCCACCCGGATGACCCGCTGCACTACTTCAGCATTGATCTGACCTGGTTAGAGTCCACATGGTCGTGTCGCTTTGGCACCCCAGCGTGTCGCGGGATTTCGAAGGATCTTCCCGTGGTGGGGTGCTGCATTCACGGCGCGTATTTGTCAGATGAGACAGACCGGGATGATCTGTACAACGCTGTTGCGGAAATGCCCGCGAAGTACTGGCAGCTCCGCCCCGACAGTGTGGATAGTTACCTCGCCGCCGGCGACCCCGTTGAGCTTGAGCCGTGGCTCGAGTGGGACGACGATGAAGAAGAACCCGCACTCAAGACCACGCTTGTCGACGGCGCGTGTATCTTTGCCAACCGCCACGGCCACGACACCGGCGCTGGTTGTGCCCTGCACCAATGGGCGATGGCGGAAGGACGCAACATCATTGGTTCTAAACCAGAAGTGTGCTGGCAAGTTCCGTTTTCGCGTGAGGACGAGTGGCAGGAACGCAGTGACGGCCAGGAGATCCTGCGCACCACTATCGGTGAATATGACCGCCGCCAGTGGGGCAATGGTGGTGAGGACTTTGATTGGTGGTGCACCAATGACCCGGCATGCCATGGCGGGCCGAACGCAGAACCGGTGTGGAAATCAATGAAGGCGGAGCTGACGCAGTTGATTGGGGAGGGGCCGTACGCGATCGTCGAAAAGCATTGTGCTGCACGTGCTGCACTCCCAGCGGACGCGAAAGCGGTGCACCCAGCGACGCGCTCCGCAGCAGACTCCTGATACCCCTAATATCTTGATGTCCCGGATGGGACATCACGCCTCGAACTTGTACCCCAAACCACGAACCGTGATGAGCTGCTCAGGGCGCGAAGGTTCCTTCTCAATCTTCGTGCGCAGACGCTTCACATGCACGTCCAGTGTCTTCGTGTCACCGACATAATCCGAACCCCAGATCCTGTCGATGAGCTGGCCTCGAGTGAGAACGCGCCCAGCGTTACGCATGAGGTACTCGAGCAAATCAAATTCCTTCAAAGGCATGGCCACCGGCTGATCCTCAACGAAGACGGTGTGACGCTCCACGTCAAGGCGGACACGACCGCCCACCAGAACGTCACCGCTCTCCGCTTCCTGCGCGGTCTCGGCGGCACCGTTGCCGCGACGCAACACCGCGCGAATACGCGCGATGAGCTCACGGGTGGAATACGGCTTGGTCACGTAATCATCGGCGCCAAGCTCCAAGCCCACCACCTTGTCAATTTCTGAATCACGCGCCGTCACCATAATGATCGGCACCTCCGACGTGGCACGCAGCTTTTTGCACACATCCGTTCCAGACATTCCCGGAAGCATGAGGTCAAGCAACACCAGATCAATCTGCTTCTGCTCGAATTTCTTCAACGCCGTCGGCCCGTCCACCGCAATAACGGCTTCAAACCCCTCCTTGTTCAGAAGGTACGCCAGCGGATCCGCCAGTGATTCCTCGTCCTCGACAATCAGGATGGTCGATGTCATCGATTCTTCCTACCTCTGCTTCACAGGTGCAGCTGATGTTTACTTATCTGGGTTTTCTTGTTCTATCTGTTCAATTTCTTCCGGCACCACCGCTGATGCCATAGAGTCAGGGGCGAAAACCGGAAGCTCAATCGTGAACGTCGAGCCTGTACCCAAGCGCGACCACACCTTGATATTACCGCCGTGATTAGCCACCACATGTTTCACGATGGCCAACCCCAAACCAGTACCACCCGTCTGACGCGACCGGGCCTTGTCCACGCGGAAGAAGCGCTCAAACACCCGCTTCTGATCTTCCGGAGCAATGCCAATCCCACGGTCCGTGACGCGGATGAGCACCACTGAATCACGCACAAGTTTGTGCGTCACGCTCACAGGCTGACCTCTCGGCGAATAATTAATCGCATTTGTAATCAAATTGGCTAACGCCGTGGTCAACAGCGACTTATCCCCCAGCACAAACGTGTCATCCCGTTCACCCCGAGTCAGCTCAATGTCGTGATTCTCCGCGGCGATGAGATTGCGCTCAATCGCCGCATCAATCAGATCATCTACCCGCACTGGAGACATTTCCGGTAAAGCCTCCGCCCCCTGCAGCTTGGACAGGTTAATCAAATCCGTGATCATCGCGCCCATCCGGTGCGCCTCACTGAGCAGCTTGCCACCGAAGTACTTCACCATCTCCGGATCATCCGGATCCTCCAGCAGCGCCTCCGCTAGCAAAGACATACCGCCCACAGGGGTCTTCAGCTCGTGCGACACATTTGCAACAAAGTCCCGGCGCGCTGATTCCATCCGGACATTCTCTGACTCATCCGCCGCGTAGACGATGATGTAAGAATCCTCGGCCAGTGACATTGGTTGGACCACTGCGCGGACATTGTTCACCCGGCTCCCCGTCGAACGGTGCCGCATATTCAGGTCCAACACCCGCGCATCCCGGTCCGCGAAGACTTGTTGGCCGACCTCCCACACCTGTGGGTTGAGGGTCCGGTCATGCACAATGGACATCTCGTGTGCCCTGGCATTAGACAGAATCACGTCACCATTCCGCCCCACCACAGTCACACCTGTCGGCGAGCTTTGAATAACCAAGTGGAGGATCTGGCTAACAGTGCGCACTCGGTTCTCATCGGGCCCAGGGGCAGCACGACGAGGCCCTCGCCGTTCATTGAAGAGCTTCACTCCATAAGCGGCGAGGGCAACAACGAGGCCTCCAGCAAGGAAGGCAACAACCGTGTTCACCAGGACAAACAGGCTTTATTTGTTGCCCTGGTTCGCAACAGCAGCAGCACCGGCAGCTGCAGCCTCCGGGTCAAGGTAGGTGCCACCGTGGTTCAGCACCTTGCCCTTGCCATCAATCTCATACACAAGCGGCATACCGGTTGGAATATTCAGCCCCGCGATGTCCTCATCGGAGATGTTGTCCAGGTACTTCACCAATGCACGCAGGGAATTGCCATGGGCTGCGACCATGACCGTCTTGCCATCAAGCACCTGTGGGAGGATCACGTCGATGTAGTAAGGCAGGAAACGCTCCACAACATCCTTCAGACACTCCGTGCGCGGGACCTCCGGCAGGAATGCGTAGCGCGGATCATTCGTCTGCGCGTACTGGTCATCCAGGTCAATCTCCGGCGGCGGGGTGTCGTAGGAGCGGCGCCACGACATGAACTGTTCCTCACCGAACTTGTCGCGGATCTCAGCCTTGTTCAAACCTTGGAGCTTGCCGTAATGGCGCTCATTCAAACGCCAGTTGCGCACAACCGGAATCCAGTGGCGGTCAGCCGCGTTCAAGGAAATATTGGCGGTGCGGATAGCGCGACGCAAAAGCGAAGTGAACACGATGTCCGGGAGGACACCTTTCTCAGCCATCAGCTTGCCGGCGTTGATGGCTTCCTGCACACCTTTATCCGTCAAATCCACATCCACCCAGCCGGTGAACTGGTTGGACTCATTCCACTTACTTTGTCCGTGACGAACGAGGACTAGCTTTCCGTTACTCATACCGTCAAGCATGCCAAAACATCGGCTTCTCCGCCGGTGGAACGGGGTTCCACTACCGAAATGGGGTAGTGCAAAAACTCATCGGGACCTTTATTCCCCGGATGTCCCCCTTGTGGTCTAGATTGTCTGGTGTGAATTTGCGTCGTTTTGCCTCCCCCGCCATTGTTTTCTCCGTCCTGTGTAGCCTCATTCCCGCCACCCAGGCCCCTACTGCCGCTGCCGCGCCAACGAGTGATCAAGGAGCAGTGTCCAGCCCCGCCATTGCTGCTCCCGGTGCCCCGATGCGTCTGCGCCCCTACGACGCAACGGCCCCGTTTGGCCCCGGCAATGCCTCATTTAAGGAGATCACCGGACTTGACGTGCACCCTCACATGCTCGCTCGCGTGTGCAGCCAGGGGCCCGTGGGCACTGTGACGCTTCCGGATGGCACAACGCAGCGCATCATGGTCTCCGCCGGTCACTGCCTCGCCGCTGAGGACATCAGCGGCATGTTCATGGGTAGTACCGTCGACGCACCCGTGCGTGGAGGTTACAAAAAAATCGGCGCTATCGACCTTGTGCACACCAACGGTCTGCCCAGCGGATACGACACGCTCGGCCAGTCCGCACAGAAAGCTTTGCGCGCGGAAGACTGGGGCATTGTGGTGCTTGACGACGGTGCTGCGGCCGACGGCTCCGCCTCCTCCCGCGATCAGTTCAACCGTGGCCCCAGCACTCCCGTCACTTTGACTGGTGTGCGCACGTACCGTTCTCTTGCGCCGGGTGAGATTGCCCTGGATAACTTCGCGCAGCCGATGTGCAAGGATGGCTCTACGAAGGGCCGCACCTGCGGTGTCCAGTTGTTCTACACAGCCAACAACGTGTGGTCCCTGAACCTGGGCTACGGCACTGGTGATTCCGGCGGTGTGAACTACGATCCGAACACCGGGCAGATCATCGGCGTAACCTCGCTCGGCTTTGGCCCATTGGGTACTGCGCAGCGCGCCGACCGTGCGATTGAATCCGCCTATGCACTGCCCGCCGGAACGGTGAATGACCACTTCACGCCTGCTGCGCCGAATGCAAACCGCGCTGACTTCGTGTCCATCAAGGAAGAGGAAGCTGAGTTCAACCAGTACTTCGCTGAGCACAACCCGGACGTTCCCCCGGAGATGATTGCGCAACCGACGCCACGCGAGCAGTTCGATCAAGCAGTAGCTAGCGCGACCGCTGATGCCGGCGTGATCGCTAGGGACCTGCGCGACTTCGCTGTCCTGGGTACCGTCGCTGCTATTGCAGGCGTGCCACATGAACAGATCGCTGATGCCGGCAACACCCTCGCCAACGCCGTGGGTAACTATGCCGGGGCTCACATCAACAACATTGTGAACACCGGGATCTACGCCGCGTTCGATGAACTCGGATACTAATTCCCGCCTTTAATTGCCCACTGCACGCCGTCGTGGAGTGGGCTCAAATCCTTCTACAGCCTCGCCGTACACCTGGGAAAGTGCCGCCGCGGAGGCAGCCCAACTGAACTGTGCTGCGCGTTCGACGGCGGCTTCGGCCATGGTGATGCGCCCAGTGTCGTCGATAAGCAACTGCTCTAAAGCATCAGCCCAATCAACCGGGTCATGGCCATCCACCAGCACACCGGTTTCCCCGTCTGACACCGCGATAGGCAAGCCACCCGCACGTGCCGCCACGACTGGGGTGCCTGTCGCCTGCGCCTCAATAGCAACAAGCCCGAATGACTCGTTGTAGCTGGGCACCGCGACGACGTCCGCCGCCTGGTAGATCTGCACGAGTTCCTCCGGCGGACGCGGACCGAGGAAACGAATCTTACGGCCCACGCCAAGCTTATGGGCCATCGCGCGGTAATAATCCACGGAAGCATCCGCACCGGACGCACCACCGCAAATGATGGCGCGCACATTGCTATCCGGATCCCGCTCCAGCAGCTCCGCAACCGCACGAATGAGCACCTGTGGCCCCTTGAATTCCTGGAGCCGCCCAACAAAAGCAATCACCTTGCTGTCCAGCGGAATACCCAGATGGCGGCGCGCTACCTCCGTGTTCCGGTTCGTGCCCGGTGTGAACATCCGCGTATCTGCACCCGGAGTGACAACGCGGATGCGGGCAGGGTCCGCGTCATAATGCCGACCCAACTGCGTGATCTCATCGGGCGTATTCACCACCAGAACTTCGGCGTTATCCACCAACTGCTGCTCACAAATACGCCGTGCTTCTGTCTCCGGCGAATCCGCATCATCCGCCGACCCCACACCCAGGCGGGCTGCGTTCTTCACCGCGGCCCACGTGTGTCCAGTGTGGATCAGTGGTACGCGAACAAGGTCCCGCAACAGCCACCCCACCTGACCAGACAACCAGTAGTGGGAATGAAAGAGGTCATACTCCAGTCCCTCTTCGCGCGTGAATTGCACGATTCCACCAGCAAAAGCCGCTAGCTGAGTAGGCAGTTCCTCTTTGGCCAGCCCTTCATACGGGCCCGCCACAATGTTGATCACGCGCAGGTTCTCACACACCTGCACCACATCCCCCTGGCTTGGCCGAGTGGCACGGGTATACACATCCACTTTCACACCGGTAGCGGCAAGTTCACGCGCGATATTCAGCACATAAACGTTCATACCGCCAGCATCACCGGACCCTGGCTGTTCAAGTGGGGACGTGTGCATGGACAACATGGCTACGCGCATGGTCCCCCAGCCTAGCCATCATTCACCACATGTGAATGTATGCTCACCGCGCATGCTTGTGCCACTGGCGGAAATCCGCAGCAAGCGTGGCCGCCAACTCCTTGTAGGCGCGTAATGTGCGCGGGTTCATCCGAGCCACATCAACAACCGACCCCTCGGCCAAATGCGAGTCATACGGAATAACATGCACAGCCCGAGTGCGGGCAGCAAAATGCCCCACCACACTATCCATACACACCGGCACCTTGGGGGACTGGGCCGACACAACCACCACAGCATTCGCCGCCAGCCGGTCGTAGCCATGCAAACTCAACCAATCCAACGTGGCCGCCGCCGATTGCGCTCCATCCAAGGCTGGTGAGGTCACCAACACCAACATGTTTGCCAAATCCAGTACACCCGCCATGGCCGAGTGCATCAGTCCCGTCCCACAATCCGTGAGGATAAGGTTGTAGTGGTGCTGCAAAATATCCACCGCATGCCGGTAATCCTCCTCACTGAATGCTTCCGACACCGCCGGGTCACGCTCACTGCCAATCACATCCAAACGCGTAGAGCCCTGCGTTGTGAAGGCCCGCACTTGCCCATATCGCTCCGTGTCAGGTGCACTCAACAAATCCCGGATAGTCGCATCACCCGCCGCGTCCGCCGCCACGCGCTGCGCAAGAGTGCCAAAATCCGGGTTCGCATCAATAGCGATCACGCGATCCCCGCGCATTTCAGCCAACACAGACCCCAACGCCACCGTTGTAGTTGTTTTACCGACGCCACCCTTCAACGACATCACCGCAATCCGGTAATCGCCCCGCAGTGGGGTGCGGATCTTCTCCGTTAACGCATCTTCTTCCTGCTC
Organism: Corynebacterium tuscaniense; assembly: GCF_008693065.1. Lineage (GTDB taxonomy): Bacteria > Actinomycetota > Actinomycetes > Mycobacteriales > Mycobacteriaceae > Corynebacterium > Corynebacterium tuscaniense. The sequence continues at coordinate 12,949 of NZ_VXKH01000006.1, read as the reverse complement.
ACGCTGAGAAGGCCCCGGATTCACCCGCCCCGCTGTTAGCTCATACACAAGCTTGCGCCAGCCAGACTTCGGGGGAGTTTTTACAGGATTGACCACAACCCTACCGTCCAGCTTCCGTGGCCCCTCGACTCCTGAATTTGGTGCATGAATCACAGGCTCCGCTGGTTGCGCTAGTTTAGCTGGCTGCGGTGCTTTCCCTGGTCGTGGCGTTTTCGCTAGGTCCGCTAATTGTGAGGGTTTCCCCGGTTGGGCCAGTCGTGGCGCTTTCCCTGGTTTTGTTGGCTGAGGGGGTTTCGCCGGTCGCGTTAGACGTGGTGCTTTCGCTGGTTCTTCTCGTAGTGAGGATTTCCCCGATTGGGCCAACCGTGGCGCTTTCTCTGATTGCGTTAATTTCGGCGCTTGCGCTACTTTCGGCGATTCCACTGTTCGGGGGGATTGCGTCGGCTGTGCTGGTCGCGCTGATTGCGGGCGTGGAGCAGTCTGCGCCCCACGCGGGGACTCGACCTCTGGAACCCACTCCCCTAATCCGTTATGGGCAAACCGCCTATACGCCCCTTGATCACTCGGATCAGCAGTCCGATCACGGTTCTTGCGTTGAAAATGGTCGTGCGAGTGCGTCACGGGAAAATCACTCCTAGGAGATGCGCGGCGCCCTCTACAGCCCGCTGTGGCCCATCATCCTAGCGCGTGGGTGTTACACGCACAACAGACGAAGGTTGCGTGATTTAAATTACATATTTGGCCCCATAGCTTGCGGATCACATATATACTCCACGGAAGTAAATCAATCCATAACAAATGTGGAGGGCAGACAATAATGTCGGCATTCGAAGAAAAAGCCTGGCTATCCAGCTACGCAGAGTGGACACCGCCGGAGGTAGAACTCGGCGATGACACCATCTTGGATATTTACGACGAAACGTTGGCCAAGAAATCCCACAAGAGCGCTCTGTACTTCTTCGGCAAAACCACCACCTACGCCGAGCTTGACCGTCAGATTCGCAGCTGTGCCGCTGGCCTCCAGGCCTTTGGTGTCCGCCCAGGCGACCGCGTCGCACTGGTCATGCCGAACTGTCCACAGTTTGTTATCTCCTTCATCGCTGTATTGAAGCTGGGCGCATCCGCTGTTGCACACAACCCGCTTTACACCGAACACGAGCTGCGCGGCCAGTTCCAAGATCATGGCGCACGTGTGGCCATCATGTGGGACAAGGCAGCCGGAAACCTTGCTGGCCTGCGCAAGGACACCCCACTGGAAACCATCGTCTCGGTGGACATGACCAAAGCCATGCCAAAATACATGGAGCTCGCCCTCAAGTACGTTCCGGTAAAGAAGCTGCGCGAATCCCGCAACAAGCTATCCGGCCCGGCACCAGACACCATCGCATTTGAGATGCTGCTGTCCTCCGCCATTGGTGGCGAAGGGCATGATCTTGCTCGCCCGGACATTGACCAAGACACCACTGCCGTGATCCTGTACACCTCCGGCACCACCGGTGAGCCAAAGGGCGCACAGATTACCCACGGCAACTTCAACCACCAGATGAAGGCCGGTAAGGCGTGGGTGAAGGACCTGGGCAGCACGGACGAGAAGATCTTCGCCGTCCTGCCGCTCTTCCACGTCTATGGTCTCGCCCTCAACCTCGGCTTGGGCATCATGGTCGGCGGCGAAATCATCCTGCTGCCGGCACCAGAGCCCGACCTCATCCAGGATGCAATGAAGAAGAACCCGCCCACCTGGATGCCGGGCGTGCCCACCCTGTACCAGCGCATCAGCCAGTCCGCCATCAAAAACGGCACCACGCTAGACAGCATCCGCAACTCCTTCTCCGGTGCTTCCACCCTGCCAGTTTCCACTGTTGAGGCATGGGAGAAAGTCACTGGCGGAAACCTTGTGGAGGGCTACGGCCTGACCGAGACCTCACCGATTGTGACTGCGAACCCCATGGACGGCAACCGCCGCCCCGGCTACATCGGCATCCCGTTCCCAAACACCCTCGTGCGCATTGTCAACCCCGACAATCCAACCGAACTCATGCCGGACGGCGAACCTGGTGAGCTCGTGGTCAAGGGACCACAGGTGATGAAAGGCTATCTGAACAAGCCGGAGGCCACTGAGAAGGCTTTTGTGGACGGCTACTTCCGCACCGGCGACATGGGCGTCATGGAAGAGGACGGCTGGCTCCGCCTGGTCTCCCGCATCAAGGAGATGATCATCACCGGCGGCTTCAACGTCTACCCGGATGAGGTGGAAAACGTCATGCGTGAACACCGTGACATCGAAGACATCGCCGTCGTAGGCCGCCCGCGCGATGATGGCTCCGAGGATGTTGTTGCCTGTATCACCCTCGCCGAAGGTGCAGCCCTCGACCCGAAGGGCCTGCAGGACTACGCACGTAAGCGCCTCACCGCATACAAGGTGCCGCGCACCTTCTACCACTTCGAGGAACTCAACCGCGACATGACTGGCAAGATCCGCCGCCGTGAGGTGCAGGAATCCCTGATCAACCGCCTCAATGCCGGCACAGCAGCTGACGGTGAGAACTCCGCAGGAACCCCGGAGGAACCCACTGAGGAGCAGATTGAGAAGGGTAAGCAGAACAACTAGCTCCTAGTTCTGCCCCACTGAGCCTCTTCCCGTTCACACGCTGCGGGAAGGGGCTCTGTCTTCGTTGGCTGTGACACTGGTTTGACTATGTCACCGTGCGCACACCAAAAGCCCAGGACGCGAACGGGCGATGCGGCACATAGTCAAACCAACCCGAAGGCCTGCCCGCGAGCTAGTCGAGAAAAACCCCCACCCACACCGGCTCAGGCACCAAAGTGACCCCGAAATGGTCACGCACTCCGTCGCGGATGGTGCGGGCTAGGGCAACGATGTCGTCCGCGGTAGCAGATCCGCGGTTAGTCAGCGCCAGGGTGTGCTTGGTGGACAGGCGAGCAGAGGCATCGGCACCAGGGAAACCACGGGGGAAGCCAGCGCGCTCAATGATCCAGGCGGCAGAAATCTTCACCATCCCATCGGGCTGGGGGTAGCGCGGCATGGTGGCAGCGTCCGCGCCAACCTTGCTGGCAACTTCATCGGCGATAGCCACCGAGACGACGGGGTTAGTGAAGAAGGAGCCGGCAGACCATGTGTCATGGTCCGCCGGATCGAGGACCATGCCTTTGGAGGCGCGGACGCGGAGGATTTCCTCGCGGGCCTCGACAAGCGGAAGGCGCTCGCCGTCCAGATGGCGTAGTGGGATGGACAAGCCCTCCGAACCGGTGGGAGTGAGCTGCATCTCGACATCCAAGACTGCAGCACGACCGGTGAATTTCAGGTTGGAATAACGGTAGGCCAGGTCGAGGGAGCTGGCCGGAACCCACTCCGTCACGCCCGTCTCGCGGTTGTACAAGTGAACGCGGGTGAGCACGTCGGAGACTTCCGCACCGTAGGCACCCACGTTCTGCACCGGCGTGGCACCCGCGGAACCGGGGATGCCAGACAGGGTTTCAATACCGGACAGTCCCGCCTCCACCGTGGCGGCGACAACGTCATCCCACACAGCACCCGCGCCGGCACGGACAAGCCCCGGCACACCATCGGCATTCACCTCAATAGTGTCATTGGCGGCGATCACCACAACAAGATCAAGATCGCCCTCCGCTACAACGAGGTTGGAGCCACCGCCGACGATGAGGAGGGGGGTGCGGGCGGCGTCGATAAGCGACACTGTGCGCGCAAGCTCTTCAGAAGTGCGGGCGCGATACGCGTGGCGCGGGGAACCTCCCACACGCAACGTAGTCAGGTCCGCTAAACGCACGCCGTCGATTTTCTCCGCCGGTGGAGTCGATGAATGTTGATGCACCCAAACAACGGTAGTCTGTTTGGCATGGCAACTCATAGCGAAAACACCGTGACCATCAACCAACCTGCAGCAAAGGTGCACGAGGCATACTCCTCCCGCGCATACTGGGAGTTCATCGCCGCAAACCTATCGCCCGAGCCAGGCGAGGTCAACGAATTCACTGACACCTCCGTCACCCTCTTTGAGGTTCTGCCCACTACGCTCCTGCCGGAGGCCGTGCAATCTATGGTTTCCCAGGCGCTCAAAGTCAAGCGCGTAGTCAACATCGGCACACTCGAGGGAGAGGCAGCCGAGGTGTCCTACACCGCTGACGTCAAGGGCACCCCGGTGGACTTCGGTGGCACCATCAAGCTCACTGGCTCTGGTGAGACCACCACACTCACCTACGACAACGAGGTTTCCGTGAACATTCCCTTCATGGGCCCGGCTATTGAACCAAAGGTCGGCGAGGCCCTAGGTGACCTGTTTAACCAAGAGGGCGAGCTCACCGAGAAGTGGATCAACGAGAACCTCTAATCCCCTCTTCGCCACACCACTTCACACAAGCAACCAGCAACCTCACAGGTTGTTTGCAGGTGGCATTAGTGGTGCTGGCAAGTGTGTGATGGACAATATCGTCTCATGACGCGCACGAAATCACGCCGAGGCCTCAAGTTTCTTCTTGGCATCCTTGCTGCGCTAGTCGCGTTGTTCTTCCTTGCGGAAATATCCCTCCGAGTGTTCATCGCGCAGCAAATCAAAACCAGTTTCCTCGATAGTGCGCCGGAGTCCGTGACCGTGGAGCGTGAGCCCAAGGTCTACTTCGGCGCACAACCCGTATTATTCGGACTGGCCACCGGAAAAATCCACCACATTAACCTGGACCTCCCGTCCACACTCACCCCCGATAGCACCTATATCGCGGGAACTCCGTCCGCGAAGATTAACGCGACTGGGTTCATTCTTGACCCCGATGACCCCCGGGCCGACCGCGTGGAGGTGCACACCATATTGCCGCAAGCAGTTGTCCGCGACATGCTTCAGCGCGAACTCGGTGCATCACTGGAGGAGTCCGGCGACGATTCATTTCCCGGCTACACCCAGATTCTCAGCGTCACCAACGTCCAGGCAAACCCGGATAACAGTACCTTCACCATCACTTTTTCCAACGGTGCTTTTGCCGTGGAGCTGCGCCCGAATATTCAGAATGGCCAGCCCGTGTTTGAGGCCGTGTCTACCGAGCTTTTGGGCCGCACTTTGCCTGACTTCTTCTCAGACGCCGTCAGCGTTGCGCTTAAGCGTGGCCTGAATGACCAGGTAGTTGGCACCATGAAGATTGAACGCTTTGATGTGGTTGATGGCGGTTTTGCGGTAACCATCATCGGGGAAAACGTCCACTTCAACGAGCTGCAGGTGTAGCAAACACGCGCTTCGCGCCGGCGTAAAGCGCATCCACCGCCCCCTCAAGTGTGCTCACGCCGTAGACCACTAGCTCGCAGGTCGTATCTGGGAGCCCCACGCCCGCAGCCACTGCAAGGACAGCTACATCCGCGCGTTCCGCAATGCGTACAAGAGCTTCAATTTTTTGCTTATCGACGTCCCCCGTACACACCACCCCCAGCCGCGCCGGCTCATCCACCACTTGACTCACCGCGATGATGTCCGCCAGCACAGCGCTGGTGTCGGTAGCGAGCAAATCCAGATCCACCGCAAGCCAGATCTCCGTTGCGCCCTCTTGCACCGCCATGCGTGCCTCCGCAGCCTTGATGAGGCTATGATGGCGTCCCGTTGGCCACCCCACCAGTGCGATCACCGGCGCTACTGCGCTAGCCACGCCAGTGGGTTCGACGACGATACCTGCCTGGGGGTCCTGCACAATAAAGCTATCTGATGGCGCTTTCGCCCCGGGGTCGAAGACGCCAATACGCTTCGAAAGCCACGCTACATCCTCTGCGGAAATCTCCACGCCTGATTACCAGCCGTAATTACCGCGCAAGATGTTGTTGATCTGCGGGCGCACATCGAAGAAGTAAATACCGATGAACACGCACCCAATCAGACCAAGGAAACCGAAACCGCTCAAACAGGCGATACCACTGCCCGCGAGGATGGCCGTCCACGCCCACTTCTGCATACGGTCCGCCGCAGTGAAAGCGTCATCGCGCGTGACACTCGCCATCCCCGCACCCACAAGGCCTGCGATACCCACGAGCGCCATGACGAACTGGCGCAGCAACGTCGGCGCAATCATGATCCACGCCTCAAGCGGAAGATTCGAGAGCTGGAACAAGGTCATAGCGGGGTCAAGCCCTTTCTACATTCGGGAGTGGCTAAAGGTCTCACACTTGGTACTGCGTTCGAGCTTAGAGCAGGAAGTGGCTCACCGTGTAAATGGCAATGCCGGCCAGCGAACCGACAATCGTGCCGTTCATACGAATGAACTGCAAATCCTTCCCCACCATCAGTTCAATCTTCTCCGAAGCCTCTTTAGCATCCCAGCGCTTCACCGTTTCCGAAATGATCGCCGTAATGTCATTCGCATAATGGTCCGCGATGAAACGCGCTGCACCTTCAATCCGACGGTCCAAATTCTCCCGGAGTTCCGCATCAGTATTGATGCGTTCACCCCACTCCTGAGCCAATTCCGCCACGCGGCGACGGAGGAGGGAGGAGGGGTCGACGGCGGCGTCGATAAGCGACTGCGAGACCGCATCCCACATCTCCCCCGCAACATTCGCGGCGGCCCACGAACCCATAATGTCCTGCTTCAGACCCTCGACCCGCGTGATCATCGCCGCATCAAACTGAAGATCCTGCGCAAACTGCGACAACAAACGACGAATCGCACGACGAGCGTCATGCCGCGGATCCGTATCCACCTCCGCCATAAAATCGACCAACTCGCGGTACACACGCTCCCCGACGAGCTCCTTCGCAAAGCGCGGCGCCCAGCGCGGCATACGCTCATCGATCAAGGTGACCACCCCGGACTCCATCTCCCCCACCTTGCGGCGGCCCCACGAAATGATCTCCTGCACAACCGGCTCAACCTTGCCATCCTCAATCAAAGAGTCCAGCATCCGCCCCAACGGAGGACCCCACGCAGGCTCCGTAAACCGGCCAATCACCTGCTGATTAATCAGCGCCTCTGCATCCGCTCGATCAATCGCCCCCACAGCATTCGCCGTAAAACGTCCGACCCGATCCGAAACCTTCCCCGCATTCTCCGGATGAGCCAACCACGCACCAATTTTCTCTGGCAGATTCGCCTCAGAAACCTTCTCCGTGATCAACTGCGCATTCAAAAAGTTCTCCCCCACAAACTCCGACAAAGAATCCCCAATCTGATCCTTCTTCCGCGGCACCAAAGCCGTATGGGGAATAGGAAGACCCATCGGGTGCCGGAACAGCGCCGCCACAGCAAACCAATCCGCCAACCCACCAACCATGCCAGCCTCAGCGCCTGCCCGCACAAGCCCCACCCACCATGCAACAGTTCCATCCACATGGTCCAACCACCACGTACACACCACAAAAATAATCGCCGCAATAACGAGCAAGCCCGTCATCAACGACTTATAAAACCGCAACGCACGACGTTGCTGTGCTTCCTTCTCCGGGTCAACGCCTGGAAACGCCGACCCCTGCGACGCGATGGAAGGACTATCAAGGGACTTTTTGGCCATAGATTGATTAAAGCGCAAAGAAACCTCCCACTCACGTTTACACACGTCAAGTGGGAGGTTTCCCTGTTCAGGCTACCGTGGCTCCGTTAGTTACGGCGACCAGTCTCCTTGCGGTACGCCTTGTAGTCCTTACGACCAACCGTGATCAGCACAATCGAACCAATCACCATCACCACAGTCATCACCGCACCAGCGATGAGAAGCGTGTTGGTGATGTCATCCGAAGCACCATGGCCCCAGATGTGAGTTCCAGCGCCGTAGATCAGCGTGCCCATGCCAGCCAGCGAAGCAAGCATCAAGCCCATGCCAACCCAGGTCGAGTTACGCATCAACGAAGAGTGCGGTGCACCCAGCGAAACCGGGTCATAGCCCTCAATGTAATTATCGTGGATTGCCTGGCCGTACTCCGGGAAGGTCTCAATGGAACGATCCGCAACAGGTGCGGGTCCGTGGTGTCCACTCATGGAAATTCCTCTCTTCCTCTAGGGCAAACCCTAGTCATCCTTACCGCGGAATGCCGCGCGGGCACGCTCACGGTTGACAGCGCCGACAGCCTCAAGCGGGATACCAGCCGGGCAGACATCTGCACACTCACCGAAGAGGGTGCAGTGGCCGAAGTTCGTCTCCAACTCATCAACCATCTGACGAGCACGTTTACCGCGCTCCTCCTTGCCCAGTGGCAGGAGCTTCAGGTGGCTCAGCTTAGCACCGGTGAACAGGTGCGCAGCACCGTTCGGGCAGGCAGCCACACAAGCACCACAGCCGATGCAGGCAGCGAAGTCGAGTGCCTTCTCAGCAGTCTCATGGTTGACGTGCAGGGTATCTGCATCCGGAGCGGTACCAGCCTGGATGGAGACGTAGCCACCCTGCTGCATGACACGGTCCAGTGCGGAGCGGTCCACGGTGAGGTCCTTGATCACCGGGAATGCAGCGGAGCGGAACGGCTCAATCTTCAGCGTGTCGCCGTCCTTGTAGTTGAACAGGCGCTGCAGGCAGGCAGTGATGTTCTGGCCCGCACCATGCGGGCGACCATTCACGGACAGACCGCAGGTACCACAGATGCCCTCACGGCAATCAGAGGCGAAGGTGAAAGGCTCCTTACCTTCCTCAACGCGGGCATTGTTCACGTGATCCAACAGCTCCAGGATGGACATCTGTTCAACAGCGTCATCCACCTGGACGGTCTCGAAGGATCCTTCAGCGTCGGGTCCGGCCTGACGCCAGATCTCAAGTGTCAGTTTCATTACTTGTAGTTCCTTGTCATCAGCGGGATCGAATCGAAGTACAGAGGCTCAGCGTGGCGGACAAACTTCTCCTCACCAGCCGGCTCCCAAGCGGAGACGAAGCACCAGTTCTCATCATCACGCTCTGCCTCACCATCCTCGGAGAGGTGGTCTTCGCGGTAGTGCGCACCACAAGACTCATCGCGGTCCAGGGCATCAATGATCATGAGCTCACCTAGGTTAATGTAGTCCGCCACACGGAGGGCATTCTCCAGGGTCTGATTCATGTCCATTGCGTCGCCCGGAATGTTCACGTTTGCCCAGAAGTCTCGGCGCAGTTCGCGGACAGCCTTGAGGCCCTTCTCCATGAGCTCCACGTTACGTGCAACACCGCACGATTCGTAGAGGATCGCGCCGAGCTGCTCGTGGTAGTGGTCCGGGCCGTGCGGGTCAGAGCCGTTGATGTTCATCAGACGGTCAATGTGTTCCTGGGCACGGGCGACAGCTGAGGTAACCTCAGGCGCCTCCAGCTCGAGCAGCTGCTCGTTCAGGTGACCAGCGAGGTAGTTCGGAACCGTGAACGGCAAGGTGAACCAGCCGTCAACGGAAGCGGACAGCAGCGAGTTTGCACCCAGGCGGTTTGCACCGTGGTAGGTCCAGGAGCACTCACCGGCGGCGAACAGGCCGTCGATGGAGGTCATCTCATTGAAGTCGGTCCACAGGCCACCCATGGTGAAGTGGACGGTCGGCGCAATGAGCATCGGGGACTCGTACGGGTCCTCACCAACGGAGTCGAAGTACATCTCGAACAGGTTCGAGTAGCGCTCCTTGATGGTGTCCTTGCCCAGACGCTCGATGGCGTCTGCGAAGTCCAGGTACGCAGCGTTGTGCAGCGCACCAACACCGCGGCCAGCGTTGATCTCCTGGGAGATAGCGCGGGAAGCAACATCACGCGGGACCAGGTTGCCGAAGGCCGGGTAGCGGCGCTCCAAGAAGTAGTCACGATCCTCTTCCGGAATCTCGTTTGCCGGACGATCGTCGCCCTGCTTCTTTGGCACCCAAATACGGCCGTCATTACGCAGGGACTCCGACATCAGGGTCGTCTTGGCCTGCCACTTAGCGTTGACCGGAAGACCCGTCGGGTGGAATTGCACAAAGGCCGGGGATGCAAGGTAAGCACCATGCTCGTATGCGCGCATGATGGCAGACGCATTGGAGTTCTTCGCCAGCGTGGTCTTGTGGTACACGTTGCCGTAACCACCGGTAGCGAGCACCACAGCGTGGCCCGTGAACGGCACCAGTTCGCCGGTAATCAGGTTACGGGTGACAATGCCACGGCACCGCTTCTTGCCGTCCTTCTCAGTGATGATGAAGTCGACGAGGTCGTTGTGGGTGAAGATCTCCACGTTGCCCAGGTGGATCTGGCGCTGCAGCGCAGATGCCGTGGACAGCTGGAGCTGCTGACCTGTTTGGCCACGGGTGTAGTAGGTACGGGAGACCTGCACACCACCGAATGAACGGGTGGCCAGGGTGCCACCGTACTCACGAGCGAACGGTGCACCGATCGCGTTCATGTGGTCGATCACGCGGACCGACTCAACAGCAAGGCGCCAGCAGTCGGACTCACGGCAGCGGTAGTCGCCGCCCTTGACGGTGTCCTTGGTGTGGCGGTACGCACCGTCGTTATCCACCTTCTTGCCGCGGGCGGAGTTAACGCCACCCTGAGCAGCAATGGAGTGCGCACGGCGCGGAGCGTCGTGGTACGTGAAGTTCTTCACGTTGTAGCCCAGCTCGCCGAGTGCGGCTGCTGCAGCACCACCGGACAGGCCGGTACCAACAACGATGACTGTGAACTTACGACGGTTCAGCGGGGAGACCAGCTCCATGTGGTCCTTCTGGTAGCTCCACATATCGCGCATCGGGATGCCCTTGGGCTCATTGTTCTCCAGGATGCTGCCCGGGGTTACACCCTTGGCCTTGGACTGCGGGTTAGTGAAGTCCTTCTTGCCGGCATCAGTAGCCGGGTTAGTTGCAGTAGTCATTGACGTTCCTCCAGCAGTTCCTAAGACACCAATCCGAATGCGATAGCCAGTGGCATCGCAATGTTGGCAATCACAACGATGGCGGGGATCCAGTAGGCCAGGACAACCATGATCGCGTGGCCTCGCTTGCCCAGCCAGCCCAGGTCAGACACAGCCAGGTACACACCGTGGGTGAGGTGCATGAAAAGTGCGAGCATTGCCACCACGTAGAACAGGGTGACCGGCCAGCGAGCAGGATCGAATGTGGCGATCATGTTGGCCTTGATTGAGCCTGCGACGAAGCTGTCGGAGGCCACAACCTCACCAATGGTCAGATCCAACAGGTGGAAGATGATGAACAGCAGCAGGATCACGCCGGTCACCAGCATCCAGCGGGCAGCGGTGGACTGCAGTCCACCCATAAGGTTGGTACGGCGGAACTTACCGCGTGACTTTCGAGAGCGACCGTGCAGGGCAAATGCACCCCACACGTGCAGCACCAGGCAGGTAAGTAGCACGATGCGGATGATCCACAGCAGCGACTCACCTGGGAAAAGGGGCTGGCCCATCGTGCGTAGGAATTCACCGTACTCATCGATAGCCGGCTGCGCGCCGTGGTCCGGCATGAAGATCTTGAGGTTACCGACCATGTGGCCGATGACGAACAAGAAGAAGAACAGGCCGGTCACGGCCATGATGAGCTTGAGCGCCCAGGTAGGCACTCCGGGCCGCTCACGCAGCGGCTCCTCAGTAATTTTGCCGTGACGAATTGCGTCACGATCTGCGTTTTTTACAGTCATGGCACCTCCAGTGTCGATTTAACTCTACGGTTTCTCTGAGGTTTCCCACGAGTCGAACAGGTTCGTTTCCCGCGATTACCCCCGCTTCTCACCACTCTTTGCCCCGTTTCTCGCTCGTCTCATCGCCGTCGCTTTTCGACGCTCCCCTACCCCTCTACAAATTCCCCCGCAATTACCCCCATTGCGCTGTCGTTTCTCTCCCACCCGGCAACTCTGACACCACTTGTCTCACTGCCCCCATCCGGAGATGTGAAGTTTCCCACTTTCAACCCCTATTTTCGGTCACCCCCACCAGGCTCACCCCGAAGGGTGTCAACCTTTGGTTGGTTAGATGAACCTAAGTGAATTACCCCTGCAAGACGGTCTAAAACCGCCTGTCGTTGATGCTTTCACAACAATGCCCCCGGTTCCATGATGGAGCCGGGGGCGCAATATCGAGCCTCTATTTCACAGCTACAAAGGTCTTGCTGCCTTCGAAGCCCGCGCGAACGGACAGGACACCACGGTCCTTCGCGTCCTTCGGAACTGCGATACCGATGTTGCCGGTCTCCTTGCCACCCTTGTACAAAGTCTTGTACATCTCCAGGTCATCCGGAACAACTGTGGTGTAGTCCGTCCACGTGTAGGTGTTGCCGTCTTCAGCGACATATTCAATATCCAGGAACTCGCTCTCGCCTTCCGGATTGCCACCCGTGTACTCCATCGTCACATTGATCAAGATGTACTCTTTGTCTGGGCCCGGATCATCGTTGAATTCGTTCTCCGCCATAACCTTGCCGTGCGCGTCCAAATCCACCGAGTTCACTGTGAGTACCCAGTCATTACTCTCAAACGAGGTCCCCAATGCGTACGGATCTTCGCGGGTGCCCTTGTGGTCACCACTCGGAGTCGGCTTCTTTTCGGTCGACGGCTTTGCTGCTGAGCTCGCTGTGGAAGCGGGAGCCTTGGTGCTCTTCGTAGCACTTGGCTGAGTGGGAGTCGGCTTAGGGTCATCCGGGCCCAGTGCGGCGCCGAGAATTCCCAGGGACACAATCGTTCCTACGATGCCACCTATAACCGAGGTGACAATCGCCGCAATGGCCGGCGCCTTCGATTTGGACTGAATGACCAAGCCAACAATACCCAGCACGAATGCCACAAACAGCACGAACCAGCCGATGACCTGGATAACCGGAATGCAGGCGAGAATGAAACCGAAAACTGCGAGGATCAAAGCGATAATGCCCGCGGCATTCGGCTTATCCCCATTCGCCTGTTGTGGCATACCCGGGTACGGGTTCTGGTAACCAGCGCCGCCGTAGAGGCCGTGCTGCCCAGGCTGCCCAGGCTGCCCCGGCGCACCGTATGGGCTACCCGCGTACTGCGAGCCGTAACCGCCCTGGGGGCCGG
>NZ_VXKH01000005.1 GCF_008693065.1 Corynebacterium tuscaniense | reverse complement strand
CGGAAGCGGCAACTTCACACGAGGCCAACACCGATGACATGGCAGCTCAGCAAGGCATACCTCCCACCGATACCCCTACGTTAACGATGCCTACGACACATTCAACAAACTATTGGGGCATCCCAGAGCAACTCTGCATGAGCAAAGATGGCGTTGTACGCGTGTGCGGCTTCGGTCTCTACATTGGTCTGAGGTTTAAAAACCGCAGACTCTACTCCACGGTCACAGCCGATAACACTGCGGAGTTCTACACGGCCCATGACGGTGAATTCCTCTTCAGCGTGCCCCTGCCGATCACGTTGAGCCACAGGCCACCAGGTGGTCAGGTCAACATCAACCTCGTCGAAGGAATGAAACACCGCCGACCACCCCAGATGAACCCGAAACTATCCAAGCCCCGGCCGAAACGCAGGCTACAACCATAAGCCGCTAGAAATGTCCAAGAACACCATGGATTCCGTGTCCAAAAAGACACCGGACTCCATGTCCAAAAACCCTATGGACATAACAGTTCTAGGCCGCCTTACGGCGACCTAGAAGGAACAAAGGGACGAGGTAGCAGGAGAAGGGAAGAAAGAGGAGAAGTAAGGCCCCCTAGTTGTAGTTGCCGAAAGGCAACTACAACTAGCCCGCGATTGCTGCGGACTTCTGGGCGATGGCGAGCTCCTCATTCGTCGGCACAACCAGCACCTTGGTGGTGGAGTCGTCGGCGGAAATGATCCGGGCTCCAGAGCCTTCCTCATTCTTGGCCGGGTCCAGCTTGATGCCAAAGCCTTCGAGGTTGGCCAGGGCATCCGCGCGGACCTGTGCGGCATTCTCGCCGACACCGGCGGTGAAGGTGATCGCGTCCACACGCCCCAGACCAATCATGTAGGCGCCGATGTAGCGGCGCAGACGGTGGACGTAGACGTCATAGGCCAGCTTGGCCTTCTTGTCACCATCAGCGATGCGGGCGTTGATCTCACGGAAGTCATTCACACCAGCTAGGCCCTTGAGGCCCGAGCGGCGGTTGAGCAGGTCATCGATGTCATCGATGCTCATGCCAGCGGTGCGGTAGAGGTGGAAGATCACACCCGGATCAATATCACCGGAACGAGTTCCCATGACCAAGCCCTCAAGAGGAGTCAGGCCCATCGAAGTGTCCACCGGCTTGCCACCACGAACGGCGGAGATGGAAGCACCGTTACCAATGTGGAGAACAATCTGGTTGGTCTCCTCCTGCGACTGGCCAATGAGCTCCGGAACCTGGGAGGACACGAACTCGTGGGACGTGCCGTGGAAACCGTAGCGGCGGATCTGGTGCTCCCGCGCCAAATCATCATCAATCGCGTAGTGTGCGGCACCATCCGGCAGATCACCGAAGAAGCCGGTATCAAACACAGCTACGTGCGGGATGTCCGGCAGCAGTGCGCGGGCCACATCAATGCCGTCGATGTTCGCCGGGTTATGCAGCGGGGCAAGCGGAATGAGTTCGCGGATTTGGTCCACCACCGAGTCGTCGATAAGCACGGGCTCACCGAATGTCTGGCCGCCGTGCACAACACGGTGCCCCACAGCGATGATGTGCATCTGCGTCGGGCCTACGCCGTTGGCGTCCAACATGGCGATAGCTAGCTGCAGACCACCGCGGTGGTCACGGATCGGCATTGTGGAGCCGACCTCACGGCCCTCAATCTTGATGCGGATGTTGCCCTTCGGCTCACCAATCTGCTCCACAAGGCCAGACACGAACGGCGTGTCCGAAGCAGAAGCTTGCGGGTCAACGATCTGGAATTTGATCGAGGAGGAACCGGAGTTCAGAACGAGGACGTAAGACATTTTTATGCTCCTTGTGCCTGGATAGCAGTGATAGCCACCGTGTTAACAATGTCGGGGACCGTCGCGCCACGCGACAGATCATTGACGGGTTTGTTCAGCCCCTGCAGGATCGGGCCAACAGCCAACGCATCGGCCGTACGCTGGGCGATCTTGTAGCCAGCATTGCCGGCCTCTAGGTCAGGGAAAATGAACACATTCGCCTCACCCGCCACCGGGGAATCCGGCGCCTTCTTCTTACCCACACCCGGGTCACACGCCGCATCAAACTGCAGCGGACCATCGACAGCGAGCTCTGGGTCCAGCTCATGCGCCTTGGCCGTGGCTTCCACAGAACGGTCCACATCCGGGCCAGTGCCAGACGTACCGGTGGAATAAGACAGGATGGCCACCTTCGGGTCGATGCCGAACTGAGCAGCGGTCTTGGCGGAGACCACGGCGATCTCACCGATCTGATCCGCAGTCGGATTCGGGTTCACCGCGCAGTCACCGAAAGCCCACAGGCGATCCCGCATGACCATAAGGAAGATAGAGGACACAACAGATGCGTCCGGAACCGTTTTGATGATCTGGAAGGACGGCTTAATCGTGTGCGCCGTCGTGTTCGCCGCACCGGACACCATGCCATCGGCCAAGCCCTTGTGCACCATCATGGTGGCAAAGTAGGAGATGTCCTTCATCGTCTCCCGCGCCTCATCCAGAGTGATGCCCTTGGACTTACGCAGCTCCGCGAAATCATCGGCGAATTCCTCCAGCCGCTCAGAATTCAGGTGATCGATGATGTGGGCCTTGGACAGGTTCAGGCCCAGGCTGTCGGCGCGACGCTGAATGTCCTCAGCAACGCCCAGGATGGTGATGTCCGCAACATTCTTCGCCAGCAGCTGATCCGCGGCCTGCAGAATGCGGTCATCCTCGCCCTCCGGCAACACGATGTGCTTGCGGTCGGCCTTCGCGCGGGTGAGCAGCCAGTGCTCAAAAACAGCAGCCGACATGACCGGCTCAGTTTCAATCTCCAGCGCCTTGAGCACCGCTGCCTTATCCACGTCCGCGACCACGTCCGCGATCGTCGCCCCCAGCTGCTCAATGCGAGCCTGCGCACGCTCGGCCGCCACAGGACAGCCCGCCACAACAAGGAGAGGAAGACCAAGTGCGGACGCCACGTCAGCGTCAAAGTTGTAGTCTCCGGAACCCCGCACCAAGGTATCGCCCGCCACCAAGTCCGCCGCAACAATCGCCGCGACATCCGCCTCTTGCTCTGAAAGCTGGACGAGGTTCAGGTTGGTCTCCGCGGCGAGTCCCGCAACATCGATGCCGTCAAAACTACGGCCGACCGTGGTGATCAGGACAGACCTGTTAGCCATGCGTTTCCTTTCCATAACCAAGCACATTGCTTATCGACGCTTATCAACGTTCCCTAGTCTAACTATGTCTCCACCAACACGTTGCCGGTTTACTGTGGGCTTTTTCACTTCCCCCACCCAAATGGGAGCCGCATCCCCCAGCCAAACGCACTGCTAGGCCTATTTGTCATGCCCGCTATCATGTCGGATAGAGATTTTGATATTGAGCAATTCAAGGATGTAGCGAAACCAATGACCACCGAGTCCCCTGATTCCCTCCGCGTCGCCGTCGTCGGTTCCGGCCCAGCCGGTATCTACGCCTCTGACCTTTTGGTGAAGTCAGACCTGGCCAAAAACGGCACCCCGGTACGCGTGGACCTTTTCGAGCGTATGCCGGCCCCCTTCGGCCTCATCCGCTACGGCGTGGCACCGGATCACCCGCGCATCAAGGGCATTATTAAATCCCTCCATAACGTGATGGATAAACCGGAGATCCGCTTGCTGGGCAACGTCGATGTGGGCAAGGACATCACCGTTGCAGAGCTGCAGGAATACTACGACGCAGTTATCTTTGCCACCGGTGCGGTCGCCGACCGTGACTTGAATGTGCCCGGCGCGGACCTAGACGGCCATTACGGTGCCGGCGAATTTGTCGGCTTCTACGACGGCAACCCCGATTTCGAGCGCGACTGGGACCTCACTGCCGAAAAGATCGCGATCGTCGGCGTAGGCAACGTCGCCCTCGACATCGCCCGCGTGCTGGCCAAAACCGCGGACGAGCTCAAGGTCACGGAGATCCCCGACAACGTATACGAGAATCTGAATTCGTCCGCCGCGAAGGAAATCCACATCTTCGGCCGTCGCGGCCCCGCCCAGGCGAAGTTCACACCGCTGGAACTCAAAGAACTCGACCACTCCGACACCATCGAAGTCATCGTGGACCCGGAGGACATTGATTATGACGAGGCGTCGGAGCAGGCTCGTCGTGAAGCAAAGAGCGTCGACCTCGTCTGCCAGACCCTCGAAAACTACGCGATGCGCGACCCGAAAGGCGCCCCACACAAGCTCTTCATCCACTTCTTCGAGTCCCCCGTGGAGATTCTTGGCGACGAAAACGGCAAAGTCACCGGATTTGTCACCGAACGCACCGAACTCGACGGCAAAGGCGGCGTAACTCTCACCGGGAAGACCACAACCTGGGATGTTCAGGCCGTCTACCGCGCCGTCGGCTACCGCTCCGACGCCGTCGAAGGCGTTCCTTTCGACGATCTCCGCGCCGTCATCCCCAACGACGAAGGCCACGTGCTCACCGAATTCGGCGGCGACATCATCCCCGGCCTGTACGCCACCGGCTGGATCAAACGCGGCCCCATCGGGCTGATTGGCAACACCAAGTCCGACGCCAAAGACACCACGACCATGCTTCTCGACGATTTCACCGCCGGCCGTCTCACCCCCACCACCCACCGCAACGACGAAGCCATTCTGGACCTGTTGGCTACCAAGGGCGTCCAGGTAACCACCTGGGACGGCTGGCACAACCTCGACGCAGCCGAGCGCGCCCTCGGCGAAGCAGAAGGCCGCGAACGCAAGAAGATCGTCGAGTGGGAAGACATGGTCAGCGCCTCCCACCCCGAGCAGAACGGCTGACCGAACATGTCAACTGGTTCAGGCGCGTCCTAAGAAGCAGAAACAGTTAAGCCGGAGTCCAGCCCCTCACAACGGGCCGACTCCGGCTTTTAACTACTTAACCCACTGATCTTGACTAGGTCTCTAGGTGCGTGGACAAAGACAACACGCGGTTAACGCTGTTATCTAAAAGCGCTAACCGCGTGCAGCAGAACTTTGTTCAGGCGAACCCTAGAATCCGAACAGACCTCGGACAACACCCCAGAGACGCTGGAAGAATCCTTCGCTGCTGCCGGAGGAACCGCGTTCCTTGCTCTTTTCAGCAGCCTTGTCCTCGCTAGAACGCTTCACCTTTTCATCAGGGTTGAAGACCTCTGAGCTGGAGTCATCCCCCAGAAGCTGGGCTGCAACCGAGCTCGCGTCCTGCTGATTCGTTTCCGGAGCTTCCTCTGGCTCGCCAACAGGTGCCGGCGCTTCCGGTGCCCCTGGAACAGCATCCGGTGAGCCCGCCTCGGGTGCATTGGCGTCAGGCACGTCGTTCCCCGGCATATTCTCTGCCGGAGCTTCTGGCGCCACATCCTTTTGAGCAGGTGCCGAGGACGAGAACGAGGACGAAAAGCTGGAGCCGGAGCTGCTCGGAGCCGTAGCCGCCGGGGAGTCAGCGTCCGGGGTGTAGGAGTAATCGTGGAAGATGATCTCATCACCTTCCGCTTTCTTGTGCTCGCTCTTGTTAGCGCCAGTGGTCCACAAGTTAATGCGGAGCTGCTGCGTGCCGGTGTCCTCTGGTACGCGGTGGGTTGAGGTAACGTCCGAGAGCACCTCACCATCCTTCTTCTTCGTGATCACGCGAAGGTAGTTATGCTCCCACTGAGCAATGGTCTGCAAAGTCTGCTGACCTGCAGGTACGTCGAACTGATCAATGTTGTAGCGCGACGGAAGCTGCGGGGTGTCAGGGTAGTAGGTCACGCCACCGTGTGGGAGTTTGCGGTTAATTTGACCCCAACGGCTGATCTCAATGAAGTCAATCTCAGTCGAACCGGATGCGTTCTTGTGAACCTCATCCAACTTGTTCAGTTCCAGTTCCGCCATGTCATACGGGAAAATACCCAGGACGTTGTGCGGATCCATATTGTCAAAATCACCGGAGTACTCGAACGTATAGGTGCCATACCCAGTGGAATCAATAGCGTTGATTTCCACAGCACCACGAATACCGTCGTTCTGAATCTTCAAATCGCCATTCGGCAGAACCTGTGCACCATTGATCCACTTCGCACGACCATCAGCTGGGTCTTCAGCCTGCGGGCCACCGAAGTTCAGCTTGCCTTCCGTCTGACGGACAGCCCACTTGTGTCCACTCCAGTCGAAGGTCGGGAAATCGTAATTGGTACTGAAACGCTCGCCCGTACGCTGAATATGCGCCGGCATACTCTCCTGCGCCTCAACCGGGGAAACGGACAGTGGTGCAATCATCGCGGCTGTGACAACCAGCGTGATTACTTGCTTCTTCATACTCTCTTCCTTCACACGTCGTACCTGCACACCTGGGAACAATGAAGCGCTGCCCTGCGGCAAACCCCTCAAGTCGAAATATAAATTTCTCTCAGGATGTTAGATCCCTTTAACGGTTTCGTCCACTGAATGAATAAAATGCCTTTTAAAAGGCGATTGTTGCCGGAGAATCGACTTACAGAAAAGGTTCGCCGTACGCTTTGAACTGATCTTCCGCGCGTAGTCTAAGAATCACTTAAGGCGAGCTGGCACTCTATCGCATCACCCCACCTGATGCGCACTATCAATTACCCCTTAGCCGATGAAGCCCGCGACCCCATGGTCAAGTCCCGTATCCTTCTGACGCCTTGCCCCTGCGACGAGCGGAGTTAGCGTCAGGGGCTATTTCGGTTCGCCCATCGACCATCATCGATTGAGCGAGTCAGGCACTCGACCGCGGGAACCCAATCGGAACTGTTGCCATTCTCTCCGAATGACAATGCATCAGCGCTACTTGTTTCGAGTCTAAGATCAGGAGGAAATGTCTAAGTTGCCAGACATTTCCAACGATGAGGCAAGGCAGGTTCCGATGGCGATGAACACCAACTACGAATTACTTGAAAAAGAAGAACACCAAGCCGAGAAGCAATTCTACAATGGAGTCTTCAGCCTCTTGATCGGCGGCACGGTCGTCAGCTTCGTAATTGGTTTGGTTCTACTTGCGCTCTATTTTACGGACCACCAATTAACCCCATTAGCACCAGAACAAATCAGTTCGGGCATACAAATGATGCTGGCGATTTTTGCTGCCATCCTCGCCACGAGTATCGCTACCGCAAACAGGCAATCCCCTATTGAGATCCCCGCCGAAGTCTCTGCTACTGAGGCTCAGTACTTCGCAGAGCGTTTAGTCGCCAACAGGAAACTACGGAATCTTTCACTGTTTCTTGGGATGATGAACGTCGCCATCGGCGAAATATTGTTAATCAACCTCTGCTGGGCGTATTGCTGCGATGAAATAAAGGAGGCATCCGGGCCTGAACTCATACTCGCCATGCTGATGATCATGGTCCTTGGAGTTGCTACCGTCGTTTCCGCTACCGCGGTACACACGCCCGAAGCCCCAAGCCTGATTGAAGCGCGGCAGGCGAATTACCCGAAGAAACGAAGAGCGAAAGTTGACTTCCTTCTAAATGAGCTTGACCAGCAACTAGGCGAGTCGGGAGCTAAAAGGCAGGGGCCACCTACGCGGACGTGCCCGAAAATACTCCGATATCTTTGCAGATGGCGCATTCTCGAGTTCAGTCAACGCCACTGTTTATTGCTTTTGGCGATCTTGTCTGCTGCGTTAACATTCCCGCCTCTAGAAATCTTCAAACAGGTCGACAGCACTAAGAATTGGATTATCTTCGCAGTCCCATTCGTCGCCATCCCCATCCATTTATGCAGTGTGGCCCTCGCCCGCATTGAATGGGAACGTATTTGCACCAGTCTCAACTCCGATCGCAATTGGTTTGCAAAAGAAGCGAAGAAAATCCGGCGCAAACAAAAATGGCCTCTTTCTGCGACGGTAATCACTCTATTGATAGGCCTCATCGTTGGAGGCTGTCTACCTACCGGAACAATAAGGGAAATACTTGGGGTTCTTCTTTTCCTCATTTTCCTTTTCGTTCTTCCTGGATGCCTGTCCGCGTTCGTTTGGTCAATACAATTTCAGACTCAGACTGGCCTTCTAACAGCAGGTGCCTCGGGAGAAATTGAGCGGTTCTTTATCAACAGAATGCATGCTTCGCATGTCGAAACTACCGAGGAACAAGACGAGCGAACACGCGAGACGACCAGCGACCCACAACCGCACAAGCAAGACCGCATCGCTAAAGCACAGGCCACCGCAAGAAAGATCCTGAGTACATCAGAATCAGTCGGAGATGAAGAAGTCAAAGCAGACAAGAAGACGATCTTGGCGAAGTATGAGAAAGACGGTAACTCCGTGAATTTCAGTGCAAATTTTTGGGCTAAGGTCGTTAGTTCAATCTGATTGCTCTGAAGAGACTAACTTCAGGACGCTTCAATGTAGAACCGCTTTGAGCGCTGACGTTAGCTAGCCCCTTTGAAGTAGGCATGCGCTACCGTCAACGCCTGTTCCGGCCAATTTTGGGCAGGTTAGCGCTCCATGACGTCGTGGCGCACGATGGTTTGATCGCGGCCAGGACCAACGCCGATATAGCTGATGGGCGCACCGGAAAGCTCCTCGAGGCGCAGGACGTAGTCCTGGGCCTTCTGTGGCAGGTCTTCGAAGGTGCGGCAACCAGTGATGTCCTCGTCCCAAGCCGGCATCGTTTCGTAGATGGGCTCGGCGTGATGGAATTCGGACTGGGTCAGGGGCATCTCGTCGTGGCGGACACCGTCAACGTCGTAGGCGACGCAGATGGGGATTTCTCCGATGCCGGTGAGCACGTCGAGCTTGGTCAGGAAGTAGTCGGTGAAGCCGTTGACGCGGGTGGCGTAGCGGGCGATCACGGAGTCATACCAGCCACAGCGACGTTTGCGGCCGGTGTTTACGCCCACCTCACCGCCGGTTTCTTGCAGGTAGTCGCCCCATTTATCAAAGAGTTCAGTGGGGAATGGGCCGGCACCCACGCGAGTGGTGTATGCCTTGATGATGCCCAGGGCAGCCGTAATCCGTGTCGGCCCGATACCGGAGCCCCCGCAGGCACCGCCTGCCGTTGGGTTGGAGGAGGTGACAAACGGGTAGGTGCCATGGTCAACGTCCAGCATCGTGGCTTGGCCGCCCTCCATGAGGACGTGCTTGCCTTCGTCGAGAGCTTTATTCAGCTCAAATTCCGCATCAATGACCATGGGCTTAACGCGATCGGCGTAGCCCAAGAAGTAGTCCACAACCTCATCCGGATCGATTGCCTTGCGGTTGTACATCTTCACCAACATTTGGTTTTTCACATCCAAAGCGGATTCGATCTTCTGGCGGAGGATGGATTCGTCGAAAAGATCTTGGACGCGAATACCTACGCGAGCGACTTTGTCTGCATACGTCGGACCAATACCTCGGCCAGTGGTGCCGATCGCACGCTTGCCCAGGAAGCGCTCCTGTACGCGATCAAGCGTCTGGTGATACGGCGACACTAGGTGCGCATTCGAACTGATTCTCAGCCGGCTCGCGTTCGCGCCACGGGCCTCCAGCCCATCAATCTCCTCGAACAGTGCCTCCAGGTTCACAACCACACCGTTGCCCAGCACCGGAGTTGCATTCTCACTGAGAACGCCGGCAGGCAGAAGCTTCAGCTCATACTTCTCACCACCCACAACAACCGTGTGACCAGCGTTGTTACCACCATTCGGCTTCACCACATAGTCCACCCGGCCACCAAGAATGTCCGTGGCTTTACCTTTGCCCTCATCGCCCCACTGGGCTCCGACGATAATGATGGCCGCCATAAAACGCTCCCTAATTCGCGCTGCATGTCACAGCTGTCGTGTGTGCTCCCTGCGGGATCGTGCCCGCAAAAGTCCAGGAACATTGTACCGCTACTCCGTTGGTGGCTTTCCGTTGAGCGTCGGAAACACCTTCTGCTCCAAGAAAGATGCCAACGGACATGGGCCTGAATATCTCAACCACGCCCCTGCCGATGTAGCGTGAGCGCCATGCGGCTTGTTCATTGCGCGTGCGCTACCGGCATCACCATCGACGGCGCCGAAAATCAGGAGCTTCCGGCGATTCCCACGCGAAAAGACCTCCGATTTCTCGACGAGATCGCACGCGAGGTCCTCCCCATCGACCCAACCCCATCGCTGCAAGAGATCGCAGCGTCACCTAAGGTTTCACACCTTGGGGAGCCCACCTTCGCGCCCCAACAGCCCGATGAGCGCCTGCGGATTATGGTCTCCGGCACAGATGCCGCACTCAGCGCGATCCTCACCCGCATGATGCGCGGGG
This sequence comes from Corynebacterium tuscaniense, assembly GCF_008693065.1. Classification (GTDB taxonomy): domain Bacteria; phylum Actinomycetota; class Actinomycetes; order Mycobacteriales; family Mycobacteriaceae; genus Corynebacterium; species Corynebacterium tuscaniense. The sequence continues at coordinate 53,429 of NZ_VXKH01000005.1, read as the reverse complement.
ACTACCTGTGGGCCGAGATCGCCTACCTCCCCACCGATCCCACCTCCCCCGCCGCCGTGTTGTGGGGCATCCCCACCAATGCGCAATCACTCGCACTCGACGGCCCGGTCCGCCCCATCCCCTGTATCCGCAATGATGCCGGCATTGTCGTCGCCGGGTCAGCCACACTCACGCACGCGGAAGGCAAACCATTTTTTGGGGAGATCGTCGTTGACAATGACGTCCTCGTCCGCAGCGACGGCCACACCCGCCTCTACGGCGCGCGTCTCGTCCCCACCACCCAGGCACCAGGACTTGCTGCGGCCGCCATCCGCAAACCGCGCTTTCGCAAGCACACGCTTATCGACGCCACCCACACCCCCTCCGGACGCGCCCTCCAATCCGGCGGCCACGCCATCCAGGTCACCGTAGATGACGTCCCCGCTAAGCGCCCCGTTGAACGCGTGACGTTTTACCGGCACCTGCGCGATATCCAAGCGATTCGAGGAGATGGGTGAAGGATTTAACACCGCTCCTTAGCGGCCAGGCTCGTCAGTGCCAGGGGCACCACTTTCCCCTAAACCGCCCGCGCTCAACTCTGGTGGGTACGCCGGTGTTTCCGATGTCGGTTTCAACATCGCAACAGCGGACTCCCGGGACCAACCACAGATCTGCAAAAGATCAACAATGAGTGACCGGGACTGCGCCAAAATCACCGCACCAGACAAAGTGGCCTGACCGGGTTCACCGGCAGCTTTCGCACCGGAGTGCAACCCCTTGACCGGCGGGTACGGCCCACGCGGTGGCTCACAGTCCAATTCAAGAGCCTCCAGACCAGTCTCCGCTGCCAATGACCGCAAACGATTAGTCACCGACGGCATACGCTCGGAAAGGCTGGACTTCGACGTACTCTCAAAAAGCTCCGACAAGTCAAGCACAATCGCAGAAAGCTGGTCCAAGATCCACAACTGCCTTGGGGAAACAGTGCCCTTGTCCTCCACAAGCACAAGCGCACGACGAGCAAGAACGCGGGTACTCCGGACCGCATTGTCCGTGGGCGGCACCGCGCGAGACAGGGACTGGAAATAACGGCGCGACCCCCACAAAAACGGCGACAGCTGGGTGGATTCCCTGCCGGACTTTGTGGCACTCGAGATGGCATCAATATCGGATTGCGTACCACGAATCGCCTCCAACGCCAGGGCCAGTTCGGAGGGGTCTTGGTGGGAGATGCCGGCAGAGACGTCGTCAAGCACTGAGCTCAAAATGGAAAGAACCTTGGAAATCTCCTGGCGGGCCGCAGCGAACGGCGCAGAAGGCACAAGCGCAACAACCGCAAGGCCCACCGCCGATCCAATAAACGCGTCAACCGCACGATCGAAGCCCGTAACAGCGGCGTCAGGCGGCATGATCGTAGAGATCAAAATCGAACCGATGGCCACCTGATTGGCCACCAACATCGACTTAGAAAAGAACGACGCAAACAGCATCGACCCACACACCGCCGCCGCAATCTGCCACCCACCCGGGCCAAGCGGTGCGAACACAAGGTCACCGACCAACACGCCCAGGATGCACCCAAGCGACATATCCAAGGCACGCTTGATCCGCTCACCGCCGGACAACCCGACGATGATGACCACACTGATCGGCGCGAAAAAAGGCTGCCCGTGACCAACCCACTCAAACGCAATGGCATACGCAATCCCCGCCGCAACCCCCACCCGGAGCGCCGGAAAGAACCGCTGAGCCACTCGCTTCAGACGCGCTTCAAGCGAGTCCTCAACAGCAGCCATGCGCTCACGCGTGGTCATACGCACGCGATTTGTTTGTCTAACCATCGGCATCACATGTGTTCTTCGCACTAGAAAAGGCCAGGCCCTCACTGGCCTGACCTTGACGGTACAACGCTAATTACCGCGAAACAGACTTGCCCACAGACTTCAGATCCTGGCACGCCTGAACAACGCGCTCGGACATGGACTGCTCAGCCTTCTTCAGGTACGAACGCGGATCGTAGGCCTTCTTGTTACCTACCTCACCGTCGATCTTCAGCACGCCATCGTAGTTCTCAAACATGTGGGAAGCGACCGGGCGCGTAAACGCGTACTGAGTATCAGTGTCCACGTTCATCTTCACCACGCCGTAGGTCAGGGACTCGGCGATCTTCTCCGGCTCAGAACCGGAACCACCGTGGAACACGAAGTCGAACGGACGCTCACCAGCAGACAAGCCAAGCTTCTCCACCGCCGCCTTCTGGCCCATGTCCAGAACCTCGGGGCGCAGCTTCACGTTGCCCGGCTTGTACACGCCGTGCACATTGCCGAAGGTAGCTGCCAGCAGGTAGCGGCCCTTCTCACCGGTACCAATCGCATCAATGGTCTTTTCAAAGTCCTCGCGTGAGGTGTACAGGTTCGCGCCGGCCTTCGCCTCAACGCCGTCCTCTTCACCACCGACAACACCAATCTCAACCTCGAGAATGATGTTCGCCTTACGAGCCTTCTCCAGCAGCTCCTGCGCAATCACCAGATTTTCATCGATCGGGATCGCGGAACCATCCCACATGTGCGACTGGAACAGCGGCAGCTCACCACGATCCACGCGCTCCTGCGAAATCGCGATCAGCGGGCGCACATACTCGTCCAGAACTTCTTTCTGGCAGTGATCCGTGTGCAGCGCCACGTTGATGTCGTACTGCTCTGCCACCTTGTGAGCAAACGCCGCGAGAGCCTCCGCACCCACAACCTTGTTCTTCACCGACAGACCGGAACCAAATTCAGCGCCACCAGTAGAAAACTGAATGATGCCGTCAGAGCCCGCCTCAGCGAAACCACGTAGCGCAGCGTTGATGGTCTCCGAGGAAGTGCAGTTAATGGCCGGGAAAGCAAAACCTTCCTTCTTGGCCGTATCAAGCATTTGGTTATAAACCTCAGGGGTTGCAATAGGCATGAAGAGTCCTCTCACTCGAATGCGGTTACGTTAACCAGTATGCCCGCTTTGCGCGACCCGCGCTGCCGCCTCGAGCAACATCCAGCCAGAAAGTTGCACAGAAAGATCGCGTTCCGGAATTTCAGGGGCCTTGCTTATCGACGCTCCCCCGCCCCCATAAATATGCGGCAACCTCGCCCCCTCCACCCAACGCACCGGAAAAACAGGCAATCCGTCCACTTCAAGGCGGTTATTCCACATCGCAGCGGCCGACGCCAGAACAAGTCGTGCCGCCTCCTTCTTAGCCGCCCGGCCGGCCGCCGTCGTATCCGGGAGACGCACCGCCACGTCTGCAAGATAGCGCACAAGAATCCCCTGAAACAGAGCGCCATCCCCACCCTTATTGGGTGCGCAGTCCCGCTGATTATCAATCACTCCGGCAGGCGTAGCCAAGTGTTTTGCCACAGCCCGCACCAAGTCGTGGATCCGGGCGATGTAGAACATCTGCGCATCCCCGGAAGCTTCATCAGCATTTCCGGCTTCCTGATTGTCTAGTGCAATCGCGATTTCCAGTGCCGCCCCCAAAACCGTGCCTTGGTTGTAGGTGTAGGAGATATCCGTTGTCCGTGGACCATCCGCGTGCAGACGAATTCCGTCCTGCACAAGCCCGTTATCCGCCATGACGTTGTCAAAGATCCAGCCCATAACTTCACGAGCTTTATCCAGACGCCCACTCCTCGCCATCATGATCGCCGCCGGACCATTCGCCGGGACGTTGAAGAAGTTCTCATCTGTCCGCCATGGCAAAACACCGATGACATTGTCCAGGCCTGCGAGGATGTTGAACTCGAGTTCCTCCAGCGGGCGGAATCGTGTCTTCGGCCGACGCCACAACCGCGTCACCTTCGATAGGCCCGGCAAGCCCGGTTTACCCAGCCCCCGCAGCAGCTTCGGCAACTTCGGCAGCTTTGACTGTGGTGGCAGCCCCGCTGTTTTCACCGTCGGTTTCTCTAGATCTGCAAGTACTTCGCGTCGTGCTTGGTTTTCTTCCCCGGCCCGCCCTAACGCCAATGCCAGCCAGGCTTTATCGTCGTAATAACGGTTACGAGTCAGATTCCCATGGTTGCGAATCCGGATCCCCCGGATCGTACGCGAAATGTTCGCGCGACGAGCTTTGGTCGACTGACGCCGCTCCGCATCCACCAAACAATCCAAATAGTGCGCCTGCCACCAGTAATGCCACGTGACAAAGGCCTTTTCACGTGGCGTTGCAGGCCATGCAACCACCGCCAGGTTTGTTCGCGGCAATCGCCACAATGGCGAAGCATGACGTTCAGCTACCGCTGCCTCTGCAAGGTCCGCGCGATATGCCCACATCTCAGCGGAGTCGGAAACAGATGACTTCGTGCGTACCACGCTGCCTCCTTCTCTCGGCCCTGCCTCGGCCTCATTTTGGTGTGCTCTCAATAGATCCTTCTCTATAGATTCTTATCTATAGACCCTTATCTATTGTCTACTCTCTTTCAATACAGGGAGCCAACATCCGTTCTTCCCGCTTCCCCTGCATTTTCTCTCCTTCCCTCTCTTTCCTCCCTCTTTTTCTTCCCTTTTCTTTCTCCCCTACTGTTCGGTCCAGCCACTATCCCCTAGCAACAGCAACCTGGAACGCAACGCAATCCCGGAATGACCCCAACATGACCTTCTCGCACCCACGAGAAGCACATATATAGCTGAAACTACATGAGGACATATTTGTCCGTCTGCCTTCTTCTCAAGCCTTCACCTGCATGAACGGCGTGGTACCAGGTGGACACACTCTGCGTCCGCCCTCTACGGAAGCATAAATCCAGGTCAGAGCATCGCTCGTTTTTTAAACGACAAATTTGTCCGCTTCACTTTTCACACATATGCACACACTCGCGGGACCTCGGAAACTGCAGCAGCCTCTCGAACTGCAAGCGCATCGGGAACTGCAAAAGCCGCTGGAGTCTCGGGGACCGTGGCGGGAATCGGCAAAGTTATGCCATTGTTGAGGCTGGGGGTGGTCTTAGGGTGGTGTGGGGAGCTACCAGGCGTCGTCAAGCGTGGCGTGCTGGCGTACCCACGTGTGCATCGCGATTCCTGCGGCCACCCCCGCATTGATCGAGCGCGTCGAGCCGAATTGTGCGATCGAGCAGGTCATCAACGCCGCGTCCTGGGCTTCAGAAGTGATGCCCGGGCCTTCTTGACCGAAAAGGAGCACACAATTTCGCGGGATTTCAGCAGTTTCTAGGGGAACTGAACCGGGCGTGTTATCAATGGCGACCACGGAGAGGCCCCGTTCGGTGGCCCACGCAACCAAATCCGCGACGGTGTCGTGATGAATGATGTGTTGATAACGGTCCGTCACCATCGCACCTCGGCGATTCCAACGACGCCGCCCCACAATGTGAACCGCCTCCGCCAAAAACGCATTTGCGGTGCGGACGACGGTGCCGATATTCATGTCATTCTCAAAATTCTCAATCGCAACATGAAACGGGTGGCGGCGCTGATCCAAATCAGCCCGGATAGCCTCCATCGACCAGTAGCGGTACTGGTCAACAACGTTGCGGCTATCGCCGTGCTCCAAAAACTGAGGGTCGAAACGCGGGTCAGTGGGCCATTCGCCCTCCCACGGACCAACGCCATGCCGACCCTCATTCCACTCCGTTGGGCCCTTGTCCACTGGGCCCTTGCCCGTTGGCCCCTTGTCCGTTGGTCCTTTGTCGGTCGGGGTGGACTCAGCAGGATTAGGCGAGGCCAAGGTCGTTCAAACCAAGCAGGAAGCGGTACTCCAAACCGGCATCGTGGAGCACTTTGTCAGCACCAGTCTCGCGGTCCACCACGGTCGCAACCGCAACGACCTCAGCACCCTCGGCCCGGCAAGCCTCCACCGCGGTGAGCGGTGAATTACCGGTAGTTGTGGTGTCCTCCACAACCAAGACACGCTTACCCTTAATCGACGGCCCCTCAATGTGACGCTGCATCCCGTGCTTCTTCGCTTCCTTGCGGACAACGAAGCTATCAATCGGACGGCCATCCGCATGCATCACAGCCGTAGCCACCGGATCAGCACCCAAGGTGAGACCACCAACCGCATCAAAGTCCAGGTCAGCAGTCAGTTCGCGCACGAGGGAACCGATGAGGCGGCTGGCCTCGTGGTGCAACGTGGCACGACGGAGATCAACGTAGTAGTCAGCTTCTTTACCGGAACTCAAAGTCACTCGACCATGAACAACAGCGAGCTCCTTCACAAGCTCAGCAAGGCGGGCCTTAGCCGTGGCGTCAATAGATGTGGCACTCATGCCTCCAAGGTTAGCCACCCCGAGTTAGTCATCGAAAATAGACGGCGGATCAAGTTTGCGCGCGACCCGAGTGCCGTCGTTTGGCTGAGGATCTTCCTGGCCAGTCCCAATCGCATTGACCTCATCAGACCCCACCTCATGGTCTGTGATGTCCCCCTTCACCCCGCCGGTCAGCCGCGTGGGCATCTCCAAGGGTTCCTCAGGACGCGTAATGGCGGGATGGAAGTGGTGGGAAGGGGTGGGGTGAGATGCGACGTCGATAAGCATGGGCTCGCCCATCTCACGCGACGTGCCTGCGAGTTCAAGCCGCGGCCATATTTCAGGCGGAAGGGTGCGCGCGGTGTCGGCGAGGAGAGCGAGCGGAGCAAAAACCGCATCCCAATCTGTCACGTCGTCGAACTCCGCGAGCACCCACTCCGACTCGAAACAGACCGCGTCAACCTGCGGCGGCAGCTGCTCCAAAGCCGTGCGGACGCGAATATCCAGCATCCGTTCCGCCGGACCTCCCTCCGACGCGAAGACAGCAAACCCTTCGATTTGAGCGACCTCGACGAGGTCTTCGGAGAGCTGCTGAGTCAGTGGGAGCCGACGCATGTCCACAACAACATCGCTAGCCATGCCCGTTCCCATTCCGATAACGGTCGTGCCTGCGATATCAGCGATACGGGTTTCATGGCCAAACTTAGTGCCTGTCAAGACGTCCTTAATGGGGGCTCCGCTGGCGGCAGCACCGCGGGTCCATTCGTCCTGCAGGAATTCATCTTCGGCGGTGTAGGTAAAGCCGTTGGCGGTAGCCCAGTCCCGGCGTGCCCGGCGCGACAGTTTGTGGGGCTTGTGGGACTTGCGGGTCTTACGGCCGTGGGTGGATCTCGGGGCAGGTTCAGCAGGCGTAGTTCTAGCGAGCGCTTTGTCCCGCTTTTTGCTCAGTGCTTTGTACCGGGATTCCGCGCGCCACAAACGGCTCGCCCCGATCAGGGCGAGCATGGAAAGCGTTAACAAAACAAAACCCATTGGTTAGCACTTTATCGGGCGTGGGGACATTGCTGGGTAGGCGCACTTTGTGGGGGTGAAGGATTTAACCCCACAAGCGCGTGTGACCTGGGCTTTTGCCGGGTAGGGCAGGCTCAGAGTGTTAAATCCTTCACCCGAAGCCCGGCGCTCAGGCCTAGATTTCGCGTGAAACTGGGTTTGTTACGTCCGCGGCCCACTGGGACCAGCCACCGATGTAGTGGGTGAGCATCGGCAACCCCGCGTGCACCGCGGCGGCAAGCAACTTGGCAGAGTGGTTGCCGGAACCGGAATACACAACCGCCGAGGCGGGATCAGTGGTGTGGGTGACACCCAATTGGGCAAAAAGTCCCAAGATCTCATCCGAGGGTTTCACCATGCCGTCTGCATCAAACAGGTCCTGGACTGGGAGGTTCCGTGCCCCCGGGATGTGACCCGCTTTCTTATCTAAACGTTCTTTGATGCCGCGGTAGCGATTGGGCTGGCGAGCGTCGATAAGCAGGCCCTTGTAATCGTGCACATCATCAATCGTGGGTGCCTGGCCACGCTGCGCGACAAGTTCCGAATGGACGTTGACAGGGCCAGGGCCAGCAACCGTGTCAAAGCCGAGTGCTTCCCACGCGGCGAACCCACCGTCAAGGATGCGCACGTTTTTTACACCCGCCCAACGCAAAGTCCACCAAACACGGGCAGCGAAGACGCCATGGCCGGTGTCATACACAATGACCGGGCGATCCTCCGCAATGCCCCAGAAGCCGAACGTTTCACTCAACCGCTCCAGCGACGGCAACGGATTACGGCCCACCTGCGCTGTAGGTGTGCCCACGAGGTGCACCGACATGTCACAAAACTGAGCGGTGGGAATGTGCGCAGCGTGAAACGTGGACCGTGCCTGGCCCGCGCGCGCATCCCACAGCGCGGCCAACAAAGTGAGCTTTTCGCCGGTGCGAATCAGTTCGCGCAGCTCTTCGGAAGAAACGTAGACGCTCATGGCGCCCACACTACCTACGCGAGCGAAATGATGCCCTGGGTTTCAAGGCCTTCCAGCCACTCGCGGATACCATCCTTCGGGGCATCCGGGCCTATAGACGCCGCGAGCATCCCACCCGGCCCCATCTCCACCCGGCAGCCGAACGCAAGCAACGTCTCGGCGAGCTGCAGTGGAGCCTCCGTCGCTGGGAGGATACGCACCGTCGAGGCACCGCCGCGCACCACCACGCGATCCACGTGGAACTGGCCACCAACTGTGACACACTCCACGATGTCCCCCAGCGCCAGCGAGGTATCCAGAAACGGCACGCTGGCAACCACGAAATGGTTGCCGGAGAGCTGGTGGCCCGCAAGCAGCTCATTTTCCATACCCGGGACAGCAACCCGGGTGGTGATAGTGGTGATCGGTTGCATGCACCGGATTGTAGCCGGTGCTGGGGTCTGGGCGTGGCGGGTTGGCGGCGGCAAGGCAGGCCGAGGAGCCCGGAAAGTTTGTCCCTTAAGCCGAAAACCCTTCCGCTCATCTACCTGTGAACCGGAAGAAGGCCCCGTAAGCGCTAACACGCTTCAGCGAGACCCTCACTGGCGAAGATACAGTCATTCACCGGTCTGCGGCGGGGGTCGGCGGTAAGCACCCCCGGACAGAGCAAACGCCTAGTACTTGATGGACATTCGGCCGGCGATCTTGCCGTTTCGCATGTCTTCAAACACCTGGTTCACATCATCGAGTTCGCACGCCGTGACGTGGGGCTTCACCTCGCCGCGGGCGTAGAAGTCGAGCGCCTCCGCCATGTCCTGGCGCGTGCCCACTAGGGAGCCGCGAATGGTGATGCCGCGCAGAACGATGTCGAAGATCGGTGCCGGGAACTCCCCCGGCGGCAGACCGTTGAAGACGATGGTGCCGTTGGAACGACACATCGCAATGGCCTGTCCGAACGCGGCTGGGTGCACGGCCGTAACAAGCACGCCGTGGGCGCCGCCGTCCGTGAACTCCTGCACAGCCTCACCCGGGTCGGTGTTGGCGGCGTTGACGGTGAATTCGGCACCGAGCTCCTTGGCCAGTTCGAGTTTGTCGTCAGCGATGTCTACTGCAATCACACGCATGCCCATGGCCACGCCGTACTGCACTGCGAGGTGGCCGAGGCCACCGATACCGGAGATGACCATGAACTGGCTCGGCTTCGCCTGTGCTTCCTTCAGGCCCTTATATACCGTGACACCAGCGCAGAGGATCGGGGCGACCTCGACCGGGTCGGCGCCTTCGGGGATGCGTGGGGCGTATCGCGTATCTACGAGCATGTACTCACCAAAGGAACCATTCACCGTGTAGCCGCCGTATTCCGCCTTTTTGCAGTACGTTTCACGGCCGGTCCGGCAGAACTCGCACGCGCCACATGCGGACCAGAGCCAAGCGTTGCCGACAATGTCACCAACCTTGACCGAATGCTCACCCGGCCCCAACTCAATGATCTCGCCGACGCCCTCGTGGCCCGGCACGAACGGCGGAGTCGGTTTGACCGGCCAGTCACCTTCCACCGCGTGAAGGTCGGTGTGGCAGATGCCGCTGGCAGAAAGTTTCACCAGTGCCTGGAACGGGCCAGGCTTAGGCAGGTCGATCTCTTTGACGTTGACGGTTGGGCCGAACTGTTCGGCAACTGCTGCTCGCATGGAAGTTGGGGTGGACATATGGTTCTCCTATTCCGAAGGGGACGTTCCCCAGGAATGATACACATCACATGCGGGTAAGTCGAGTGAGCTGAAACACATTTTCATTAAGCGCCGAATGCCTTGGCCCCGGACTGGGCGGCGGCGGTGCCGCCGCTGCGGACCCTTAGGCGCTGATGTCGAGGCGGTCGGTGCCTTCGGCGACGTCTACGTGCACCGGGTCACCGTCGCGGATCTCGCCGGAAAGCAGCTTCTTCGCCAGCTGATCACCGATCGCCTGCTGGATCAGACGACGCAACGGACGAGCACCGTAGGCCGGATCGTAGCCACGCTCAGCGAGCCAGGACTTGGCGGCGTCGGAGACCTGCAGCGTCAGGCGTCGTGAAGCAAGACGCTCCGCGAGCGCCGCGAGCTGGATGTCCACGATGCCCACCAGCTGCTCTTGTGTGAGCGGGTCGAAGACGACCACGTCATCGAGACGGTTGATGAACTCCGGCTTGAACGCGCGCTTGACTGCATCCATGATCTCGTCGTGCGTGCCGCCCGCGCCCAGGTTCGACGTCAGGATGATCACCGTGTTGCGGAAGTCCACGGTCCGCCCCTGCCCATCCGTCAGGCGGCCTTCGTCAAGGACCTGCAGTAGGACATCGAAGACGTCGGGGTGGGCTTTCTCCACTTCGTCGAAAAGCACGAGGCTGTACGGGCGCCGGCGAACAGCTTCGGTGAGCTGGCCGCCTGCGTCGTAGCCGACGTATCCCGGAGGCGCACCGACCAGGCGCGCAACGGAATGCTTCTCACCGTACTCGGACATATCAATCCGCACCATCGCGGACTCATCGTCGAAGAGGAACTCCGCCAGCGACTTCGCCAGCTCCGTCTTACCCACGCCCGTAGGCCCAAGGAAGAGGAACGAACCAATCGGACGATTCGGATCAGCAATGCCCGCGCGCGAACGCCGCACCGCATCCGACACAGCCTCCACCGCCGCGCGCTGACCAACCACACGGTCAGCCAGGACATCCTCCATACGCAGGAGTTTCTCGGTCTCGCCTTCCATCATCTTGCCCGCCGGGATGCCGGTCCAGCTCGACACAACATCAGCGATCACATCAGGCGTCACCTCCTCACTGAGCATCGTCTTTTCGCTTGTCGACGCCTCCGCTGCCCCCAGCTCAGCCTCAACTTCCGGAATCCGCCCGTAGCGCAACTCCGAAACCTTCGCGAAATCACCTTCACGCTCGGCGATCTCTGACTGGTTACGCAGATCTTCCAGCTCCTCCTTCAAGCGCTGGACCTTATCGATCTCGCCCTTCTCATTTTCCCAACGAGCCTTCAGCTCGCCAAGCTTCTCGCGCTGATCCGCCAGCTCCTGGCGCAGTGTGACAAGACGATCCTGGGAAGCAGCGTCCGATTCCTTCGACAGTGCGATCTCCTCGATTTCGAGGCGGCGCACAATGCGCTCAAGCTCGTCGATCTCCTGCGGGGAAGAATCAATCTCCATGCGCAGGCGCGAGCCGGCCTCATCGACGAGGTCAATCGCCTTGTCCGGCAGGAAACGGTTCGTGATGTAGCGGTCCGAGAGCGTTGCTGCAGCCACCAGCGCCGAGTCCTGAATGCGGACACCGTGGTGGACCTCGTAGCGCTCCTTCAGGCCACGCAGGATACCGATGGTGTCCTCCACCGTCGGCTCACCCACGTACACCTGCTGGAAACGACGCTCCAAAGCGGCGTCCTTCTCGATGTACTTGCGGTACTCATCCAGCGTCGTCGCACCAACCAGGCGGAGCTCGCCACGAGCCAGCAACGGCTTGATCATGTTGCCGGCGTCCATAGAGCCCTCACCGGTAGCACCTGCACCGACGATGGTGTGCAGCTCATCGATGAACGTAATGATCTCGCCGTCCGCCCGCTTAATCTCATCGAGTACGGCCTTCAAGCGTTCCTCGAATTCACCGCGGTATTTCGCACCAGCGACCATGGAGCCCAGATCGAGACTGATCAGCGTCTTGCCCTTCAAGGATTCAGGCACGTCACCAGCCACGATGCGGCGAGCAAGGCCCTCCACGATGGCGGTCTTACCCACACCTGGCTCACCGATGAGAACCGGGTTGTTCTTCGTACGGCGTGACAACACCTGAACAACACGCCGGATTTCGCTGTCACGGCCGATAACCGGGTCAATCTTGCCCTCGCGTGCCCGCGCCGTCAGATCCGTCGAGTACTTCTCCAAAGCCTGAAACTGGTCCTCTGGGTCCTGTGAGGTCACCTTTTGGTGCCCGCGTACCGAGGGGAAAGCTGCCTTAATCGTGTCGTAGGTCGCGCCACGCTTCTTCAGCAGCTCTGCAGCTTCTTCCGAGCCGCGTGCAATGGCAGCCAGAAGCACCTCGGTGGAAACGTATTCATCGCCGAGCTCACCAGCCAACTCCTGCGCCGCGTTCAGCGCATTAAGACCATCGCGGTTGAACGTCGGGTTGGCCATGTTCTGGCCTTCAGCCTTGGGGGAACCATCGACGATTTCAGCTGCCTCTTGCGCTACCGTCTCCGGATCCACGCCCGTTGCCTTCAGCACCGGTGCCGCGATGCCATCTTCCTGCGTCAGGATTGCGTACAGCAGGTGTGCGGGACGAATGTCCGGGTTCCCCTTTGCGGAGGCCAACTGGAGCGCATCCTGCAGCGCCTGTTGCGTTTTAGTAGTGGGATTAAACGAGCTCATTGAAGTGCTCCTTTCGTGTCTTCTGTCGTTCTTAATTAATTGGTCACTCAGTGCAACGCTTTAAAACTTGAGTCTGTTCCACTCAACCTAAAAATTCTTTTCCGCACAGACACTACGTCCCGCCGCACTCACCCGGCGGCCCGCTCCCGCGCTGACACCCGGTGGCCCACTCCCCCGTTGACACCCGCTTTCACACTCACTCCCGCTTCCTCGCACATATATGGGCGAAATGGGATGCGGACAAATGTGTCCGCTTTTCGACGATCATCACCGTGAACTGTAGCTTCATTCCCTTCTGGAGCGGACGCAAAGTGCGTCCGCTCCGCACCACCGCAAAAATGCAAGCCACAGCTCTGAAGATGCCCGGGTGGACAGATAAGTCCGCATCGTCCATTGCCCATATATGAGCGGAAACTGCGAGAAGAAAGACAGAAGAAGAGAAAGCGCAGGACAGTGAAAAGTTCGCGGAGCTGAGCGACTGCTTCAAAAGTGCGATGTCCACTTAAGTGGACAGTTTTTGCTAGCAAACAGCGGCGATGACGATTAACGTCAGAAACATCCTTCAAAAAGAAGGAACCAGGGGAATCGGGAAACTAAGGGGACTAGAGAAAAGGGGGATCAGTCGAGATGAAACGAGTGGATATTTCAGAGATCTCGGTCTTTGAGGGGCGGCCGAAATGTCCGCCGTTTCTGCGCGGGGCGGAACTGATGGCGGTGCTGCAAACGGGGCAGGCTTTTACGGGGGAGGAGTTGGTGGGGAAATTAGGCGTCGATAAGCGAACGTTGAGGCGTGATATTCAGGGGCTCCGCGCCGTTGGTTTTGAGGTTGAGACGACGCGACGGGGCGAGAATTCCTACCGTTTGGTGCGCGGTGAGAAAATGCCACCGCTGGTTTTTGATGATGATGAGCTGGAAATGTTGTCGTTTGCGCTCGCGTACTTTCAGACAGATGATGCCGAGCTAAAGAAGCGCGTCGGCGCGTTGAACCGGCGGATCCGGGACGTGGCGCCGTGGCACGTCGTGGGCCGAGTTGAGGCGGCGTACAGGGAAGCGATGCGGGAGGGCATCACCACGTGGTACGCCGCGAAGGCCGTGCGGGAGAAACAGGCGGGCTAAGCCATTAAGTCTTCGCGTCTGAGCGAACAGGGACCCATTTGAGCGCGAAGCTCATGATGAGGATACCCGCTGCGATCAGCGTAGACACCCAGCCGAACGCACCGGTGAAGGAGGCGAGCACGGCGATTGGGGCCAGGATGGTCATGCCGATTTCGAAGGGGCCGAAACCAACGTAGGCCACGCCGTATTCGTTGAGTGTGCCAGATTTGAGCTTCGGGTCCACCATCTTGAGCAGAGCGATACCTGTGGCCACAGCGGCGGTTGCCCACCCCCAACCGAAAATGCCGCGTTCGATCCACTGTTCACCGAAGTACAGTGGCGCCATGACCAGCAGGTAGAACAGGCAGAACACGAGGCCGAGGACGAAAAGCAAGATGAGCGCCTGCCAGTACGCCGCGAGCGCTGCGGGGACAATGGAGGCGATGCCGAAGGCAATCATGTAGTCGGTAGCCGCACCAGAGATAGCGGTAACAGTGTCCTTGTCCAGGTAGTTCGGCTTTTTGAACAGACGCAGGAGACCGCGGCCAACAAAACCAATGACGAAGGACAGGGCGAATAGTGGGATGGAGACGTTGCCGAGGGCGGTAGAGAGGTAGCCGTCCACTAAGTAGGCAACAAGCACCGTGAAGACGATGAATCCGCCGTGGAGGGCAAGCGGTTCGATCGAGGAGGGGTTGGTGGTTGCTTTGCCGATGGAGGGACGTTGGGATTCGTCCTCGATGTACCCGGAGCGCAATTCCTTGGGCAGTTCACCTTGGAGTTCGGTGGCTTTACCTGCGCGAATACCCCAGTTAGCCACGATGACACCGCCGATAATGGCCACAATGGTGCCCACTGTCGCGGAGGTGAACCCGAGGGAGGATGCGGCAACGGCACCGGCAGTGTCTTCGAGTGAGGAGCCGACGGCGGCGGCTGTACCGAATCCGCCGACGAATCCGACGGGCAGCATCATGCCGAACCAGTCCTCCGTGCCGAAGACAGGTTTGAAGAGGTAGATGCCCAAAAGAACGAAGAGCCCCCATTGGAACATGAACATGGTGGTGGAAAATGCCCACATGTTGCGTGCACCTTTGGCTACGGACCCTCCGAGGTCCATGGAGTAGGCCATAGAGGCAAAGACAACGGCGATGAGGAGCGATGTGTAGGCGCCGATTTTGTCGGAGAACTGGATGATCCCGAGGATTTCGGGACCGAGGAACAGTCCGATGAGGCCGGCGGTGATGGGTGCCGGCAGCAGGAGTTGCTGGAGGATGCGGACGCGTTGGCGGAGGATGTTGCCGATGATGAGGAGGATGGAGATCCATCCAACATCGGTGAGCAGCACGTAGGGGGTGAATTCCATGATGGGCCTTTCAGCTCTCGGTTTCTCCGCCAGATCCGTGGGATCTGCAAGGTTCTGTCCCGGCTAGCTTAGCGGTCGGAGTGGACGCGGTATCTTGGGCAGCATGTCGCCACGTATGAATTTACCGCCATCGTTGATAGAAGAGCTGGTCAGCTACTTGCCGGAGGTTCCGGAAGCACGTTCTTTGGTAGAGGCGTTGGTGGGGGATGAGGGTGGGATGGGGGCTGTGGGCGTCGATAGGCGAAGGCTTGCTGTGTCTGCCGATTCTTACGATGCCTTGGTGGAGCCTGTGTCCAAGGCTGTGGATGCGGTGTTGGGGGCGCACCCCGATGCGGAAGAGTTGCGCGCGCATATGGTTTCGGGTTTGGCGCGGATGGGGGATGCTGCGCGGGAGGCTGATCTGGCGGGTGTGCCTCCGGCGTCGGCGATGGAGGTGATTGGGGTGCTTCCGCTTTTCGACGACACCGGGATCGCCTACTGGTCCGTCTACCTGTCTTCTTCTGTGCCGGTGGAGTATGAGGCTGGGCAAACGTTTCCGGTGCTGCGCCCGGAGATCGCTACGGCGGCGCGGGCGGAGGGAGTGGACCCGCTGTGGGATACGTTGGCCCCTGCGATTCCGCCGAATGACTTTGGCGAGCTGGTGTTTTTCTTGCCTGCGGAGGCGCTGACTAGCGGTGTTGACAATGCGCAGATTCCGCAGGTGGGTGATTACTGGACATTGGGGCATGCCAGCGGTGAGCCTGTGTGGCTTTCCAGCACTGTTGATGCGCGTGGTTCAGCCTTGGCTGGAGTGCGGGCCGCGGTGTTTGCTGCCGCGGAGCGTGGCGCTGGCGTGAATGTGGAATTGCTCGTGGACGCGGCTGGGTCGCACGAGCCGGGCCTGCGAGCTCTTGCGGATGCGTCGCATTGGTTGAGGTTGACGCAGGCTGATTAAAGCAGGGGCAGTGCTTTGCGCTGTTTCAGGGCTTGTTCGGGGTCGATGTCCACGACGAGGACTTCTGGCTCGTATCCGGCTTGAGCGATGACGGTGCCGTCGGGGGCAACGGCGATGGAGTGGCCGATGCCGGTGGGGCCGGAGGCCGTGCCCGCTTCGGACGTGCCACCTGGTCGTGCTTGGTCAGGAGCAATGATGAACACTCCAGCGTCGAGCGCGCGGGCACGGGCAAGAGTATTCCACTGCTCGAGTTTATTTTCCCCATCGGCCCAGCTTGTGGGCACAAGGATGACCTGGGCGCCCTCGCGGGCGAGTTGTTTGAACTGTTCCGGGAAGCGGATGTCAAAGCAGGTGGCTACGCCAATGGTGACCCCTTCGTGGGTGAAGGTGTGCAGGCGTGAGCCGGGTTTGACCGTATCGGATTCGCTGTAGGTGGCGGTGTCGAAGGTGTGGATTTTGTCGTAACCCTCGTGATGACCATTGCCGGTGATTAGGGCGGTGTTGTACACGCGGTTGACTTCCCCCTGAGTGTCAGCAGGGCGGAACATCCCGGCGACGATGGTCACGCCGAGCTCAGCAGCAAGCTCACGCAGACCAGTGGAGAAAGGCCCGTCGAGTTCTTCCGCTTGGGTGTCTAGGCGGCCAGAGTCAAAGGCTTGTGATGTTGCTTCTGGGCACACGATGAGTGTGGCCCCGTGCTTGGCAACCCGCCGAATGCTTTCAGTGACAAGAAACAAATTTTCACACTTGTCTTTTGTGGTGGTGACTTGCACGATTCCGATTCGCATGCGCACCAGCGTATGTGGAATTTGAAGCGAATTCCACAGCCCGATTTTGCCACTTTGGGCATTTTCCTTGCGCTTGGCGGCGTCATGCTTTTTGCTCGAAAACATGAACTACATCCAAGCACCATCACATGGTCTCCCTTCGTTCCCTGAGTGGAAAGCTCCGCATTTGGTCGGCCTATCCACTCCGAGTCTCACGTCCAGTGCGCTGGCGCGAGCGCATGAAACTCTTTTGGACGGAATATCTACGCGTTCCCGCAACGTGACCGAGCAGGCGGCTAATCTCGCGGCTTTTGTCAAGGCGATCAACGACGTTGATTCCACAAATACATTTGGAGGTTTCTAATGCTGGTGGCTAACGAACTCACGAGTTCTGCAAACCAGATGCGCGAGGTAGCAAAAACTCTTGAATCACGTATCGATGACACGTGGGTGCATCGAAACATGCTTGCCTCTGCCGGTTTGGATGGCCCCACCGCCATCCAGGGCTTAGACCTCCTTGCTAGCCTGGGCACTGCTTTTGGGGAACCCGCTAAGCGCCTCAACGCGGTGGCCGATGTGCTTGATACCGCTGCGGCGGCGCAGCGCGAGTTGGACGATGTACTAGCCAGATTTGCTGGTTGGGGCAATGCGGCACTCGGTCCGCGTTTGCCACTGCCACCTTCGGTCGTTTTTGCCCACAAAGCCCTTATAGCAACTGTGGCGCTGCAGTCTTATTTGCTAGACAAGTCCTGCGCGGCCTCCGTAGCCGGGGAATGCCTTTTGGAACACAAGGCCGACCTGGACCGGCTTGTATTCCATCCCGGTGAACCGCTTGACCAGATCAGTGAACGGAATTTGAGCACGGCCCCGGCCTCGGTCCGGAAAGCTGTGCTTGAAGCGGATGGCATGCTCCTCGAGGCCGCAACGCTACCGGAAGGGGCGACTCCAGAATATGGCGACGGCTTCACCGTCATGGTGGGTCCACCGGGTGATGATTCGTGGCGGGAGAACCCCAAAAGCGTGATCACTCAGGTGTCCGGAGTATCCAGCGGTAATCCGGAAGCATTGCCCGACGCGATTAAACGGGCGCAGGACATCGCAGCCGCCACGGGGGGCGCAGTGGTGGTGTGGCAAGGCTACCTCCCGCCGGAGAACCTTGCGGAAGGGGCGGACCCATCTTATGCGCGCGCAAGCGCGGAAGAACTCGCAAATTTTCAGATGTCAATGAACGATCGTTTTCCGAATGCCCGCAAAGTTGTGCTCGGCCATAGTTACGGCTCGGTTGTGGCCACGCGAGCAGCAATGGGCTACGGCTTATTCGCCGATGAACTGGTCCTCGCTGGTTCCCCCGGAGTGCCGGCTTCGAACGTGGATCAGTTAAATCTCATTGGCACCGACACTCGGGTGACGGTAGCGGACTCCCCCACCGATCCCATTTTGATGTTGCGGAACGGCCCGATTGCGGCACACGGATTTAACCCCGCGGATCCAAGTTTTGGCGCGGAGCGGATACCCGGAATTTCGGGTGGACACTCAACGTACTTCACAGATGAGGCAGTGTTGAAGGAACTGGGTGAGGCGGTGCGCCGATAAACAGAAAACCGTGGCGGCCGAGAGAGTGTGCGAAAGAGGCGTACCGTGGGTGCGGACGAAACGATATGTGATGGAGGAATGATGAGTAAAGATTTTGCACACCAGATTGTCGCAACTCTAGAAAAGAACGGCGTTAAGCGTATTTACGGCATTGTGGGTGACTCACTGAATCCGGTCTCCGATGCAGTGGCTGAATCCAGCATTGAGTGGATTCACGTCCGTAATGAGGAAGCAGCTGCCTTCGCGGCGGGGGCTGAATCCCTGGTGACCGGAGATCTCGCAGTGTGTGCTGCGTCCTGTGGTCCGGGCAACACTCACCTGATTCAGGGGTTGTATGACTCGCACCGCAATGGCGCAAAGGTGCTGGCCATCGCATCGCACATCCCTAGCCAGGAAATTGGCTCGAAGTTCTTCCAGGAAACGCACCCGGAGCAGATCTTCGCAGAATGCTCGGGCTACTGCGAGATGGTCAACTCGCCGGAGCAGGGCGCACGCATCCTGCACCACGCGATCCAATCCACCATGGCCGGCAAGGGCGTATCCGTGTTCGTGCTGCCTGGCGACATTGCTAGCCAGGAAGCTGCGGACGTTCCCCTGTTGGAATCCACAATCGCGCGTGGTAACAACAAGCGCGTGTTCCCCGATCCTGCGGAAGCAGCACGCCTCGTGCAGGCCATCAATGATGCGAAGACTGTGACACTTTTCTGCGGTGTTGGTACGGCGGGAGCCCGCGAGGAGGTCCTCGCCTTGGCGGAGAAGATCAAGTCCCCCATCGGTCACTCTTTCGGCGGCAAGATGCACATCCAGCACGACAATCCCTTTGACGTGGGCATGAACGGACTACTTGGTTACGGCGCCTGCTACGAAGCCTCGCATAAAGCTGACCTTCTCATTCTGTTGGGCACGGACTTTCCGTACAACGCCTGGCTTCCCACCAAGAATGTGGCACAGGTGGACATCAAGGCGGAGAACATCGGCCGCCGCACCCAAGTGCAGTATCCGGTCGTGGGCGATGTGAAGAGCGTGATTGAAAACATCCTGCCGCATGTTGAGGAGAAGAAGGATCGTTCTTTCTTGGACTCGATGCTCAAAGAGCACGCGAAGCTGCTGAACAACGTGATTGAGAACTTCGGTCACAATGAGAAGGCCACCCCGATCCACCCGGAGTACGCCGCGCAGCTTATCGACGAGCTTGCGGACGACAACGCCCTCTTCACCGTCGACACCGGCATGTGCAACGTATGGGCTGCCCGCTACATCACCCCGAACGGTAAGAAGGACGAGTTGGCCTCCTTCCGCCACGGCACCATGGCCAACGCACTGCCCCAAGCAATTGGTGCGCAGGCTGCAGACCGTGACCGCCAAGTGATTACGTTCTCCGGTGATGGCGGTATGGCCATGCTGCTAGGCGAACTCATCACAGTTAAGGAACACAACCTGCCGGTGAAAATGATGGTGTTTAACAACTCCACCTTGGGCATGGTCAAACTCGAGATGATGGTGGCTGGCCTTAAAGAGTTCGGCACCTCCCACGAGGGCGTGAACTTCGCCGACATCGCTCAGGCCGCGGGCATCACGTCCTTCCGTGTGGAAAAGCCACAGGATCTGAAGAAAACCCTCAAGCAGGCTTTGGATCATGACGGCCCCGTACTCGTGGACATTGTCACAGACCCGAACGCCTTGTCGCTCCCACCCAACTTCGATTGGGCAATGATCAAGGGCTTTACGGAGTCCGCGGTAAAGACCGTCCTTGACGGCGGGATTGGAAACATGGTCACGCTTGCCCGTTCCAACCTCCGCAACATCAAGGGTGCGGCATCAATCGAGTTCTAACGGCCTACTAACTGCTCCCAGATCCCGGCCAAGCCCACGAGGCCAAGAATCGAGCCGAAGACGGTAACCGGGATCTTCCACTCCGCACCGCGTTCTACGCTCGGGCGACTGGAACCAGGCAGGCTGGAACTACCGTTACTGGATCCTTCTCCTGAAAGTGGCGGCGTGGCCGGCTTGCCCGGGATAGTCGGAGGAACCACGGGCTTGTCACCGGGGTTCTTGCCGTTCCCGTCATCCTTGTCCTTCTTTGCTTTCTCCAGGCGTTCAAGAACCTTTTTCGCTGCTTCCTTCGCCTTAGGGTCGCCGTTGGGGTCGGCGAGTACCTCGTCCACAACCGTGGAGAGTTCCTCAACGCTGTAATCCAACACAGGGATACTGAACGTTTCATTGAACTGCTCTACCCCCGCCTCATTGAACAGTCGGATAGTCACCGGGAGGGAATCCTCAGGGACAACGTCCCCGAACTCAATCGGAATGTCCACCGACCGTTTGCCGGCTGTTGGATTGGTCGAGTCATCTTTAGGCAGATCCTTTGGGATTCCTTCGACGCGGAACTTCTGCCGCCACAATGGGCCGCCGGGGGAGGTGGCTTCAAGGATGAAGGTGTGGTCTGTTCGGCCACGGTTGGTGATCTCCCCGGTGATAACGTTGTCTGGCAGAGCGGGAATGATGCCATTGAGTTTGTCAGGGACCTGGGTGAGGCGGAAGCCACCCTTGCCAGAGTTCTGGTCGGCGCCATTAACTTCGAGGTCACGGATTGTGGAGTCCTCGTGGTGGTCAGTTTCTGGAATAACAAAATGTCTAATGCCGTCTGCGAGCAAGAGGTTGTCCCAGTCCGCTGGCACCCTGTAAGAACCCGTGTAGCATTTCTTCACGTTGCAGATTCGGGGCAATGTACTGCTGCTGCGGTATTCCCGGTCGGAGTAACCGAAGTGGGTGAACTGGTACAGGTAGTTCATCGTGGACAGGTAATTGGGCAAGTTGACGTTTGCTAGCCTGCGGTTTTCCGCCACGGTAGAAGTACCAGCGTGGGTTAGGCCAAGGTTGTGGCCAAGCTCGTGCAGGATCGTGTTTCGTACCTGCTCGTCACTGGTCATGATGGACTGCTTAGCCACGTAGAAAGAGCTGCCGGGAGTGGTGGATACACCCGAGGAGTAGTCACCAGCCAACATTTGATCACCAATAATCCCCAGACGGAAGACACCGTCGCGTGTACCAAGGTAGTAATCGCGGTCGGCGATAAGGGTGGGGCGGATAACTGGTTCGTTGGCGTAGTACGGCTTCCGGTACGGCACTGTCGGGCCGCCCTTCATCTCGTCAGGATTGGTGGTGAAGGTGTTGAACCACGAGCCCGCGTCGATATGCAGATTGATCCCTTTGTCTTGGAACAAGTCAATCAGATCTCGGAGGGCTTTCTTGGAGGGCCGGTACTCGTTCTTGTTGGCCTCCGCGCACGCAACGAAGTCGGTATAGCCGCGAGGGGTTCGTGCGTAGCGGCCACCGGGTGCACAGGTTTTAGAATCCACTTCGGGCTGCATCCAGTTGAGCTGGAGGAACACGTCAGGTTTGTCGGGGGACGCGCCCCAGCGCGGGAAGTCCAGATATTCGTTGGGGCTGGGCCTAAACCCGTGGCGTTCCCATTCGTCGGGGATGCCATCACCATCAGAATCTGCTGCGCTAACCGCGGGCGTGGCGGTCACGCTGATGGAGCTCTTGAAGGTTTCCCCTGGTTTCAGCGGTTTGAACCAGCGTCCGGTTTGGTAGCGCGCGCTTCCTTCGCTGCGCTGTCCCTTTTTTCCTTCTGCACCGTAGGGCACCTCGGGCAAGAAGTTTCCGCCGGAAAATCCCGTTGCTTGCGGGTTGCCTTCAAATCCCACGCGGACTGTGTAGTCGGGTTTCTTCGTGGTGGCTAGAAGCGTGTTATCACCAGAAATGGCGGTGAAGGTCGGTGCTAGGCGGACACCGGAGTGGCTCAGGTCTACCTGGAGTTTTTGATCGCGGGAGGTGGTGTTGCTCAGCGTCACCTCGAGGGTGGCGGTAGTTCCGTCAAAACGGTAGGTGCGCAGGACCTCAATGCCGGTATTTGATCCGTTTCCTTGGTCGATGTTGCGTAGTTCGCTGACTTCCGTTGCGCCTTCATGGTGGGTGGATACAGAAGTGGTTTTCTGCAAGATGTCGTTGATGCGTATGGAGGGTTCCAGACGAGTTAGCAGGGTGCCTGCGCTGGAGTTCCAGGTCAGGTCGGCATTGTCGTTTCTGGGCAGGAGAAGCCTTCCGCCAGTTAAATACCCAGTGTTCGCGGTAGCGGCTTGTAACGCATCGCGAGTGGTCTCTTGGCCATACGCAGGTGAAACCGCGCCGGTGAGCACCAGTGTGGCCGCAGTGACTGCAGCTGCCAGACGTTTGAGCTTTCCGCGCATTTTTACCTCGCTTGCAGTTGACGTTTGATTTGCTCAGCAATTTCCAGGGTACGTTGAGACACCACGAGTGACGTCAGAAGCATCAGGAAGATAGTCACAGCCAGACCGATCCAGTCCATCGTGCTGATCCCCAGCTTGTAGCTTATCGACGACCCTAGGCTCCCAGCCTGCCTCTCCGCCTCGACCTTCACTACCCGCTGGGCACCATCGCGGTAAGTGACCACGAGGGGAATCTCAATTTGTTTCGCCGGCTTTTCACTGCGGGCGGTGGTGACGGTGAGTGCGCCCGTTTTTTCGTCGATACGCACGCTCCATCCTTCTGCCCTGAAGCTCTCCTGAAGCTGGAAAGTGGTGCCATCAGGAACCGTGCCGGTTTGTTCAGCCTTGGTTTTCCTGCCTGGGGTAACCTCGATCTTGTCCCAGTGTGGCCGCGCACTCTGTGCGAGGGAGGCCACGTGAACCGGTGTGGCCACACGGTTTTCAGAGCCATCCAGGTAGAGCACATCCATGGTGGGGAGGTACAACGAATCCGGAACGGCGCCGCGCGGCATGATGAAGTCGGTCTTCCCCGTTTCACGGTCCACGGTGAGGTCCTCTAACCCACCGTCACTGACAGAATCGAAGGTGGTGCCGCTAGGTAGGTCTTGCGGGGTGAAACTTCCTGGGGAACCCGGAGAAACAATGATTGTGTCGTGTTGCGCCGGAGGGAACTCGCTGGCATTACTGCTATCAGCGTTGAAGTGAATGGTGGCCGAAAGTTCATCCGTTGACGCATCGGAATACACCGCGTTCACCGTCACCGTGAGTGGACCACCCTTTTCTTCCGGCGAGGTGAGGCGCAGCTCGCCGGTGGTTTTATCGATGCTCACCAGCCAACCCTGGAACCCATCTGCTGGCTCAACCACTGAGAACTCCACGTCGGATATGCTGGGTTCCCCGATCTGGTGCACGGTGATCGACTTTCCCTTGGCTGCGGTTCGGTTCATTTCATACGCAGGGGAGTTGATGTCAGCCATAAGAGCTTTTACCAGCAAAAACTCTACTTTCACTGTGTCGACTGACCCATCCGAGTAGGTCACCTTCACAGTCACAGGAAACTTCTCCCCCGCGCGCATGCCCGGTGGAGAAAGCACCGTCAGCTTACCCTCCGCATCTACGGCAGCAGGCCCAGAAACAACCTCAAAGGTCGTGTCTTCCGGGGTGGGCTGGCGCTCAAAGATCTCGCCTTCATACGCAACATTAAACGAGGGTGTATGGGTGCTGCCGCCCTTGCCCACACGGGAAAAAGCCGGCGGGTAGACAGGCTCATGCGTATCCGCCAACGGAACATCTTCCGGCGCACCGTCGCCCGGCACCGGTTTCACCTTGCCCACGTTGACCGAAAGAGTGGACACAACACGGTTGCGGTACAGGAGGTCCACGCTCACCGTTGCGCCTTCATCATCCGCTCCCAGAAGGTAGGTGCAGGCAGCAACATCAGCAGAGGAGATCACCTGACACTTCTTCACTACCTGGTCAGCCCTGCGCCACACAATCGTGTTGGCCGCTGGTGGCAACTCCTCGTCTGCCCGCAAGGTAACGGTTTCCCCCACCTCGAGGCTCAGCGTTGTGTCCTGCGTGCCCGCAAAACCAAACCCGGACGCAGGATCTTTCACCACAAGCGGGATAGTGCTCTCATGCGTGGGCGAATAGCTCACCAAATCAATTCTGGTGCCAGCCGGGAAATCAACGCGCAGCGCACACGAGGAAGCATCAAAACCGTCGGGGAACTCGCAGGTTTTCACAACATTCCCGCCGACAACCCACTCCTGCTTCGTCGGCGTATAGTCAATCGGCTTGAGCACCACCCGGTCCCCGATGTACACAGCGCGGGGCTCATTTTCCTGCGCATGCGCCACAGCAGGCCCAAACACCTGTGATCCACTCGCCGGCCCCAGGGCCATAAATGCAGGGACTGTCAACGCCACTGCCACCGCCATAGCAGCAGCTACGACGATGATCCGGTTCTGTGCAAAGCTCAACACGGTGCGTCCTTATTCTCCTTTTGTGCCCCCCAAGGGCACACCTGCAGTTAATCTTGCCAGAAACAACTCTGGAGGCAAACACAGCGACCACACGAGGGCGAAACCGAGAAGGATCGGCTTCACCTAGCTGCGCTCACGACGGGACGATCGGGACCAGGCCACCAGCGCAGTGGAGCGGGGAACGTGGACGAGTTCCCCACCCCGTCGAGAAGCAAGTTGTGCTTGTGCAAGATTCTCCTTGAGCTGGGCATTTTCGCCTTCAAGCTGATCAATCCGCTCGCTGAGCTCAATGATCGTCTTGATTCCGGCGAGATTCACTCCCTCCTCCTGGGAGAGCTGTTGGACTTGGCGTAGGCGCTTGATGTCGCGCTCCGAATAGCGGCGACCACCACCGGAGGTACGAACCGGGCTAACCAACCCCATCCTGTCGTACGTGCGCAGAGTCTGAGCGTGCATGCCTGTGAGCTCAGCGGCAACGGAGATGACAAAGTACTCGCCCGAATACTGTTCCGAACCAGCCATTGTGCTCACCTCCTAGACCGCCCCAGCCCAACCCGCACGTGGGTTAAAGCCAGAGTCCTTCTCTGCTTGGGCGTAGGTCCGCAGCGCACTCGTCGCCGCCGTGTCTAGATTCTTTGGCACCGTGATAGACACCGTGACCATCAGGTCACCATTCGTGCCCGATCGGCGCGGAACACCACGACCTTTCACGCGCAGCGTCCGACCATTCGGAGTACCCCCAGGAACCTTCACCTTCACCGGGTTATCCAAGGTAGGCACCGTCACTGTGCCACCCAAAGCCAACTCGCTGAAACTTACCGGGACCGTTACTTCCAGGTCATCCCCGTCGCGCGTGAACACCTTGTCCGGGCGGACCGTCACGTTCACAAACAGATCACCTGCCGGAGTCCCATTCGGGCCCGCTTCACCCTGGCCAGCCAGACGGACCTTCTGCCCATCAATCACGCCAGCTGGGATGCGCACCGTGATCGAACGAGTCTTCCGCACCGTCCCACCGCCGTGGCACGTGCTACATGGGTGCTCCACGATCTGCCCGGTGCCACCGCATCGGGTGCACGGCCGCGACATCCCGAAAGCGCCCCTTTGCTCGCTGACAAAGCCACTGCCGGAACAATCCGGGCAGGTCGTGGTCTTGCCGTCCTTCGAGCCGGAACCATGGCAATCAGTACACGGCGCCTCACCAGTGAGTTCCACCGGAATCGTCGTGCCCTTCACTGCCTCACGGAAGTCAAGCGTTATTTGCGTTTCGACGTCCGCCCCCCGCGTCGGCCGAGCATTCCTGCCACCATTGCCGCCGCGGTTAAAGAGGCCACCGAAGATGTCACCAAGACCGCCTTCCGCAGAAAATCCTCCGCCTTGTCCAAACCCGAAGTCTTCGAATCCTCCGCTGAAGTCCGAGGAGTTTTGGGAGCCCGTCGTGCGAAACCCGCCCGGGAAACCCGAGCCTCCCCTCCCCCCGAAGCGCATGAAGCCTCCGGAGTCCATCATCGACTTAAATTCGTCGTATTCCTTGCGCTTAGCCTCATCACCGAGCACGTCATACGCCTCGGCTACGCGCTTAAACTTTTCTTCCGCCGCCTTGTTGCCGGGGTTTGAGTCCGGGTGGTTCTCCCTGGCCAGCTTGCGGTAAGCCTTCTTAATTTCGGCGCTGGTGGCTGACTTAGTCAACCCCAAATCACCGTAATAGTCCTTGTTGGACCATTCCTGTTGCATAGCCATGTGCACCTCCTCCTTTCATGTAGTTCAAGTGGGTCACGTGCGGAAATTTTCGATTTATCTAACACTCCGAGAAAAAGGGGGCGGGCGGGGTTCCCCGTCCCGCCCCCACGCTCAGCCTGGGCGATCTATTCCTCCGAATCTGACGATCCAGCTGATCCTGCTTCCTCTGCTGGAGCTTCAGCTCCAGCAGGATCGGCGATGATCACCATCGCGTTGCGGACTAGCTTGTCACCAAGCTTGTAGCCGCGGCGCAGCACCGTTCCGATGACCTTGTTATCACCGGAGGACAGATCCTGCACTGCCTCATGGATCTCCGGGTCGAAGGCATCTCCCTCTTCGCCAAACGGGGCAACCCCGTGGCCGGTCAGGACACTGGCCAGGTTGTCCGCGAATGCCTTCAGAGGACCTTCTTGCAGGTCGCCGTGTTGGCGGGCGAGCTCCAAGTCGTCGAGAAGCGGGAGCAGCTGTGAGACGATCTTGACCTTCGCCAGATCAGCGGTCTGAGCGCGCTCACGGTCCGTGCGACGACGGTAGTTGGCGTACTCGGCGCTGACACGCTGGAGGTCCTCCGTGCGCTCAGCAAGCTGACGCTCCAGGTCGGAAACCTCCCCATCGCCGTCCACGTCAGAGTCGACCTGGGGGTCGAGCCCTTCGGTGTCGGATTGCTCTTCGGCCTCGAATGCCTCAGTAGCCTCGGCTGCTTCCGGGTTCTCCGGGGTCTCCTGCGCTTCTGGGTTCTCAGGCGTGGGCTGGTTCGGGTTGGTCATAGTGGCAGCTCCTTACTTGTCCTCGGAGTTGTCGGCGTCAGCGTCGTCCTCAACGACCTCGGCATCAACGACATTGTCATCCGCCGGGGCGTCAGCCTGGGCAGCGCCAGCGTTGGCCTCAGCCTCGTAGATGGCCTTACCCATCTCCTGGGACTCGGTGGACAGCTTCTCCACTGCAGTCTTGATGGCATCGATGTCAGTGCCCTTGAGCGCCTCGTCGACCTCATCGGCTGCAGCGGTGACCTTGGACTTAATGTCCTCGGTGACCTTATCGGAATTCTCGTCCAGGAACTTGCGGGTCTGGTATGCCATGGATTCCGCGTTGTTGCGGGTCTCCTGCTCCTCGCGGCGAGCCTTGTCCTCGTCAGCGTGCTGTTCCGCGTCCTTAATCATCCGGTCGATCTCCTCCTGGGACAGGCCGGAGCCTTCCTGGATCTTGATCGTGTTTTCCTTACCAGTGCCCTTGTCCTTTGCGGTCACGTTGACAATGCCGTTGGCGTCAATGTCGAAAGTGACCTCAATCTGCGGGACACCGCGCGGTGCCGGGGCGATACCGCCGAGCTCGAAGGAGCCGAGCAGCTTGTTCGCCGTAGCCATCTCACGCTCACCCTGGAAAACCTGGATCTGCACGCTTGGCTGGTTGTCCTCAGCCGTGGTGAAGGTCTCCGAACGCTTCGTCGGGATCGTGGTGTTGCGCTCGATCAGCTTGGTCATCACACCACCCTTGGTCTCGATGCCGAGGGAGAGCGGCGTGACGTCGAGAAGCAACACGTCCTTCACATCACCGGTGAGCACGCCAGCCTGAAGTGCAGCACCGAGAGCCACGACCTCATCCGGGTTGACGGACTTGTTCGGGTCCTTACCAGTGAGCTCCTTGACCAAGTCAGTCACAGCCGGCATACGGGTGGAACCACCAACCAGCACAACCTGATCAATGTCGCCGACGGACAAGCCAGCGTCCTTGATCACCTGGTTGAACGGTTGCTTCGTGCGATCCAGCAGGTCAGAAGTGATCTTCTGGAACTCGGTGCGAGACAGGCTCTCATCGAGGAAGAGCGGGTTCTTATCCGCATCAACCGTGATGTACGGCAGGTTGATAGAAGCCTGCTGTGCAGAGGACAGCTCAATCTTTGCCTTCTCAGCAGCCTCACGCAGACGCTGCAGAGCCATCTTATCCTTGGTCAGGTCAATGCTGTGCTGGCTCTTAAACTTATCGACGAGCCAATCAACCACACGCTGATCCCAGTCATCACCACCCAGCTCGTTATCACCAGCGGTAGCGAGAACCTCAACAACGCCATCGCCGATCTCCAGCAAGGAGACGTCAAAGGTACCGCCACCGAGGTCGAAGACCAGAATGGTCTGTTCCTTCTCGCCCTTGTCCAGGCCATAAGCCAGAGCAGCCGCCGTCGGCTCGTTCACAATACGCAGAACGTTCAGGCCTGCGATCTGGCCAGCCTCCTTCGTTGCCTGACGCTGTGCGTCCTCGAAGTAAGCCGGCACTGTGATCACCGCATCGGTGACGTCGGTGCCCAGGTAGGCCTCCGCGTCGCGCTTCAGCTTCATCAACGTGCG
Source organism: Corynebacterium tuscaniense (assembly GCF_008693065.1). Classification (GTDB taxonomy): domain Bacteria; phylum Actinomycetota; class Actinomycetes; order Mycobacteriales; family Mycobacteriaceae; genus Corynebacterium; species Corynebacterium tuscaniense. The sequence continues at coordinate 24,709 of NZ_VXKH01000005.1, read as the reverse complement.
GGCGGAAATCTCCTGCGGGGTGTACTTCTTGCCATCAATGTCGACGTTCCAGCTGTTATCGCCCATGTGGCGCTTCACAGACCGGATCGTGCGGTCAACGTTGGTCACCGCCTGGTTCTTTGCAGACTGACCAACAAGAATTTCGCCGTTCTTAGCAAAGGCGACGACGGATGGAGTCGTGCGTGACCCCTCCGCGTTAGCGATCACGACGGGCTCGCCACCCTCCAGAACGGAAACGACGGAGTTCGTCGTACCAAGGTCAATACCTACTGCGCGTCCCATAATTCATGTCCTCCTAAGTGTTTGTGGTTTTTCGTTTTTCAAGTTAAGTCGCTTCGACTCAACTTCTGCGGGCTACTGTACCACCGAGAAGGAACACAGTGTCGCAAGGTTGAGCCTGACTGACTCAATCCTTACAACGGCGCTCCATTCAAAGTTGTTCCCACTTCGCTCAACTTTCTTGATTGCACGAGGCCAAAAGGACATTCGCGGACATAGTCAAGAGCTCTTACCGCGGACTGAAGAAGCCGTCGACCGCCGGACGCACTACAAAACCAATACCTGCCGCAACGAGCACGAGGCCCACAATTCCGGCAATGAGCACGCCAACCAAACCGGAGAAAGACAGGGAAGAACCAGCGGGCACGGAGCTTGAATCGCTCACACCCTCCGCACAGGAGGTCAACGCCTTGTTATAAGCACCAATCGGGGCGGCGAACTGCAGTGCATCCTCGCGCATCATGACCTTCACCGAATGGCTGATGTCACTCACCCCGCCGAGCACGCTACCCAAGATCCCGCCGAACCCACCACCCAGCACTGTGGTCAGATCCAACCCCAGAGTCTCCCCGAGCTTCTTGGCTTCTTCGCGGGTCAGTTCCATATGAGGATCGGTGATCAAATCCTTCTTCGAGGCTTTGCTCAGCGCGACGAAGACATTGTAATTCTGGCGCTCGTGTCGCCACAGCCGTTGTTGCGCCGATTTCACCTCAGGGTCGTTGGAGTACGGGTTTGGGTCATCCACAGTTTTCGCCCACGCCACATACACATCCAGGTCCTGCTTACGCTGCTCCTGCGAGTACGCTTTCGTGGATTCCTTCTCGCCCAGGGTCTTCACCAACTGATCCGCGAGCTTCCCATAGACATTCTTATAGGCATCATTGATGCGAGTTTGATCCTGCTCCGTGAAGGAAATCGTGCACTTTTGTGCACCCTCGTCATAACTGACGGTGTACGCGTATGCAGGAACGTTCAGCGTGGAACTAACCACAGTAGTGGCAGTGACAGCGGCAATAACCGCACGACGAAGTTTCAAGATAGAGAGACCTTTCATAAACAGCAAAACCCAACACACAGCTCAAGCTCGGCGGACTCATCCATTCGGCACAATCTGAGCCATATTTAGTTTCCGACAACACTACCTGAAGTTGTTTACATAAATATGCGTTCAAGGGTTAAAACGCATGAACCTCAACCCAAACGCGGACAAGCACTATCGCAGGACACCAGCGTTCTTCCAGAAGTTAGTAAAGAAGTCATTGACCAGCGGTCCAACAGCAACAGCAATGAGCCCAAGCAGTGCAATACCGCCGAGGATCCCACCGGCGACGACACCGAGGAACTGGTCCGTGTCCAGGCTGGAACCCTTATTAATCTTGCCCTTGGTGGTGCGGCGCTCCTCACACGCAGTCAATGCCCCTTCATAGGTTTTGATCGTCGGCTGGATGCGTGGCCCCAGCTTATTCAGAGCCTCGGCGGCCATACCGGCAGCATCATCAACCTTGAGGCTGCCTGTAATAATTCCCCACAGGCCAGGCGCAATGAGGCCACCCGTCTTAACAGCGCCAGCCCCCTTCATATCCTTGGCCTGAGATGGTGTGATCTTCAGCGTGTGGTTGGTCAGAATCGGCTCGCGGGACTGCTGCAGGAATTTACCAGCCATGAAGTACGGGCCAGAGTTCTTGCTGGGATGGATTGTCGCAAGCTTCCGCTGCGCAGTTCCGACATCCTTGCCGTTGTACTTGGTACCAAGGTGCCACGCCAAAGGGTCCCTGTTCGGATTTTCCTTCGCCCACGGGTACCAAATGTCCGCACTCTCCCTATTCTGGAGCTTCTTGGCGGAGAGGTCCGCCATCGTTTCGAACATCAGCGCGTAAGCGCCATTGATGCGCTTTACCTCGTCATTGGTGAACTCCAGGGTGCACAAGCCTTCGTTGTTCCCAACCTCTTCATAGGTCTGGTAGGTGTTCTCCCACGCATTTGCAGGAGCGACGGTCACGCCAGTGACAACAGCAACAGTGAGCGCCGCCGTGGCAGCAGCGCGGGAAAAACGAGAAACCTTCATAGCAGGGGTCCTTTCGGGAGAAAACTTCGGCTTCAAAGGAATGCTACGCAACGGCCATTTATTTGTCAGGACATTTCCACGTTTCTTTCAGTTCCTATCAAAATCCCGCCTACGGGGTTAGTCGCGTTTGAAACGCGTTCCAGAAAAGGCCAGGTCAGATGTGGCTGAAGTGACTCTAAAATCAAACGCGACTAACCAGTGCGACTCACCGGTGCCCAAAAGCAAGAAGCAAAACCCCGCACCGAAACCCCATATCTGCTGCACAGCAGTATTGCTTTTCACTGGTGTCTGGCAGAATGCACCCTTGTGACTGACAAGGATGCGAAGGATTTTGCTGAGACGTCGATCGACGCCGTCGATAAGCAAGATGAGCAAGATAAGCAAGATGAGCAAGATGAGCAGACTCATAAAGAAGGGCGCGAAAGCGAACCGGTAAACCGGGGCGAGGCCATCGATCGCGCAAAGGTGATCGCCGGGGACGGCAAGGCGGCTGCAGCATGGGCACTGCGTTTCATCGTTGTAGTAATTGCGACATTCTTCCTTTTCAAAATCATCGGCTACGTGTGGGTGGGCGTGCTGCCGCTGCTGCTGGCTTTGATCTTCTGCACGGTGCTGTGGCCGCCGGTGCGGTGGCTGCGCAACCATAAGGTGCCGGCAGCGTTGGCGGTGTTCTTGGTGCTCATCACGTTCTTCGGGGCGATTGGTGGGTTGTTCGCGGCGATGGCGCCGATGATTAAGACGCAGTCGGTGGACTTGTACCGCCAGTCGGAAGAGGGCGTGCAGCGGATCCTGGGGTGGATTGAGACGTCAGCACCCTTCGATGTGAATACGGCGCAAATTCAGGAAGCGGTTGAGAAAGTTGGGGACTTCGCCCGCGGCCAGGCGTCCAATATCGCTTCGGGTGTGGTGACTGGTGTAGGGGCTGTGACGTCAGTAGGCACGACGCTTGTGCTGATGCTGGTTCTCACTTTCTTCTTCCTCAAAGACGGCGACAGTTTCTTGCCGTGGCTGCGTAAGTACGCTGGCCAGAGGGCAGGTTGGCACCTGTCTGAGGTGCTGATGCGTTCCTGGAATACGCTCGCGGGATTCATTCGGACGCAGGCAATTGTTTCGCTTGTCGACGCCGTCTTTATCGGCGTCGGCCTTGTCATCCTTGGTGTTCCACTCGCACCGGTCCTGGCAGTGTTCACGTTCTTCGGCGGTTTCATCCCGATCATCGGTGCATTCACCGCGGGCGCCCTGGCCGTGGTGGTGGCGCTGGTGTCCAACGGCCTGACCAACGCGCTGTTGGTTCTCGGCCTGGTCATCCTGGTGCAGCAGCTCGAAGGCAATGTCTTGTCCCCGATCCTGCAGTCCCGCTCCATGAACATGCACGCCGCGATCGTGCTTCTGTCCGTGGCGGTGGGTGGCACGATCTTCGGCATCGTGGGCGCGTTTTTGGCTGTGCCAATCGCGGCTGTCTTCGCCGTGTGGTTCCGTTACTGGGCCGAAATGGTGTCCCTGCGTACCGGCGAAATCACGGCAGATGACATCCAGATTGCTACCCAGAAGAGCCAAGGTTTGGATGGGCGCGAAGCGTACGAAGCGGTGCGGGATCGCATGCTGCCCAAGCGCCGCAAGAAGGAACACGAAGAACAAGACGCCTAGTCCCCCCTTCATCTAACCCCCATGACAACGTCAGCCCACGGGCTGGCGTTTTTCTCTACCCTGGGGACGCATGAGTGACAACACATTGGAAAGCAAGAAAATCGCGATCCTGGCCACCGATGCCTTTGAGGACTCGGAGCTGACAAGCCCACGCGATGCGGTCGAGGCCGCGGGCGCAACGGTACTGGTCATCGCCCCCAAGGCAGGCACGATCGAAGGTAAGAAGGGCGCCAGCGTCTCAGTAGACCTGACCACGACGGAGGCAAACGCCTCGGACTTCGATGCGCTAATTCTTCCCGGCGGCACCGGCAACGCTGACAGCATCCGCATGGACGAGGCCGCTGTCACGTTTGTCCGCGAACTGACTCAGCAAGGCAAGCCCGTCGGTGTTATCTGCCACGGCGGCTGGATCCTCACCGACGCGGACGCGCTGCGCGGCGTGCGCATGACCTCCTACCCCTCGTTGAAGACCGACCTTAAGAATGCAGGGGCTGAATGGGTTGATGAAGAAGTAGTCGCAGATAAGCGAATCATTTCCTCGCGCACTCCGGATGACCTGCCGGCATTCAACGAGGCAATCGTGGAGGAATTTGCCAAGTGAAGCACCACTTTGAAGTGAAGGTCGCCGGCGGCAAGCTCGTCGTCGCGGACATCGACGACGACGGCGCGCACATCACCGACGCCCGCATCTCCGGCGACTTCTTCCTCGAACCGGAGGAAGCCTTCGACGCAATCAATGGCGCGCTCATCGGCGCACCCGTTGGCGCAAGTACAGATGAGCTGCAGACGCTTATCGACGACGCCTTGGCCCGCCTTGGCGGAAGCCAAAACGTTTCCTTGCACGGCTTTTCCACCCGCGACGTAGCCGTGGTCGCGCGGCGCGCACTGCTCGACGCGAAGGACATGACAGATTACGAGTGGACCGTGATCCACTGCCCGGTGCTGCCCACCCCGATCAATGTAGCGCTAGACCAGTACCTCCTGGAGGAAGTCGCAGCCGGGCGCAAAGGGCCGATCCTGCGCTTCTGGGAATGGGATGACAAGGCCGTGGTCTTCGGCTCTTACCAGTCCTTCCAAAATGAGCTGGACCCGGAGGGGATTGAAAAGCATGACATCGTGCCGGTGCGCCGCATTTCCGGTGGTGGCGCCATGTTTATGGAGGGTGGCAACTGCGTCACCTACTCCATGTACCTGCCCGATGATGTGGTGTCGGGACTCAGCTACGTGGACAGCTACCAGTACCTGGACACGTGGGTTCTCGCCGGCCTGCAGTCACTGGGTGTGAACGCCTGGTATGTGCCTATTAACGACATCACCTCCGACGGCGGCAAAATCGGTGGTGCCGCCCAAAAGCGCATCCCCGGTGCAGTGCTGCACCACACGACCATGAGCTACGACATCAACGCCGACAAGATGCTTGAAGTCCTGCGCGTGGGCAAGGTCAAACTGTCCTCTAAGGGCGTGCAGTCCGCGGCCAAGCGCGTGGACCCGCTGCGCCGGCAGACAGGCGTATCTCGTTCAGAGGTTATTGACACCCTGATCAGTACCTTCATGGCCCGCTACCCGTCCCATCTGGGGTCTTTGTCCGATGAGGATCTGGCGGCCGCTGAGAAACTCGTGGCTGAAAAGTTCAGCACTGACGAGTGGACCTACCGCGTGCCGTAAACGGCACCAAGGCCCCTAACCCCCTTAAGCCATGAGCCTTAATACTGGCCCCTAACCCCCTTAAGCCTTCAGGCTTAAGGGGGTTAGCTGGAGGCGGCCTCTTCCTCGATCGCGGCGACCTTGGCCACGCCGTCGAGGATGAGATTAATCCCCTCGGCGTTCTCATAAGTGGCTGCGTCCAGGACGTTCTTGTCAATCTCGTGCACGCGCACCCGCAGTGCATCAAACGGGATGCCCTCAATCTCCTCGAGGAACTGACGGCGCAGCTCACCAGTGTTGCGCAACAGCACAATCAGCATTGCTTCCTCCGGGCGGGGCTCGGCCTTACCACGGAAAATGTCGCGGTAGCGCTGGCGCATAGCAGCCTCAATGGTTTCGTCCTTTTCTGGGAACCTGGACCAGGTGAGCCCCAGGAAGCCAGCGCGCTCCTCATCGAGCACGCCCTCCTCAATCAGACGCTCGGCGATCGCTTCCTTAGCTGCGAACTTCCGTGAATTCAGCGCCGAATACAAAGTCGGCTGCCCTTTTCGCTCCACCCTTTCAACGCCGTGAGCCAGTGCAGGATGAGACTGTGCGCGCCCAGCTGCACCTGGAACGGCAGTCAACGTAGGGCTCTTCCCTCCATGAACTTCCACCAAACCCGTGGCCACGAGGTCACACAACAATGCGCCGTTCAAGGCAACGCGCTGGTGACTTACTCCCAGCTCCGGGTGTGCGGATTTGTTCGAGAGCAGGAGAAACAGTGCTTCACTAACGAGCATGGCGGATGTCTTTCAACTGTCTTTCAACGAGCGGATCTAGCGGATGAACTTGGGCCAAGTGTAGCCCGCCATGTTCGGCTCTGCGGTTTTGGTTGCTATTACCCGTGCCAGGTGAAGGATTTGCAAGGGCCTGTGGACATGACCCACTAAAACCCCTGGTAGATAGTGGGGATGCACCAACTATCTCGCGCTTGGGTGTTAAATCCTTCACCCAGCCCCAGCTACCCCACCCTCCACAAACCGTCAAGGGTGGTGACCGACAATGGAGGCCCGCAAACTCAATATTCCCCAATCCAGACCGCCCGGTCTACATATAAGGGGCCACAGCTGTCGCGCACGACATGCCTATACTCACCCAGCCCAAGAAGACCAACAGTGCACGTCGCGCATCATTTATTCTGAATATAATTCCCCTAAACCTCTTGACACAGCACTTGAGACGCGTACATTTACAGACTAAGCAGTCTGTACCAATTGATCAAAGGAGTCATCATGACGCACGAGTTCCGCGCACACCGCGTGGCCATTGTCGGCGCCGGCCCAGCCGGCATTCATGCATCGGACGCTTTGATCTGCATGGCAGACCACACGTTCTTTGTCGATCTTTTTGATCCAGCACCGGCACCAATCGGGCTCTTGCGCTTTGCCAACCAACACCGACCGGCAAGCAGCACGCCCGGCACCTCCCTGGTCCCGCGTCTCCGGCTCTTTGGAAACGTGAGGGTGGGCTCGGATATCACTGTCGGCGAACTCACCAACTACTACGACACCGTGATCGTGGCTGCTGAGGACAAAGCGTTGACGGTCGTGGGCACCAGCCCAGAAACCGTGACCGTGTACGAGCATCTAAGTACAACCGGCAGCGTCACAGTCAGCCGCACCCCGGTGGTGAGCGACCCCTCTCCTGCTGACCAACCCGGAGCGATTGTTGCATTCCTCGAGGCCCGCAGCCTGCCCTTCACCACCTGGACGGGCTGGCACCGCCCAGCATTCAAGCAAGACAGCACTCAAAGGCAAGCATCTAACACCCACGCATCTAACACCCACGCCACGAGAACCGTGAGCATCGCTCAGTGGTCCGCGATAGTGGCGGCTGCTACATCGGTCCCGTCAGTGCTCTAGAGTCCGGGAAACCGGGGAATATCCCCTGGTTGACCTAAAGGTTCTCATCGAGTTCAACCTTCGTTTACTTACCGGTAAGAAGTTGTGGTTAACCTTGCCAGGGCTTATCAATCCGTAGAAGAGAGAACTCATGAGCAACGAGGGGGTTTCCCACGGGCTCGCCGATGAGCAAGATCCTCAAGAAGGAGAAGACGTGGGTGTCATCGACCGCAGCCGGGTGGATTCTGAATCAGCCGAGGTTGAAGGCCGGGCCGCGACAGTAACGCGCCCTGCCACTGACCACGGGGATGATGGCCAGATGAAGGACCCGTTGGGGTTCCTGCCTTTCACTGGCACTGCTAAGCAGGTGATCAACTGGATCGCCGTGTTCGTCGGCGTTTGGCTGTTGCTTAACGGTGTGGGCATGATCGGCGACGGCTTCAAGCTGGCCGCCGGCGATCAGGCCAAGGAGCTGTTTTCGTTTGCGGAAAACCCGTTCGTGGGTCTGGCTATCGGTATTGTGACCACGGCGATTATCCAGTCCTCCTCGACAACCACGTCGATCGTGGTGGGCATGATCGCCGGTGGCTTGCCGCTGGAGATTGCCATTCCGATGCTGTTCGGTGCCAACATGGGTACCTCCGTCACCTCGACGCTGGTGGCGCTGGGTCTCGCAGGCAATAAGCAGCAGTTCCGTAACGGTTTCTCCATGGCAACCGTGCATGACTTCTTTAACCTCATCGGTATTACGTTCTTCTTCACTCTGGAGATGTTCACGGGATTCCTGGGTAAGACCGCGTCAGCTATTGCGCCATCTCTGTCCGGCTCGGGCGATGGTGTTATCGCGGGGGTCTTTGAGTCTCTGGGTGATTTCATTGATCTCATCACCGAACCCCTCGTCGGGGTCGCAGGTGGGTTGGTCTCTCCGCTTGGCAGCGTCTGGGGTGGCATCCTCCTCGCCATCATCGGTGTCACCTTGGTGTTGCTGTCCATCAGCTTCATTGGCAAGCTGCTGAACGCGTTGCTCGTGGGTAAGGCGCAGGAGATCCTGTACGCCGCCCTGGGCAAGAACTCCTTCTTCGGTGTTCTCTCCGGCGCCCTGATCACCGCCTTGGTCCAGTCCTCCTCGACCACCACGGCCCTGACGGTTCCGTTGGCAGCGTCCGGCAAGTTCTCCGTGCGCACCCTGTTCCCGTTCGTGGTTGGCGCGAACATTGGCACGACCGTCACCGGCCTCATCGCAGCGTTTTCCGCATCTGGTGCGGAGGCCGAAGCCGCGATGGCCGGTGCGCTGGTGCACACAATGTTCAACCTCTTCTCCGCCATCCTCATCCTCGGCCTGCCATTCCTGCGAGACGTCCCGCCGAGGTGCTCGGATTGGCTGGCGGGCCTGGCCGAGAAAAACAAGCTGTACATCTTCATCTACATCGGTGGCGTGTTCTTTGTTCTCCCGCTGCTGGCCGTGTTCATTTCCAACACCTTGATGTAACTCCCCGATTAAAGGAGCCTTCAATGACGAACCCGAACGAGACCCCAGATTTGTCCCCGATGGCCCAGGACCTCATCAAAAATGAGGCGCCGGATGAAGCCTTGGTTGCGCTTCTCGACGAGCTAGAGGAGACCGCGAATGAGTTGCGCGTGGAACTGCGTGCACGTGGCCGCAATAAGGAGAGCCTGACTGCTGATCAGGAGTCTGACTCCGCCGTAGAATCCGGCCGCGCTGAGGATGATCATCACCGGCACAAGAAGATCAATCCACATGTCACGCCTGAGCAACAGGCCGAATTGGACGAAAACTTTGCCAAGTACTGGAGCAACTCGCATGGCTCTTGGAAGAACCTCTTCCGCCTGCTACGGGAGTTCCGCGCTGAGATGCAGGGAGACAAGCACCATGAGTAGGAATCGCTTACCACTCGTCACTGCCACCCTGGCAGCGGTCGCCGTTTTTGCCGCTGGCTGCTCCTCGGACACCACCCCGAGCGAGAACGCGATCCAGGTGACTGGTTCCGCAACGGTGGAGCCGATCACCTCCTACATCGCTAAGCGCTACAACTTCGACGTCAACCTTGAGGCAGTCGGCTCCACGGATGGATTCGGGAAGTTTTGTAGTGGTGAGGCTGATATCAACGATTCGTCGATAGCTATTCCGGGCGAATTTCAGCAACAGTGCGCTGACAACAAGGTTGAGTACCTTGAGCTGCCCATTGGCCTCGACGCCATCACGATTGTGAAGCACCGCGACAATGATTTTGCTACGGACCTGTCCGTCGAGCAGCTGCATGACATTTGGGCTAAGGATTCCGCGGTGAAAAAGTGGTCTGACATTGACCCGGCGTGGCCTGATGAGGAGATCAAACTCTATGGTCGTCCGGATGGTTCGGGCACGCTCAGTGTCTTCGAAGATCTGGTGTTGAAGGGCGATGAGATACGCGAGGATTACCGTGCCACGGACGATATTCAGGAGCTGTCCACGTGGGTCGCGGAGGATAAGAATGCGCTGTCATTCATGGGTATTGGCAACTACCTTGCCACAGAAGAGGACAGCCTGAGGCTCATTGACAACGTGAACGTGGACGGCGTGGCTCCCACTGCGGATGAGACGAAGAAGGGCAGCTACCCGCTGGACCGCCCGCTGTTCATCTATGTGAGTAAGAAGGCTGCGGAGCGCGAGGACATCAATGGTTTTGTCACCACGTATCTCGAGCACGCTGAAGCAGTCATGCCGCGGGTGTACTTCTACCAGCTCCCTGAGGAGGATTACGCGGCCGCGCAGAAGCGTTTTGCCGACCGTACCACGGGTCCGGATGCCCGCTGGCAGCCTTAAACTAAGCACGCATTGAGGGGTTCTTCTAAGAGCCCCTCTTTGTCTATATGCACTGCTTATCGACGTCTCCCGCGCGTGTCCCTCCCACCAGCTAGGATTATTGCGAAACTTCGAAACAAGGAGACAATTCGTGGAGCTCATTCGGCTCACCGGGAAGTACGGCAAGGCCCACGCGCCACTGGTTGCTGCGGTTGTGGTGCTGCAATTAGTGTCTGCATTGGCGTTGCTGTACTTGCCGGATTTGAACGCGGACATCATCGACAATGGTGTCGCCAAGGCGGATGTCGCATACATTCAGCGCGTCGGATTAGTCATGCTGGCTGTATCTTTCGTCCAGGTTGCAGCGGCAGTGGCCGCGGTGTGGTTTTCCTCGGCAGCGGCGATGCGCACGGGGAGGGATATACGGCGCACTATCTATGACAAAGTCAGCCGTTTTACATCCGAGGATATGAGCCATTTTGGTGCAGCCACGTTGACTACTCGTGCCACGAACGACGTGCAGCAGGTTCAAATGACCATCTTGCTGTGTCTTAATTTCATGGTCGCCGCACCGATTATGGCTGTTGGTGGTGTGGTGATGGCGCTGCGCCAAGATGCTGGAATGTCGTGGTTGGTGGTGGTTGCCGTGGTTGCACTTGGCGTGGTTGTGGCGATTATTCTGACGGTGCTGCTGCCAATGTTTAAAAAGATGCAGGCCAAACTAGACGCTATTAATGGGTTGTTGCGTGAGCAGATTGCCGGTATCCGGGTTGTTCGCGCGTTTGGGCGCGAGGATTTTGAGGAAGCCCGGTTCGATAAGGCGAATGGCGAGCTGACCAGGCTGAGCCGCAATATCGGTCGCGTATTTGTAGCTATGTTTCCTGTCAGCATGCTCATCTTGAATCTCGCTACCGCAGCAGTGTTGTGGTTCGGAGGAAAACGGGTGGACGCGGGGCTCGTGGAAGTTGGTTCGCTGACCGCGTTCATGCAGTACCTCATGCAGATTCTCATGGCTGTGATGATGGGCATGTTCATGCTCATGATGCTTCCCCGCGCACTCGTCTGTGCTCGCCGCATCAGCGAAGTTGTGTACTACGAACACACCCAGCGCCCAGACCAAGCAGTGGACACCGATGCGGAACCTGGGTTCGTGGAATTCCACAACGTGTCCTACCAGTATCCAGGCGCAGAGGAACCGGTTTTGCGGGACATCTCATTCACCACACAACCAGGGAGCTTCACGGCGATCATCGGCTCAACGGGCTCCGGAAAATCGACGCTCATGGGCCTGCTCCCGGAGCTCTACTACCCCACGTCTGGCCGCATCCGCGTCGGCGGCAAGGTCGGGATGGTCCCGCAAAAGCCCTGGCTGTACCGCGGCACTGTGGCCACCAACTTGCGCGTGGGCAATCCAGAGGCCACCGATGAGGAGCTCTGGGAGGCACTGCGCGTCGCCCAGGCCCACTTCGTGGAAGACCTGGACATGCCCATCGCCCAGGGTGGCACTAATGTTTCCGGTGGTCAGCGCCAGCGCTTGTGTATCGCGCGCATGCTCGTGGCCAAGCCGGATGTGCTGCTTTTTGACGACTCGTTTTCGGCCCTCGACGCCGTCACCGAAGCGCGACTCCAAGAGGCGATGCATGCCTACACCGCGGGGGCGACGGTGTTGGTGGTGGCGCAAAGGGTGGCGTCGATAAGCAATGCTGACCAGATCCTCGTGATGGAGGCTGGCGATATTGTGGCGCGCGGAACCCACGATGAACTGCTACGTACGAGTGAAACGTACCGCGAGATCGCGGCAAGCCAGCAGGAGGTGACGGCATGAGTGAGCAGCTTAATGACGAGCAATTGGCCGAATACGAAGCCTCCATGGCCGGCGATGAGTACTCGGGCAAAGCTCCCCGCCAAGCAAAGCAATTCTGGCCGTCCGCGAAGCGACTCCTAGGTCTGCTAGCACCCTATAAAATTGCGCTGACCTTCGTGTTCCTCATGAATGCGATTTCGGTCCTCCTGGCCGTATGGGCACCACGCGTTTTGGGCAAAGCCATGGACGTGATCTTCTCCGGTGTTGTCTCCCGCCAATTTCCTGCAGGAACAACACCTGAACAAGCTGTTGAGGGGTTGCGTGCTGCCGGCCAAGACCGCTTCGCCGACATGGTGTCCGCGATGGAACTGATCCCCGGGCGTGGCATAGACTTTGACAAACTCGGCCAGCTCATCACCTTCGTGCTTGCGCTGTACATCGCCGCCTCATTCCTCAGGTGGAGCCAAGGTTCCATCCTGAACCGTCTGACCACGCGGGCCATATATGCTCTCCGCCAAAGAATTGAAACGAAGCTCAACCGCTTACCGCTGAGTTACTTCGATTCACGGCAACGCGGAGACGTGATGAGCCGAACCACCAATGACGTAGACAACGTGCAACAAGCCCTGCAGCAATCCCTTGCGTCGCTCTTCAACGCCCTGCTCACGATCGTGGGCATCGTTGTGATGATGGTAGTCATCTCCTGGCAGCTTGCCCTCGTTGCTCTCCTTGCTATCCCACTCACTGGTGCCGTGATCGGACTCGTGGGTACCCGCTCCCAAAAGGAATTTGTCACCCAGTGGAAAGCCACCGGCGGGCTCAACGGCCATGTGGAGGAAGCCTTCAGCGGCCATGACGTGACCACGATTTTTGGGCGCTCCGACTACGTCCGCACAGAGTTCAACGAGCACAACGAGGAGCTGGCCAGCGCAGCACACAAAGCCCAATTTCTGGCCAACGCCATGCACCCGATCATGCAGTTTATTGAGTCACTGTCCTACGTCGCTGTGGCAGTGCTCGGTGGACTCAAAGTCGCATCAGGGAATTTGACGCTTGGCGCAGCCACCGCGTTCATCCAGTACTCGCGCCAGCTCAACCAACCCCTCGGGGAGGTCGCTGGCATGATGCAAATGCTGCAGTCCGGTGTAGCCTCCGCGGAACGCATCTTTGAACTTCTCGACGCGGAAGAAGAGGAACCCGACGTATCAGATGACAGCGTCACAGTGTCCCAGGGCCTCGTCGAATTTGACCACGTGGACTTCGCATACGCTTCTGACGAGCCTCTCATTGAAAACCTGAACCTGCGCGTGGAACCGGGGCAGACCGCTGCGATCGTCGGGCCGACCGGCGCAGGCAAAACCACCCTGGTCAACCTGATCATGCGGTTCTACGACATTGATTCCGGCGCCATCCGCCTGGACGGCACCGACATCCGCGACATGTCCCGCGCCACCCTGCGCTCACAGGTGGGCATGGTGCTCCAGGACGCGGTACTGTTCAAGGGCACCATCATGGACAACATCCGCTACGGACGCCTTGATGCCACCGATGAAGAAGTCATCGCCGCAGCTAAGGCAACCTACGTCGACCGTTTTGTACGCACGCTCCCCGAAGGCTACGACACCGAAATCGACCAAGACGCCGGATCCATTTCCACTGGCGAACGCCAGTTGATCACCATTGCACGCGCCTTCCTGGCGCAACCCGCGCTGCTCATCCTCGACGAAGCCACGAGCTCCGTGGATACCCGCACCGAGGTGCTCGTACAAAAGGCGATGAACGCGCTGCGCAACAACCGCACTAGCTTTGTCATCGCTCACCGCCTATCGACGATTCGGGATGCTGACCTCATCATCGTCATGCAGGACGGAAAAATCGCCGAGCAAGGAACCCATGAGAAACTCCTTGCCCGGCGAGGAACGTACTTCGAACTGAACCAATCGCAGTTCAGCTGCGAAGATTAGTACATGCTCATGTAGCCATCCTGCTGGACTGGCTGCTCGTGACGAGTACTGATCCAGCGGTACACGAACACCGCCACAAGTACGCTCACCGGCGTCATGATGAGGGAGGACAAACCACTGGTGATTGAGCTTGCAGCACCCGTGATCAAACCAACCAGAGCCAGCGCACCAAACACGCGCCAGTAGTTCGGCTTGATGTCGTTGTACGCAGCGGAGAAAGCACCCGTGACAGACGTACGACCGTCAATCGCGTACAGCGGGATCAGCGCGGTGAACGGGTACAGGAAGATGAGGCCGATGCCCACAAGCAGTACCAGGAACACACCCAGCGGTGCAGACACAAATGCGACAAGCAGAATCGGAATGATCATTGCCACGATAGCGACGACACCGAACGCCAAGCCCACCAAGATGTACACCAAGAAACCAGGACCCCACGGAACATCCTTGAATGCCTTGTCCCACGCAGGTGCCTCACCTGCAGTGTCTCGCAACGCCACCTTGGCCAACACAATCTGGAAAGCCATAGTCGCAAGAGTCGCGATGATCACGAACAGAGCGATCGAAACGAAAGTACCTGCACCCGGAACAAAGTTCTCCGGGTCCTCCATGACGGCTGCCACCAATGGGCCAGCAATCAGAATGGAACCGACCAAGGCGACCAACATCGGGATCAGTGCCAAGCCCAAGTACACGTGCCACTGACTCGTGAACACACGCTTGAAGCCAAAAGCCAGCGCGTCCATGACCGGCAGCGGACCAGCATTGGTCACCAACGGTTGGCCAGACTGAGAAGAAGCATTCGGGTCCACGTAGCCGGCACCGTAGGCATCCTGCGAAGCGTACGTGTTGTACGACTCGTAGGTGCCGTAGCCCTGAGTCTGGTCGTACCCCTGGGTCTGACCGTAGTTTTGGGTCTGGTCTTGGCCGTAACCAGACTGATCAGCGTGGCCTGACTGGCCGGACTCCCCTTCGGAGCCGTACTGGGGGAATTGCTGGTTGCCGTAGTTACCGCCGTACGGGTTGTCGCCCGCACCTCCAGTGCTGTTGTAACCGTTTTGTGGGTCATTCGGATTAGTCATGTAGACAAGGGTAACGCAAATCTCCCGTGAGTCATGCATATAGTTTCGTGTACGCAGCAACTATTTACCCATTACACACTGCTCTACTAGGAAAGAGCAGGGGTTTCTCACTACTATTTGAATTGTGATTTATCAGCCAGAAAACTCGTCAGCAGCGAAACTTCAGCTGCGTTTATCGGACACCGACCGTGCAGACGCGTTCTCACGTCTCACATTCGCTTACGGCGAAGGCCGGTTAGATCTGGCCGAATATGACCGCCGTTGTGATGCCGTAACGGAGGCCACCACCCACGGGGATCTCATCCCCCTGTTCCGGGATCTTCCTGGGAAGAACACCAGCGTGGAACCGGCAGTGCAATCGAAGAACATGCAGTTATATACCCGTGAGGAAATTGAACAGTCCCGGACCAGCGGACAACGCACACGGTTGGGCATCTTCAGCCTCGGATCTGTTGGCACGGTCGCTCTTACCGCTGTGGCAGGCCAGGCCGGATTTCCTGGGATTGGCGCACTGATTTTCACGCTCATCCCCATCCTGTTCATCCTCCTCTACGTCATGAAAGTCGGGCCTGATAGCTGGTACACGCCCAGCCCCCGACAACTTGAAAGGGAACGTCTTCGCGAGATTCAGGCTGAACGACGAATGGAAGAGGAGCGTAGAAAAGCTTTGCGCGCCGCGAAGCGCGACGAAATCACAGGTTCCGCAATGGACCTCGCACAAAAGACGCTCGACAGATACCGTATGACTCGCATGTCAGATGAGTAGGATGGCCTCCATGACCGACCAACCCGAGACGAAATCTTCCCCCCGTATTAAGAAGCATCGCCACTTTGATCAGGCGGACAAGCTGAAAGGCGTAGCGTATGACCTCCGCGGTCCGGTTGCGGCGACGGCGGAGGAGATGGAGCGCGATGGGCACTCCATTTTGAAGCTGAACACAGGTAACCCGGCCATTTTCGGTTTCGACGCTCCCGATGTGATCATGCGCGACATGATCGCCGCTCTGCCAACGTCGCAGGGCTACACCACTTCGAAAGGAATCATCCCGGCTCGTCGCGCTGTGGTGACACGCTACGAGGAGGTGGAAGGCTTCCCGGATTTTGATATCGACGATGTCTACCTCGGCAACGGCGTCTCCGAGCTCATTTCCATGACCACCCAGGCGCTACTTAACAATGGCGATGAAGTGCTCATTCCTTCCCCCGACTACCCACTGTGGACCGCAGCCACCTCACTCGCCGGTGGCAAGCCAGTGCACTACGTGTGCGATGAGGAGGACAATTGGAACCCGTCTCTCGAGGACATCCGTTCAAAGGTCACCCCGCGCACCAAAGCCATCGTGGTGATCAACCCGAACAACCCGACGGGCGCGGTCTATTCGAAGGAAATCCTCGAAGGAATTGCCGATATCGCGCGCGAGCATGAGCTCATGGTGCTTGCCGACGAAATTTATGATCGCGTGCTTTACGACGGCGCCGTCCATCACTCTATGGCCTCCATCGCCCCCGACCTGGTCACCTGCACCTTCAACGGCCTGTCCAAGGCTTACCGTGTGTGCGGTTACCGCTCTGGCTGGATGGTCATTACCGGACCGCGACGTCGCGCGACCGGATTCATCGAAGGCCTGGATTTGCTCGCCGGCACCCGCCTGTGCGCGAACGTCCCAGGCCAACACGCTATCCAGGTGGCTCTTGGCGGACGTCAGTCCATTTACGCGCTTACCGGCGAGGGTGGCCGTTTGAAAGAGCAACGCGACATCACGGTGAAGAAGTTACGGGAGATCCCGGGCGTGTCCGTGGTTGAACCTAAAGGCGCCATGTACGCCTTCCCCAAGATCGACCTGGACATGTACCAGATCCACGACGACGAACGCTTCATGCTCGACCTTCTCAAGAGCGAGAAGATCCTCATGGTTGGTGGTTCCGGCTTCAATTACCCGAAGCCAGATCACTTCCGCGTGGTCACCCTCCCCTGGGCATCTCAGCTAGAGAACGCCATTGAGCGCCTGGGCAACTTCCTCTCGGACTACCACCAGCACTAGGCGCACTCGGCTCGGCTCTGCCTTGCTCGGCTCTGCTCGGCCGAGCCCAATCGGCCTGACGCAAGCTCAGCCCCTCGGGCTGGATAGATTGCGCAAAATGAAATGCGGACAAATCTGTCCAGACCGTTCCAACTACACCTCTTACTCTGGGAAAATAGTTCTATTTCATGCGGACACACTACGTGTCCATACCAAATATTGGCTCTGACCAGGAGAGCACGACCAAAGGGACAGATTTGTCCGCATGCTCTGACGACATACCTTCCACTCTCTCAAAGCGCCGGAGCGACGCTGCTGAAACGAGAAGCGACGGTTAAAAGCGTTAGAGAGAACGACCGAGGGCGTGAAGCTCCCAGCCGGCGGCGCGCCAGGGGGTGATGGGGAGGACGTTGCGGGCGTCGATAAGTATGTGGCTTGCAACGAGCTGACCCGCACGATCCGGATCTAAGTTCTTGAACTCGTCCCATTCCGTGGCGAGAATAACCAGTTCAGCGTCCGTCAGAGCGTCATCGAGCGAGTCTGCATAATCTAGCGTGGGGAAGACCTTGCGTGCATTGTCCATCGCCTCCGGATCGTAGACTCGCACCGCGGCGCCCGCGAGATTGAGCTGACCCGCGACTGCGAGTGCGGGCGAATCACGCACATCATCCGAATTCGGCTTAAACGCAGCGCCGAGCACTGTGATGCGACGGCCGATGAGCGATCCTAGGATCTCGCGCGACAAATCAATAACTCGCTGGCGGCGGCGCATATTAATCGCATCCACCTCGCGGAGGAAAGTCAAGGCCTGATCGGCTCCCAACTCGCCCGCGCGGGCCATGAACGCGCGAATATCCTTAGGCAAGCAGCCACCGCCGAAACCGAGGCCGGCGCCGAGAAATTTACGGCCGATGCGTTCGTCGTGGCCGATGGCGTCTGCGAGCTGAGTGACATCGGCGCCAACAATTTCACAAACCTCGGAGACCGCATTGATGAAGGAAATCTTCGTGGCCAGGAAAGCGTTGGCGGAAACTTTGACCAGCTCAGCGGTCTGCAGATCCGTCACAATAAACGGCGTACCGTCTGCCAGCGGAGTAGCGTACACCTCACGTGCAATCTCTTCGGCGTGGGTTTCTATGCCCTCTTCGGGGCTACGGACGCCAAGCACGATACGGTCCGGTGTGATCGTGTCATTGACCGCGTAGCCCTCGCGAAGAAACTCGGGGTTCCAGGCGATCTCGAGGGTGGCGGAGGCGCTAATAAGCTTATTGGCTCGTTCTTGAAGTGCTTGAGCTGTTCCAACCGGCACCGTCGACTTGCCGAAAACCACGTGATCCCCCTGCAAATGCGGCACAAGGCTATCCACCGCTGCTTCAACATAGGAAGTGTCCGCCGCGTAACTGCCACGCTGCTGCGGGGTGCCCACGCCAATGAAGTGGACATTCGCGAACTCGGCGGCCTCTTTGTAATCCGTGGTGAAGCGCAGCCGACCATTCGCAATATTGCGCTCCAGCACCTCCGGCAAACCGGGCTCAAAAAACGGGACCTTGCCAGCCTTTAAAGCATCGACTTTTGCCTGGTCAACGTCAATTCCCAGCACCTCGTGGCCAAGTTCTGCCATGCAAGCGGCGTGCGTCGCGCCAAGGTAACCAGTGCCAATCACAGTCATGCGCATACCGGCCATTATGACCCCTACTGTGAAGTTGCGCAGCGCGAGTGCTTTTAGAGGAAGGTGTCTAGCGGAAGTTCAGGTAGGCCTTCGATGGGGTCGGGCCACGCTGGCCTTGGTACTTGGAGCCGAGTGTGCTGGAGCCGTACGGGGTTTGGGCCGGGGAGCTCATCTTGAACAGCGCCAGCTGGCCAACCTTCATGCCGGGCCAGAGAGTGATGGGAAGGTTTGCCACGTTGGAAAGCTCCAGGGTGATGTGGCCGGAGAAGCCCGGGTCGATGAACCCGGCTGTGGAGTGAGTCAGCAGGCCAAGACGGCCGAGGCTGGACTTGCCTTCGAGGCGACCAGCGAGGTCGGCGGGAAGCGTGAAGTGCTCCAGCGTTGCGGCGAGAACAAATTCGCCGGGGTGCAGCACGAAGGGTTCACCTTCGGGGACCTGGACCTCGGTGGTCAGGTCCGGCATTTCTTCCTTGGGGTCGATGTGCGTGTATTTCGAGTTGTTGAACACGCGGAAGAGGTTGTCAATCCGCACGTCGATACTCGATGGCTGGATCAGATCAGGGTCGAACGGGTCGATCTGAAAGCGGTCGGACTCGATGGCGGAGGAAATGTCACGATCTGAAAGAAGCACAAAACAATCTTAACCCCGCGCATTTGGGGGCTCGAGGGGTGGCGGTGTTACGATGTTCCCGCTGCATTCGTTGTGGCTGCGCCGGCGTAGTTTAGTGGTAGAACATCAGCTTCCCAAGCTGAGAGTGCGAGTTCGATTCTCGTCGCCGGCTCCAAGTGGGGGTTCAAAAAGGGGCGTTGGCTGAGGAATCTGACGCTCGTCAGATTACTGGGCCCGGGGTTTCATCGCGTTATTGCGTGACTTTGGTTAGATTTCTTGAACTCTCCCGGCACGCCCGAACTGCTAGCGTGGCTGTGTGCGCTTGCCCAAACCTGTGTTTAACAATCCTGCTTTCACCCCGCAGCATCCCACGCCGGTGTTGTTTGTGCATGGTTTCCAGGGTAGGACCAGTGCTTTTACGCGTCAGGCCCGGTATCTTGCCACCCATGGTTATTGGGTGTGGGGGTTTGATTATGGCCAAATGCGGGTGCCGGGGCTGTATGGCACGGGGAATCTAGATGATCTCGTGGGGGAATTGGCTGCCAATGTGGACAAGGTGCTCGCGGCAACTGGTGCACACCAGGTGGACATCGTGGCGCATTCGCAGGGTGGCACGGTGACCAAGTTGTTCATCGCGGCTGGTGGGTATGAGAAGGTGCGCCGGGTGGTCACGATGGGTTCGCCGTTTCATGGCACAGATGTGGATGGGCGGGCGGAACTGATATCCCAGGTGATGAACAAACAAAAAGCTGTGGTGAACCGTTTCTTAGGCGAGAGTGCCCAGCAGCATTTGGTGGGATCGGAATGGTTGTTGGCCCGCGTGGTTCCGGATACGCACCCGGGGGTGGTGTATACGTCCTTGTATTCGCGGCGGGACCATATTGTGACGCCGGCGAGTACGTCGATGCTGGAAGCAGTTGATGGCGCGGATGTGGTGAATCTTGAGATTCCGGGCGCACCACTGCACCCGCTCATGCCGCGGGACATGGAGATCGCGCGGCTTACCCGCTGGGGTTTGGAGCGGGAGCTGGGTGAAACCATCCCGCCTTTTTAGTCGCAGCGGACGATTGGTTGGGGGTCGTACACCGTGGTTTGGGTTTCGCGGGAGATTTCATTGCCTGCAAGGTCACGGACGATGCGGGTGTCAGAGGTGGTGAATCCAGGGGAACCACTGGAGGGGACGCAACCGTCACCGGACACGGTCTGTGGGGATGGGGAGGTTTCTGCCCAGCGGCCGCCGTTGACGGATTCAACGGTGCGGTCTTTCACACCCATCATGCGGACGGTGATCTTGCCGCCGCCGAAATCGGTGACAATCTTCACTGGGTTTGGGGTGTCGTTTTTGAACACCAGGTCAATGGCACCTTCGTACACGGTGGCTTCGCGCCCGGCTGGGTAGCGGGAGATGTAGTAGGAGTGCGGGGTGTGGGCGACATCGGTCATGCCGGCGAAGTAGGAGGCGTTGTAGAGGGTGGTGGCGAACTGGGAGATGCCGCCGCCGACAGCCTTGCCAGCGTGACCGTTGATGATGATGCCGGATTCCACGTAGCCCTGCGCCGCCCCGCGCGGGCCGGTGTAGCCGTTGAGGGAGAAGGTTTGGCCGGGGCTGACTACAGCACCGTTGACGGTCTCCGCCACGAGTTTGATGTTGGTGCCTGAGGCGTCGGAGTACCCGTCGGTGGTGAAGGACCCAACTTCTTCGTTGAAGGTGGCATTGTTCGCTTGTTCGGTGGTGAAGGTGGCGGGGACGTCACGGTATTCGGCGTCCCATTCGCGGGGATCGCTGCCAAACACACGTCGATCAAGGTCACGCAAGACGATATCCCAGGCAATCTCGTTGCCATCTTGGGAAGGGGTCACGGCGCCGGAGGCAGAGATAGTGGCGTTTTGGACTTTCGTGACGGTGTCTTTGAGCTGTTCACCGAAGATTTCTTCAGCCTTGTCGGGGTTGACTTCGGGGACGATCTTTTTGTTTTCTGGCTCATTACGAAAGGTGGCAATCTCGCCCATGCGTTCGGGTTCAATGACAGCCTTGACCTTTTGCTCACCTTGGCCGCCACGCAGGGTCAGTGGCCCTTTGAGTGCGGCGGCGGCAGGCCCGTCGACGGTTTGTTTGATCACGTCGGCATCAATCGCCGGGGGTGTGGTCTTCGGTTCAACACTGATGCCATCCGGGTTGATCCAGTTGAGGGTCATTGTGCGTTCGAGGTCGTCGCGCATGACGTGTTGGCCGTCCTCGGGCTCCTCAACCTTGGCCTTACCCCCTTCTAGCGCCACGGTCCCATCCTTGGGGTCGCGCGCTAGATCCGCAGCTAGGCGGTCGATTTCGGGTTGAAGCTTGTTCGCGTCGATCGTCGAGGTGATGTCCACTTCTTTGGTGCGGAAGAAGCCAAGCAGACGCGAGAGTGGGTTGAGGGATTCCACACCAGCTGCGTCGACGGTTGCCTGCCAGTCAGCGCCGAGACCAGCGTTTTCAGGGATGAAGGTCGCCTCTACGTCGCCGGCACGCGCGAGTACGGGACGCTTTTCCACGTCGCCGAGCTCTCCCTCCAACAAACTCACCGCCGCGGCGGGCTTCATCGTCCCAATCTCCACACCACCAACTGTGGTGCCGCGTGGCACAGTGCCACGGTTGAGCCCAATATCAGCAAGATACAGGCCAAGCAGAAGCACGAAGAATCCGGCGAAGAACCCCGCGGCGATCTTGCTGCCACGGGACGCGCCGGGCTGATTCGTGGATGTAGGTTTGGAGCTCACCTGATACAGGGTAGTTCAAGATCAAAATTCTGTGTCAATGAATTGTTGTTGGACGCGGGTGGCGGCGGTGGTGATCCGTTCTTCGGGGATGTCCCCGTTGTTGACGGCGGCGACCACTCCGTCAATGGCCGCAGGCAGGTCTGTACCGGATGACCACAGTGCTTGATCAGCGCCGGCGGCAATGGCGCGACGGACGGCTTCGGGGGTGGACATGTGGTCGGTGATGGCCCGCATGCCGGAGAGATCGTCGGTCACTGCGACACCATGGAAAGGTGAGCCGCCGGGGTAGTCACCGGAACGCAGGAGCTCATAAATGGCGGGATTGAGGGAGGCAGGAAGGTCATCCTCCCCTACTCCGGGCACCGCCATGTGGCCGACCATGACAGACGCGTTGGGGAATTTCGGCAGCACGGCAGCGTAGGGGGCAAGGTCGAAGCCATACAGTTCATCCACGTGCGGGGTCACCGCAAGGGTGTGGTGGGTATCCCCGCTGGCGCGACCATGGCCGGGGAAGTGTTTGAAGGTGGGCGCCACCCGTGCGTCGATAAGCCCCTGCGCAAAAAGCGTGGCCACCTCTGCGACACGATCGGGTGAGGGGCCGAATGCGCGGTCGCCCACGATGTCCAGGTCCGTGACATCGAGGTCCAGCAGCGGTGCGTAATCCACGTTGATGCCGTGTTCACGCAGACGAGTGCCAATGTCGTAGCCGGTGCCCTGAATGACGTCATCAGACTGTTTAGCCAGGTCACGCGGACTGGGGAAGGATCCGAGGATCTGCGAATGGCGTTGAACGCGGCCACCTTCGAAATCAATGGCGACGATAAAGGGGCGCTTGAATTCCTCCCGCAGTGCGTTGATGTTACGGCCTTCCTCGGTAAGCAGGGCCGGGTCCGCCCAGCTTGGGATAATCAGGCCGCCGACGCCTTGGTCGAGGGCGGCACGGGCGTCATCATAAGAAGTAACCCCCACAACCATGAGCGATGCTACGCGCATGCGAAGATCCTCCGGCACGCGCTGCTGCGCAGGGCTCGCGGGCGTTTCCGTGACGGTGTTGGTCACAGTGGCAAGGGATGTCTCCGGCGTAGATTCTGGACCCGTCGGCGTACACGCGCTGAGCATGAGCGCAGCACACAACGCCAGGAAGCCTGTGATGGATGCGCGCATGAAAGTGGATTCCTTAGAGCTATAAGAAGTCGTGTCGGGCCTATACTATCGTCCCGCGTGGACACGCTCCGCCCCAAAGGGCTGGTATGGTCTGTGAGCATGACAAACCGCACCGCATCGTGGCCGCGCCGCACCCTCGGCCCGGTTCTTGCCAGCGCCGTAACGGGCGTGGTGCTCGGCATCGTGGCGGTCGTGGGAATCGCGGGTTTCTCCGGGCAGAACCGTGTGCCCACCGGCAATGCTGTGCCCGCTGACCAGGCGGTTCTTGGTGGACCGGAGTACGGCTCGCGCCAGTAGCGCGCACCTTTTCACATGGCTGGCACTGGGCCTTCTGTCCTTTTTGCAAGCCCCCGGCCGCACAGCAGCGGATACCAAGTTTGATGTGCTGGTGAACCCGGCTGGATTCTTGGCCGCTGCCGGGCATGCGTACACGGACACATTCACACTGGGCCAAATTCAGAACCAGGCCTACGGGTATCTGTTCCCCCACGGATTGTTCTTCTTGCTTACGGATCCGCTGCCGGATTGGGTGGCGCAGCGGATGTGGTGGATCGTGGTCATGGGGGTGGGTTTTTCCGGGGCGTACCTGGTGGCACGCAAGGTCGGATTTGCTCTGTGGCCAGCCTGGGCGGCGGGGGTGCTCTTCGCGTTGAGCCCGCGGATGCTCACCACACTGACCGCGATTTCTTCGGAGGCGTGGCCTGTCGCTCTGGTGCCGTGGACGGTGCTGCCGCTCATCGGGGCAACGCGGTTGAACTGGTGCGATGTTGCCGCGGCAGTGGTACCCATCGCTTTCATGGGCGCGGTGAATGCCACCGCGACGATGATGGCGTGCCTGCCGGCTTTCATTCTCCTGTTGTGGCGTGGGGCGTGGAAGCATCTGGCCGGTTGGCTGGCCGGAACTGCGCTCGTGAGCGCCTGGTGGATCGGCCCCCTGTTGGTGCTGGGGAAGTATTCGGCGCCGTTTACAGATTTCATTGAGTCTTCCTACGTAACCACTCGGTGGCTCAACCTGGCGGAGATCCTTCGGGGCACCACCTCGTGGGCCCCCTTCGTGGATACGGAGCGCACCGCCGGCTCCCTCCTCGTCGCGGAACCTGTCTTCGTCCTCGCGACTGCCGCAATTGCGGCAGTCGCTATCGCAGGGCTAGCCACATGGCGCTCCCCCTGGCGCGGCTACTTCGTGGTGCTGCTGTGCCTCGGCGTGGCGCTCATGGGCGCAGCGCACGGCCCGTTCGGCCTGGCTTGGCTGAGCTTTCTCGACGGACCCGGCGCGCCCTTCCGGAACCTGCACAAGCTCGACCCGCTGGTCCGGTT